>CAXNME010000001.1:0-282947 GCA_964203415.1 Rhodoferax sp.
TGTGTGCTGATTTCGTTGCGACATTGCTGGGTTAACCACAGTGTCAACTAGAGCCTCTCCAGCACCAGCATTTTTTCTGAGGCGGCAAGGCTGTCCGGAAACCGGCAAAAACTTGCCCTAGCAACTTGGCACAAGAAATGCTTAATAGATCTTGTGCCATCGGTTGGCCGACATCAATGATTGTGTAGCTTAAACCGGTATTTTTTCGAAAGTTAATTTAACGAGCTTTGGAGCAAGACCATGTCCACTATCAACACAAACGTCAGCGCGCTGTATTCGCAAAATGCATTAGTGACCAACGCCCGCAAAATGAGTACAACGATGGAGCAACTTTCCACCGGTACCCGAGTGAACTCAGCCAAAGACGACGCGGCCGGACTTGCCATTGGCCAAAACATGACCTCCCAGATTCGCGGTCTGAACATGGCGATACGCAATCTCAATGATGGCATCAATATGATGCAAACGGCTGAGGGTGCGATGATCGAGCAGTCCAATATGCTCCAGCGGATGCGTGAATTGGCGGTTCAGGCGAATAACGGTACGTATTCCTCAACCCAGCGAGGGTATTTGGACAAGGAGTTTCAGGCACTTGCCACACAAATTGGTAAAATCGCAAGTGAAACCGCTTGGAATGACCAAGCGCTACTGGCATCTTCGACTACGTTCACCTACCAGGCAGGTCAATCGAGCGGGCAAACTATCAGCGTAACTATTGGTGCCATGGGGCTCAGTGGCCTTAGTGTGCAAAGTGGCACTGCGGCAGCCTCGATTGGCGCCGCTTCGGCGGCATCTACGGCTATTGAAACCATCGGATCGGCGCTTGAGAAAATTAACTTGCAGCGAGCAGCTATCGGTGCAGGCATCAACCAAATGGAATATGCAGTTGACAACCTGGCAAATATATCTACAAATGCTACCCAGTCGCGTAGCACCATTATGGACACCGACTACGCAAAAGCCAGCTCAGAGCTTGCAAAAAATCAAATCATCCAACAAGCTGCTACAGCTATGCTTGCTCAAGCGAATCAGCAACCCCAAGCGGTGATGCAGTTGCTGAAATAGATCACATGCAGATTCCAAATTAATATAGGAAATATCTCAAATTGGAAACTGCTACCACTGATTCAGTAACGCTGAAAGATATTGTAAAACGCGCATCTGAAGCCAGTCAGGATGCATTGAGTGCGGGTATGGCCGGCGATGAGCTGACTACCCGCGCGGCGGTTGATCGATTCCGGGGAATTTTGGGCGAACTCAAGAATGGAGAGCACAATTCCCAGAGGTGGCAGGAGCTAATTGCCAGAAGCCAAACTGACCACGAGTTGGAAGGTTATCTCACCTGCCTGCGCCGGTGCGAAACATTCATCAAGCCATGGACCCAGCGCTACCTGGGCATTTGCGGCCACCAGGACGCTGATGCGCGTCGGAGGATGGGTCGCGACGCATTGCTGGATGCCCTGTTGCCGCTTGCCTGGGACTGGACCAAAGCAGCGTCATCATCGCGTTGCGTGGCGTATTGTAGCAAGTCCTGATGCGAGTATGATTAAAGAGAGGGCAAAAGCGGTGCCTTGTCGTTGGTTCAAGCGATCGGCCAGTTAACGCGTCACCTCAGGTGCATTACCTTGAATCGACTTACAAAGACGCGGACGTATACGGGTACGTAAAGCTGTTCGGTCGGACTCTTCCTGGCCGTGTCACAGTATTCAAAGAGGGGCTTCCAGATACCGCAAACGATTTGTTGGCTCAGCTCAACATGCAACTATCGCATGCGGCATCTGAGCACAAAACAGTCGATACATTCGGAACGTTGTGGCTTGAACAAGGTTTAAAAAATCTGCCTGCACATTGCCAAGATCCCCAGCATAAAGACGCTTTCAGACAGTTTTGTGGGCCTGCCTGTGGTGATCATCTCACCCGGCCCCTCACTGGATAAAAATATCCATCTCTTATCTGGCCTGAAGGGCCGTGCATCTGCTTATCGCGACCGCACAAGCCGCCAAAGCTCTACACCGGGCGAAGATCGTGCCGGATATCGTAGCTGTTGCCGACCCGGGCGACATTGCCTATTTTCTCGATGGCGTTGACGCATCTGAAATTGATGCGTTGATGGTAGGTGTGTGCTGCAATCCTCGATTTTTTCAATATCTACGGGCCGAGGTTTAAGCACACGTTCTGCTTTAACGCAAACACGCAAGTAGATAGATGGGTTATCTGAACTCTTTCGGCGACACGACCTTCATCTCCAGTGGAGGATCCATCTCACTGGATTGCGTCTTTATCGCGATGCACTGGAAGTGCAAAGAAATCATATTGGTTGGCCAGGATCTTTCTTTCGCCGACGGCAAACAGTATTCTGATCATTCTGCCAATAGTGAAACCCGCATCGAGGTGCCCGACGGCGACGGATTCATTAAGTACCGTAATGTCTCAGAAGAATATGAGCGACAATTCGCGATTCGGGGAACCAACAGCGCAGATAAGCCGGAAAGGTGATGAAGTTGCCGGATACTACGGCGGTGAGGTGGTAACGCGGCAGGATTACGCTCAATTTCATAATGATTTCGAAAAACTTGCCGGATTTGAAAATGCCAAAGCAAACCCTATTCGCTTGATAAACGCCACCGAGGGCGGTGCCTACATCCAAGGATTCGAGCATATTCCGCTAGCTGAGGCGATCGACATTTATGTACCAAAGGACTCACAAAAAATTGCAGTGAGGTTCGACGATGCCGCCCAAACTATTGACCCTATTGTCCGCAGCAAAATCTTGCTAAAGTCTTTACAGGCAATTGAAGCTTCGCTAGAAAAAAGTGTCCACTTTGCTAAAAAGTGCATCGCCACCACAAGAAAGATCAAAAAAGGCACTCCGAATGCAAAACTCCTTGAAGAGTTAGACCGGAACGAAAAAGAGTTGATGGGCCATATAAAACAAGCTCGGTTCATATCAATCCCGAACCAAGCTCAAATTATGAATGCCGTAATGGAAACTAGTGGTGTTCATGACATGAATACCATTTTAGATTTTGCTTTGCCTCTTTATAATGCAACGATCGATACATCCGCGATCGCACTTCCGTTAGTGAAAAAAAATATTGTAGACCTCACTAACTATCTTGGGCAAAAGCTTTAGTCTTGGGGATACATCAAGTTTAATGTCTAAAAAAGGCGCATCTATGCAAAAAGTGTTCATTGGTTATGACCCGCGCCAACCCGTTTCCTATAACGTACTCCAGCACTCAATTGTTATTCGTACCGAGTATCCGGTAGCCATTACGCCGTTGGTTTTGGAGACCTTGCCAATTACCCGCAAAGGTTTGACGCCATTCACCTGGTCGCGGTTTTTGGTTCCCTACCTTTGCGACTTTCAGGGATTGGCCATATTCATGGACGCCGATATGCTAGTCCAGGCCGATATCAAGGAATTATTCGATATCGTTACAGGTCTTCGCGATGTGAATGGGCAAATTCCGGCGGTATCCGTAGCCAAAAATAAGGCCCGTTTCGAGTGGGCGTCTGTGATGGTTTTCAATTGCGAGCACCCTGATAACAGAGTACTGACCCCAGACTATATTCAAACGACCGATAAAGGGCTACATGGAATTGCCTGGACTGACAGTATCGGTGGCTTACCGGACGATTGGAACCATTTAGTCGGTTATGACGAGTTGCGTCAAATCAGAGTTTCCTCGAGTGACAGCGCCGAAGGTGAAGCCGTTCAATCTACCGTGTTATCGCCCGGCAAGTCGCATGCTAAGCTGATTCATTTTACCCAAGGTGTCCCTGCTTGGCCTATTACTGCGGATAGCGAATACTCTGAGCAGTGGGATCTGGATAAGCAGTTTATGAATTCAGCACAAGATTGGGAAAAATTAATGGGCCCGTCCGTGCATTCAGCTAAGTTGTCCGATGGTACGATTGTGCCAAAATATAAACTCAATGCAATACAGCCTTAAACATATTTATTATAGTGCCACCATAATCGAGAGTATTTTTTGAAATTACAGCTGCCTGGTGTCACGTTGATTATTGTTGACGGCGTGGAATTCGCTAGGGCAAAGACTGCACTATTGCATTGCACATCTTTATGTGACTTTGCTGATGCAAAGATATTGACACATTTGCCTGCGGAAGATCATTTCCGACACCAGATTAAACCCATAGAGTCTATCTATGATTATTCTGAATTCGTCATAAAAGAACTAGCCAATTACTTCACCACATCCCATGTCCTGATGGCACAGTGGGACGGTTTTGTTTGGCAAACTGCCATGTGGTCAGACGAATTTTTGCAATACGACTATATTGGAGCACCCTGGCTCCGATAAATTCTTGGTAAAAGGCATCCCCCGGCATTTCTAATGTGGGTAACGGTGGATTTTCCCTTCGCAGTAGACAGCTTGCAGGAATTCCTCCGGATGATCCGAATATCATCGTTCACAAAGTGGAAGACGTTGCAATTTGCCAGTTGAATCGTGCTTATCTAGAGGTTAAAGGCTTTACCTTCGCGCCGGCGGAGATTGCCCGTAGGTTTAGCTGGGAGTTGTTAGACCAGCAGCCTGCCTTTGGCGCGCATGGTAGGTTAAGACTAGATCCCTGACTTTTCCCAGCAGACCAGAGTAACGATTTACTTCCGGATGGCTTTTGGCGCTCCTTCAAACGCCAGACATGGAAAACACGTTCTTTGGTTCGGCGAGCATCGATAAGGAACCCCAGCGCCTATAGATAACTAAGCCGCCTTCTCCGTCCGAGAGCCCATCTCATCCAACGCCGCCGCCAATTGCCCCACGCTGCGGTCCGTGTTGTGCAGCTTGTCCAGGCCAAACAGCCCGATGCGGAAGGTCATGAAGTCGGCCGGCTCATCGCACTGCAGCGGCACGCCCGGCGGCGGTTTGCAGGCCCAGCGCCCAGAACTTTTTGCTGCTTTGCATGTCCGGGGTCGGTGGTGTAGCTGACCACCACGCCCGGGGCCTGGAAGCCGGCGCGCCGCCACGCTGCGATAGCCGCGGCGCTTCCAGCAGCGCGCGCACCTTGCGTCGCCCAGTTCGACGCTGCTCGGCGCGGACCTCGTCAAAGCCGTAGGCGCTGGGTCTCCTGCATCACGTCGCGCAGGCGCGTCAGCGCGTCGGTGGGCATGGTGGTGTGGTACGTGTGGCCACCGCTCTCGTAGGTTTCCATGACCTGCAGCCACTTTTTCAGGTCGCAGGCAAAGCTGGTGCTGGTGGTGCCGTCGATGGCGGTGCGGGCGCGCTCGCTGAGCATCACCATGGCGCAGCAGGGCGAGCCGCTCCAGCCTTTTTGCGGCGCGGTGACCAGCACGTCGACGCCCGTGGCCTGCATGTCCACCCAGATCGCGCCCGAGGCAATGCAGTCCAGCACAAACAGGCCGCCCACCTGCGTGCACCGCATCGGCCACGGCGCGCAAATAGCTGTCGGGCAGCATCAGGCCGGCCGAAGTTTCCACGTGCGGCGCAAACACCACCGCCGGTGTTCTCGGCGCAGGATGGTGGCGACGACTTCGTCGATGGGGCAGGGCGCCCAAGGCGCCTGGCTGTGCCTGGCTCGATGCGCCGCGCCTTGAGCACGATGGATGCTGGCCGGGATGTGGCCCATGTCAAAAATCTGGCGTCCAGCGGTAGCTGAACCAGCCGTTGCGGATCACCAGCACGTTTTTGCCGGTGGCGAACTGGCGCGCCACGGCCTCCATGCCGAAGGTGCCGCTGCCGGGCACCAGCACCGCCGAGTGGGCGTGGTACACGGTCTTTGAGCATGCCCGAGATGTCGCGCATGACGCCCTGGAAAGCGCTGCGACATGTGGTTGAGCGCGCGGTCGGTGTAGACCACGGAGAATTCCAGCAGTCCGTCCGGGTCAATATTGGGAAGCAGTGCCGGGCATGGATATCTCCTAGGAATAAAAAGGGCTTGGCGCCAACGGGGGGCTTTAGGAACTGAACAAGAAATTCATCACGTCGCCGTCTTTGACCACGTATTCCTTGCCTTCAGCGCGCATCTTGCCAGCATCTTTGGCTCCTTGCTCGCCGCGGTAGGCAACAAAGTCTTCAAACGCAATGGTTTGGGCCCGGATGTAGCCTTTTTCGAAATCGGTATGGATCACCCCGGCTGCTTGCGGCCCGGTATCGCCGACATGAATCGTCCAGGCGCGCACTTCTTTGACGCCGGCCGTGAAATAGGTCTGCAGCCCCAAAAGGCTGTACGCAGAGCGGATCAGGCGGTTCAAGCCGGGCTCACTTTGGCCCAGCTCTTCCAAGAACATCAAGCGGTCTTCGTCGCCCATCTCGCTCATTTCTGCTTCCATTTTGGCGCAAATAGCGACAACCGGGGCTTTTTGTGCGGCCGCGAAAGCCTGCAACCGCTCCAAAAGCGGGTTGTTCTCAAAGCCGTCCTCGGCCACATTGGCCACAAACATGGCCGGTTTCGCCGTGATCAAAAAGAATTGTTTCAGCAGCGGCAGCTCTTCTTTGCTGAAGTCCAGGCTGCGAACGGGTTGGGCCTGGTTCAGCGCCACCTGGCATTTTTCCAAAATAGCCACCAGTTTGATGGACTCTTTGTCGCCCGAGCGCGCGGTTTTGGTGACGCGGTGTAGGGCTTTTTCTACCGCGCCCAGGTCGGCCAGGCACAGCTCGGTTTGGATGACTTCGATATCGGCAATCGGGTCGACCTTGCCGGCCACGTGGATCACGTTGTCGTCCTCAAAGCAGCGCACCACATTGATCGTGGCATCGGTTTCCCGGATATGGGCCAAAAACTTGTTGCCCAGACCCTCACCCGTGCTGGCCCCGGCGACCAGTCCAGCGATGTCCACAAACTCCACAATGGCTGGCACTACCCGCTCGGGCACCACGATGTCCGACAGTTGCGCCAGCCGCGGATCGGGGACTTCCACCACGCCCACATTGGGCTCAATCGTGCAAAAGGGGTAGTTTTCTGCGGCGATCCCCGCCTTGGTCAGGGCATTGAACAGGGTGGACTTGCCGACATTGGGCAAGCCAACGATGCCGCACTTCAAACTCATGGGGGTGTTCCTTCAGAAGAGCCGCGTATTGTAGTTAGGGGATTGCCCCCAGCGCCCCGTGCGGCGGGGGTCCGGCTCCTACAATGCCGCGATGTCCCGACCATTTGATATTTGTGTGCGCGGTGCCGGCATCGTCGGGCGCGCCATGGCCTTGCAGCTGGCATCCAAACGGCTGCGCGTCGCGCTGGTGGATGCGCAGCCTGAAGCGACACCCGGCCACAGCGATGTGCGTGCCTACGCGCTCAGCCCCGCATCCCGTTCCTTGCTCGAATCCTTGCGCTGTTGGCCCGATGCGGCGCATGCCACCCCGGTCAAGGCCATGGAGGTGGCGGGTGATAACGGCGGCTTGCTGCACTTTGAGGCCGCCGGGCAGGGCGTCGCCGCCTTGAATTGGATGGTGGATGTGCCCGCCCTGGAGACACGGCTGGCGCAGGCGGTTGAATTCCAGGGTTTGATTGAGCGGGTGGACGCACCCCGTCCCGCCCCGCTGACCGTGGTATGCGAAGGGCGCGCCAGTACCAGCCGCGCTGGCTGGGGTCTGGTGTACGACCAAAAACCCTATGGCCAGCATGCGCTGGCCACGCGCGTTCGCACCGAACGTCCCCACGGCGAAATCGCCCGGCAGTGGTTCAACCGCGAGGGCGAAGCGACCGAGGTACTGGCGCTTTTGCCGCTGGACGGTCCCCTGGGCGCAGCCTGCGCCGTGGTGTGGTCGGTCAGTCCGCAGCGGGCGCAGGCCTTGCGCGAAATGGAAGCCACGGCGTTTGATGCCGCCTTGCATGCTGCCAGCCACGGTGCGTTGGGCGCGATAGAAATCACCGCGGAGCGGCAAACCTGGCCCTTGCAATTTGCGTTGGCGCAGAATTGGAGCGGCGCGATGCCCGCCGCGGACGGGCCGCCGGGTTCGGCCTGGGTTTTGGCCGGCGATGCCGCCCACACCGTGCACCCGCTGGCCGGGCAGGGTTTGAACCTGGGCTTGGGCGATGTGCAGGCCTTGGCCCGCGTACTGGACGAACGCGCATATTGGCGCCCCTTGAGTGACGCCAAGGTTTTGCGTGCTTACGAGCGCGAGCGCAAGACCGCGTTCGCTTTGGTCGGTAACACCACGGACGCGCTGCAGCGCTTGTTTGACCATCCCAACACCTTGGTGGCCCAGGCCCGGAACTGGGGCTTGCGCGGTTTTGACCGCAGCGCGGGCCTGAAGCACTGGATCACCCGCCAGGCCATGGGCCTTTCCTGATTTTTTACCCTCTGTTCATCACTATGCTCTTGAACCAATTTGTGCGCCTAGTCGGCGTTGTCACCCTGATGTGTCCTGGCTGCGGCGGCTGGCGCGCAAGAAGCCGCCATCCGCCAGGCCCTGGCCCAGCGCCTGCCGCAGCTCAAAGTCGTTGACGAGATCAAGCCGGCGGGCGTCAGCGGCCTGTACGAGGTGCGGGTCAACGGCAGCGAGATTTATTACACCGACGCCAAAGGCGATTTTTTGATCGACGGCCAGATCATCGAGACCAAAACCCGGCGCAATATCACCGAAGACCGCATCGCAAAATTGACCGCGATCCCGTTTGACAGCCTGCCGATCAAAGACGCGTTCACGCTGGTGCGCGGCAACGGCCAACGCAAGATGGCTGTGTTTGAAGACCCCAACTGCGGCTACTGCAAACGCTTTGAGCGGGATTTGCAAAAGGTCGATAACGTCACCGTGTATTTGTTTTTGTACCCGGTGCTCGGGCCCGATTCGGTGAAGAAATCGCAGGACATCTGGTGCGCCAAAGATCGGGTAGCGGCCTGGCAGGACTGGATGCTGCGCGACCAAGCGGCGGGCGCGGCCAGCGCTGCCTGCGACACCGGCGCCATCGCGCGTAACGTGGAGCTGGGCCGCAAATACAAGATCACCGGCACCCCGACGCTTTTATTCGTAAACGGCGCGCGCATTCCTGGCGCGATCGACAACGCGCGGGTGGAGCAGGCGCTGGCCGACACCAGCAAGCTCTAAGGCCCCATGCCCCGCGCGCCCAAGGCCAGTGTGAAGTCGGCGCCCGTATCCGCACATGCACCGGTGCATTACCGGGTCACCCCGGCAGACACCCACGCGCACCATTGGCACGTAGCGCTCACGCTGGCGCGTCCTGCCGCCACCCAGCGCCTGCAGTTGCCGGTGTGGATTCCGGGCAGCTACATGGTGCGGGAGTTTTCTAAGCATCTGCAAGGACTGGAATGCCGCCAGGCCGGGCGCGTCTGCGGCCTGACCCAAGTGGACAAAGCCACCTGGGATGTGCAGACCGATCCCGATCAGGCTGTAGAAATTTGCTACACCGTGTACGCCCTGGACAACTCGGTACGAAGCGCCTGGCTGGACAGCGCGCGCGGCTTTTTCAACGCCACCAGTTTGTGCCTGATGGCGCAGGGTTTCGAGGACAGCCCACACCTGCTGGAACTGCTGCCCGCGCCCGCGCATCCGTCCTGGCAGGTGGCCACGGGTTTGACAGCGCAGCGCGTGGACCGGCGCGGCTTTGGTGTGTACCGCGCGGCCGATTACGACGAGCTGGCCGATTGCCCGGTGGAGATGGGCGACTTTTGGAGCGCGAACTTCGAGGCCTGTGGCGTGGTGCACCGCTTCGTGGTCGCCGGTGCGCTGCCCTCTTTTGACGGGGAGCGCTTGCTGCGCGATACGCAAAAAATCTGCGAAGCTGCGATCCGCTTCTGGCACGGCGCGGCGGCCCGCAGTGGCCGACGTGCCATTTGCGTCGTACACCTTTTTGCTCAACGCGGTGGACGACAACTACGGCGGTCTGGAGCACCGCAACAGCACCGCGCTGATTGCCGCGCGGCGCGACTTGCCGCGCCTGGGTGAAGCGAAAACCAGCGAGGGTTACACCACGCTCTTGGGTTTGATCAGCCACGAATATTTCCACACCTGGAACGTCAAACGCCTGCGCCCCGCCGCTTTCGCACGCTACGACTACACCCGCGAAAACTACACGGATCTGCTGTGGTTTTTTGAGGGCTTTACCAGCTACTACGACGACCTGTTGCTGCGCCGCGCCGCTCTGATTGACGACGCGGTGTACGTGCGCCTGCTCAACAAGACCATCAACCAGGTGCTGCAGGCACCGGGGCGCAAGGTGCAAAGCGTGGCCCAAGCCAGTTTTGACGCCTGGGTCAAGTACTACCGGCAGGACGAGAACACCCCCAACGCCACCATCAGCTACTACCAAAAAGGCGCGCTGGTGGCTTTGTGCATCGACCTGACGCTGCGCCGCGAAGGTAAGGCCACGCTAGACGACGTGATGCGCGCCCTGTGGCAGCGCTGCCAGGGCGGCCCCATGCAGGAGGCCGATGTCTTGGCGGTTTTGCAAAGCTTGAGCGGCCGCTCCTGGGCCAAAGAAATCAAGGCCTGGGTGCATGGCACCGGCGAATTGCCGTTGCGCCCGCTTGCTGGAGTCGCAGGACATTCATGGTCTATGAAGACCCGGCGCAGCCCGCGCAGCGCCTGGGCCTGCGCGTGACCGAGACTGCGGGCGTTTTGCGCATCAAAACCGTGCTCCACGGCAGTGCAGCGCAGCGCGCCGGGCTGTGCGCCGGGGATGAGTGGCTGGGCGTGGAGTTGCCTTCGGGCGGCTGGCGCATCCACAAGCTTGACGATCTGGGCGCGGTCCTGGGCCCGGCGCGCCGCTGCGTGGCGCTGGTCAGCCGCGACAAGCAGTTGCTGCGCCTGCCCTTGACCTTGCCCGCGCGCGTGACCACCTGGCGTTTGGCGGCAGGCAGCCGGGTCCCAACGGCCTGGCCCGCTTGAGTCCTTGCGACCGTCTTTTCCCAAACCCCACCGGACTCCGAATGCATTACGAATACATCCAAACCCGCACCGAAGCCGACAAAGTTTGCATCGTGACCCTGAACCGTCCCAAGCAGCTCAACGCCTTGAACGACCAGCTGATGGACGAGCTGGGCCACGCGCTGCAAGCCTTTGACGCCGACCCCGCGCTGGGTTGCCTGGTCATCACCGGCAGCGAAAAGGCGTTTGCGGCCGGGGCCGATATCGGTGGCATGGCCACCTACAGCTTTGCCGATGTGTACAAGAGCGACTTCATCAGCCGCAATTGGGAGACGATGCGCAGCATCCGCAAGCCGGTGATCGCCGCCGTGTCCGGCTTTGCGCTGGGTGGCGGCTGCGAGCTGGCCATGCTGTGTGACTTCATCATCGCCGCCGACAACGCCAAGTTCGGCCAGCCCGAGATCAAGCTGGGCGTGATTCCCGGCGCCGGGGGCACGCAGCGCCTGCCGCGCGCCGTGGGCAAAGCCAAGGCCATGGACATGGCGCTCACCGGCCGCATGATGGACGCCGCCGAGGCCGAGCGCGCCGGGCTTGGTCAGCCGCGTGGTGCCCCTGGACAAGCTCATGGACGAGGCCCTGGCAGCCGCGCTCATGGTCTGTTCGTACTCGCAGATTGCCACCATGGCGGCCAAAGAAAGCGTGAACCGGGCCTTTGAAGGCAGCCTGGCCGACGGCTTGCATTTCGAGCGCCGCCTGTTCCATGCGTTGTTCGCCACGGCCGATCAGAAAGAGGGCATGGACGCTTTTGTCAACAAGCGCCCGGCCCAATTCAGCAACAGCTGACGCGCGCTACCCGCCCCGTATCCGCGCCGTACCCGCTGAAATAGGGCTGGCTATAATCGCGCCCCAACGGTGATATAGCTCAGTTGGTTAGAGCGCAGCATTCATAATGCTGATGTCGGTGGTTCAAATCCACCTATCACCACCAGATTTGCAAAAAGGCACTGTCAAACCAGTGCCTTTTTTGCTCATAGACCCCCAGCCTCTGGATACACACCACGAACCGCTGCACCATGGCCAAAAAAGTCTTCATCAAAACCTTCGGCTGCCAAATGAACGAGTACGACTCGGACAAGATGGTGGACGTACTCGGCGCGGCGCAGGGCTACGAAAAAACCGACGTCGTCGAAGACGCCGATCTGATCCTGTTCAACACCTGCTCGGTGCGCGAGAAAGCGCAAGAGAAAGTCTTCTCCGACCTGGGGCGCGTGCGGCACCTGGCCAAAAAGGGCGTGCAAATCGGCGTGGGTGGTTGCGTGGCCAGCCAGGAGGGCGCGGCCATCATTGCGCGCGCGCCGTATGTGGATGTGGTCTTCGGCCCGCAAACCCTGCACCGGCTGCCTGAGCTGCTGAACCAGCGGCGGCTGCAGAACCGGCCGCAGGTCGATATCAGCTTTCCCGAGATTGAAAAATTCGACCACCTGCCACCGGCCAAAGTAGACGGGGCCTCAGCCTTCGTGAGCGTGATGGAGGGTTGCTCCAAATACTGCAGCTACTGCGTGGTGCCCTACACCCGGGGCGAAGAAATCCACCGCCCGTTTGAAGATGTGCTGGTCGAGGTGGCCGGGCTGGCCGAGCAGGGCGTCAAAGAGATCACGCTGCTGGGCCAAAACGTCAACGCCTACCGCGCGCCCATGGGTGGCAGCGCCGAGGTGGCGGACTTTGCCACGCTGCTGGAATACGTGTCCGATATCCCCGGCATCGAGCGCCTGCGCTACACCACCAGCCACCCCAATGAGTTCACGCCGCGCCTGATTGCCGCGTACGAACGCTTGCCTAAGCTGGTGAGCCATTTGCACCTGCCGGTGCAACACGGGTCTGACCGGATCTTGATGGCGATGAAGCGCGGTTACACCGCCATGGAATACAAAAGCACGGTGCGCAAGCTGCGCGCCATCCGCCCCGACATGGCCATGAGCAGCGATTTCATCGTCGGCTTCCCCGGCGAGACCGAGGCCGACTTCGACAAGCTGATGCGGCTGATTGACGAGATTGGTTTTGATAACTCCTTCAGCTTTATCTTCAGCCCCCGCCCCGGAACCCCGGCTGCCAATCTGCTGGATGAGACGCCGCATGAGGTCAAGCTGCGCCGCTTGCAGCATCTGCAAAAAGTCATCAACGACAACATCCTGGCGATCAGCAGCGCCCGCGTGGGCACGGTGCAGCGGATTCTGGTGGAAGGTGCGTCCAAACGCGACACCACCGAGCTGATGGGACGCACTGAATGCAACCGGGTGGTCAACTTCTTAGGCCACCCGCGGTTGGTGGGGCAGTTGATCGATGTGCGCATCACCGAGACCCGCACCTTCACCTTGCGCGGCGAGGCGCTGGTGGGCCAGGAAGCCGGCGTGGCCTAAGGGGCTGAAGCGTCTGAGGTCTTAGAACGGCATTTTGGGCATGCCTTTCATGCCGCCCATGCGCTTCATCATTTTCATCATGCCGCCGCCGCTCATTTTTTTCATCATGTCCTGCATTTGCTCAAACTCCTTGAGCATGCGGTTGACTTCCTGCACCTGAACGCCCGCGCCCATGGCGATGCGGCGCTTGCGGGTGGCTTTGATCAGATCGGGCTTGCGCCGCTCCAGCGGCGTCATGCTGTGGATGATGCCCTCCTTGCGGCGTATGTCTTTTTCCGCGCGGTCCATATCCACCTGACCGGCTTTGGCCGCCATCGCGGCGGGCAGTTTGTCCATCAGGCTGGACAGGCCGCCCATTTGTTTCATTTGCTGAATCTGCGACAAAAAATCGTTGAGGTCAAAACCCGCGCCACTTTTGACTTTGGCGGCCAGCTTTTGCGCCGCCTCCACATTCACACCGGCGGTGACTTGTTCCACCAAGGCGACGATGTCGCCCATACCCAGGATGCGCCCGGCGTGGCGTTCGGCGTCAAAAACCTCCAGCCCGTCGATTTTCTCGCTGGTGCCGGCGAACTTGATCGGCGCGCCGGTGACCTGGCGCACCGAGAGCGCCGCACCGCCGCGTGAGTCGCCGTCGGTTTTGGTCAGGATGATGCCGGTCAGCGGCAGCGCCTCTTTGAAGGCGCGGGCGGTGTTGATCGCGTCCTGGCCTTGCATCGCATCCACCACAAACAGGGTTTCTACGGGCTTGAGCACTGCGTGCAGATTTTGGATTTCCTGCATCAACACCGCGTCAATTGCCAAGCGTCCTGCGGTGTCGACCAGCAGCACATCGAAGTAGTGCTTGCGCGCATAGTCCAGCGCGGCCAAAGCAATATCCACCGGCTTTTGGTCGGCGCTGCTGGGGAACCATTCGGCACCGGCTTGCGCGGTGACGGTTTTGAGCTGCTCGATGGCGGCGGGGCGGTAGACGTCGCCCGAGACGGTGAGCACCTTCTTTTTGCGCCGCTCGATCAAATGTTTGGCCAGTTTGGCGGTGGTCGTTGTTTTACCGGCACCTTGCAGGCCGGCCATGAGGATGACCGCTGGTGGTTGCGCTGCTAGGTCGATGTCGCTGACGCCTTCGCCCATGGTGGCGACCAGCTCGCGGTGCACGATAGAGACCAGCAACTGGCCCGGTTGCAGTGAGCCCAGTACTTCCTGGCCCAGCGCTTTGTCCTTGACCCGGGCGATGAAATCGCGCACCACGGCCAGCGCCACGTCGGCTTCGAGCAGGGCCATGCGCACCTCGCGCAGCATGTCGGCCACGTTGGCTTCGGTGATGCGCGACTGGCCGCGCAGGCCTTTAACGATGCGGGAGAGTTTGTCGGTGAGGGCGGAGGCCATAGGGTTCCCAATGAAAAACCGGAGCCGCTGCTGACAACGCGGGGGTCGGCGGCTAAACTGCGCGGATGATTTTAGCCAGCGATTTTTCTGCCGCCACGCTCTTGGCCTTGCTGACGGCGGCCATGTACCTGTGGGCGGCGGTGCGCCGCAACCTGGTGTCGCTGCGCGCGGCCCGGTTGGGCTTGTTGGCGGCCTGGCTGTGCCATGCCGCTGTCCTTGCCCTGGGTTTCGGCCTGGGCGGCGATCCCGCGCATTTCGGCTTCGGCCCGGCGATGTCCATGACCGCCTGGCTCGTGCTGGGCATTTACGGTGTGGAAACCTGGCTGTATCCGCAACTGCCGACGCGCTGGGGCCTGGGCGCTGCGGGCGCGGCGTTTTTGCTGGTGGCCGCTGATGTTTCCAGGGTCACGCGCTGCCGGAGCGCGGTTCGGTTTTGTTGGCGATGCACCTGGCCATGGGCGTGGCCAGTTACGGCTTGTTTGGTGTGGCGCTGCTGCATGCCTGGGCCACGCGGCGCGCCGAGCTGCAAATCCGCATGGCTGCGCAGTCCCCTGAGGGTTTGCCGCTGCTCACATTGGAGCGCTTGACCTACCGCCTGGTGACTGCGGGCTTTGTGCTCTTGAGCGCAACCCTGCTGGGTGGTTATTTTTTCGGGCACCTGTGGAGTGATGTGCCGCTGCGCTGGGACCACAAGATACTGCTTTCGGTCTTGGCCTGGGCGGTCTTCGCGGCGCTTGTGATAGGGCGTCGGGTGCTGGGATGGCGTGGCGCGCGGGCGATTCAGATGCTCTACCTGGGGTCCGGTTTTCTGCTGCTGGCCTACGCGGGTTCGCGTTTCGTGCTGGAAGTCGTGCTGGAGCGCAGCGTATGAGGTACCTGCTGCTCTTGTTGCTGGTGGGCTATGTGCTGTGGCGTTGGCGTGAGGCCCAAGCGCGGCGAAGGGCTGCGCCGCCGCCGAAGCAGGCAGAACAGACACAGACAATAGAGATGGTGGAATGCGCCCATTGCGGCGTTCACTTGCCGGTGTTGCAGGCGCTGACTGTGCGCAGCGCTTATTTTTGCAGTGCCGCCCACCAGAAAGCCCATGGTTCCTAACCAGCATCTTGTGCGGTGAACCAGCGCGCTGAGGTCTGGGATGGGGGCTGGTACGGTGGGGCGCAGCGCGAACCCTCTCCCAACTTCGGTGAGCGCCCATCTGGCGCGGCGGTGGACTTGCTGGTAGTGCATTCCATCAGCTTGCCGCCGGGTGTGTATGGAACCGGACGCGTGCGTGATTTGTTTTTGAACCAGCTCGACACCAGTGCCCACCCCTATTTCGCCCAACTGGAAGGCATGCAGGTGTCTGCGCATTTTTTTATCGAACGCAGCGGTCGCGTGTGGCAGTTTGTGGATTGCGATACCCGTGCCTGGCATGCGGGGGTGTCGAGCTACCGCGGTCGCGAGAACTGCAATGACGATTCGATCGGTGTGGAACTGGAGGGTCTAGAGGGCGGTCACTTTGAGGCGGAGCAGTACCAGTGCCTGATGTCACTGACGCAGGCCATCCGCAACCGTTACGCCTTGCGCCATGTTGCAGGCCATGAGCACATAGCGCCGACCCGCAAAACAGATCCAGGCCCCGGTTTTGACTGGGTTGTGTTGCAGAAGTCCTCGGCTTTTGATGGGATGCAATTTCCGCACCAGACGATATTGCGCTGATCAAAAAAATAGATTGCGCTCGCGTCAGTGTCTGCGCCATAGGCGGCGAGCGTCTCGAAGCTGAAAATACGTAAAAACACTACCGGTAGTGGCTTGCAAGCCGCCCTGACCCCATATATAGTGTGGGCCTTGCGAGATTGGATTTCGTTTGGAGCTGTGGAATCAGAGCACTTTAGGTGGATGCCCGATGCGCAGATTGCCCCCCGCCTCGTCTTGTGACATTTCAATATAACAAAGGAACCGCGTTTTATGTTCGCTGCATCCCCCGCATCCGTTAACCTGAGCAGCCCCACCCCGTCTTTTGCGCCTGCCCTTGAAGCTGCTGCTGCGGCAGAGGGTTCGCTGGCGCATTACCAGATCATCCGCCGCAATGGTGCAGTCGTACCTTTTGAGCCCAACAAAATTGCGGTTGCGCTGATGAAAGCCTTTCTTGCGGTTCACGGAACCCAAGGCGCTGCGTCGGCCAGCGTGCGCGAGACGGTAGAGGCCTTGACCCATCAAGTCACCCGCGCACTGATGCGCTCGCGCCCCAGCGGTGGCACCTTCCATATTGAAGATGTGCAAGACCATGTCGAGCTGGGCCTCATGCGTGGCAGCCACCACGAGATTGCCCGCGCCTATGTTCTGTACCGGGAGCAAAGGTCGCAAGAGCGCGCGCGTCAAGCCGCACCATCGGCCCCGGCGCACCCGGTTTTGCACGTGATAGACGGCGGACAGCGCAAGGTCTTGGACATGGAAGAGCTGAGCGCGCGCATCCACACGGCGTGCGAGGGCTTGGGCGCCGATGTACACGCCGAACCCATCATCGCTGAGACCATGCGCAATTTGTACGATGGTGTGCCCATGGAAGAAGTGCTCAAAGCATCCATCCTGGCGGCGCGTACCCTCATCGAAAAAGATCCTGACTACACCTACGCCACCGCGCGCTTGCTGTTCCATACCATTTCGCGCGAGGTGCTGGGCCGTGATGTCGCCAAGGCCGATATGCAGGAAGCCTATGTCGACTACTTCCCCGGCTTTATCAAAATAGGCGTGCAGCATGAGTTGCTGGACGAAAAAATGCTGCAATTTGATTTGCCGCGTTTGGCGGCGGCGCTAAAGGGTGAGCGCGATTTGCAGTTCGACTACCTCGGTCTGCAAACGCTGTATGACCGCTACTTCTTGCACGCCAATAAGCAGCGCATCGAGCTGCCCCAGGCTTTCTTCATGCGCGTGGCCATGGGTCTGTCGCTCAATGAGATTGACCGCGAAGCCCGGGCGATCGAGTTTTATGAGGTGTTGTCCTCGTTTGACTTCATGTCTTCCACGCCCACGCTGTTCAACAGCGGCACCTTGCGTTCGCAACTTTCGTCGTGCTATCTGACTACGGTACCGGATGATTTGGACGGGATTTACGAGTCCATCAAGGAAAACGCTTTGCTGTCCAAGTTTGCTGGCGGACTGGGCAACGACTGGACCCGTGTGCGCGCTCTGGGCTCACGCATCAAAGGTACTAACGGCGAGTCGCAAGGGGTTGTTCCCTTCCTCAAAGTGGTCAATGACACGGCCGTGGCAGTCAACCAAGGCGGCAAGCGCAAGGGCGCGGTCTGTACCTATCTGGAAACATGGCATCTCGACATCGAGGAGTTTCTGGAGTTGCGCAAGAACACCGGCGATGACCGCCGCCGCACCCATGACATGAACACCGCCAACTGGATTCCCGATCTGTTCATGCGCCGGGTGATGGAAAAAGGCAGCTGGACCCTGTTTTCCCCATCCAACGTCCCCGATTTGCACGACAAATTTGGTCTGGATTTTGAAACAGCCTATGTGGCCTACGAAGCCCAGGCGGCCCGCGGCGAGATCAAGCCCTCGCGCACCATCGAAGCCTCCGATTTGTGGCGCAAGATGCTCACGATGCTGTTTGAGACGGGCCATCCCTGGATCACCTTCAAAGACGCATGTAATGTGCGCTCGCCACAACAACATGCGGGCGTAGTCCATTCTTCCAATTTGTGCACCGAGATCACGCTCAACACCTCGGACACCGAGACCGCCGTGTGCAACCTGGGCTCAGTGAACTTGGTGCGCCATCTGAAAGACGGCCCCCTTGGCAAGGAACTGGACCATGACAAGCTCAAGCGCACCATCAAGGTCGCCATGCGCATGTTGGACAACGTGATTGACATCAATTACTACGCCGTGAAGAAGGCGCGCGACTCCAATTTGCGTCACCGCCCGGTAGGCCTTGGCATCATGGCTTTCCAGGACAGCCTGTACGAAATGCGGGTGCCCTACGCCAGCGACGCTGCCGTGCAGTTCGCTGACACATCGATGGAGGCGGTCTGCTATTACGCCTATTGGGCGTCTACCGAGCTGGCGCGCGAGCGTGGCCGCTACTCCAGCTACCGCGGCTCACTCTGGGACCAAGGCGTGCTGCCCCTGGACACCCTGGAGCTGCTCAAAACCGCACGCGGTGGCTATGTGGAGGTTGATCGCAGCCAGGTTTTGGACTGGGACGCACTGCGCGCCAAGATTGCGACCGATGGCATGCGCAACTCCAATTGCGTAGCCATTGCGCCTACGGCCACGATTTCCAACATCATCGGTGTGGATGCGTCTATCGAGCCGTGCTTTGGTAACTTGTCGGTCAAATCGAATTTGTCGGGTGAATTCACCGTCATCAACAGTTACCTGGTTCGCGACCTCAAGCAGCTCGGCCTGTGGGACGACGTGATGGTGATGGATTTGAAACACTTTGACGGTTCGCTCAGCGCCATCGATCGGATCCCGCAGGAAATCAAACAGCTGTATGCCACCGCTTTTGAAGTCGAGACGCAGTGGTTGGTCGAAGCGGCGGCGCGGCGGCAGAAATGGATCGACCAGGCGCAGTCGCTCAATATCTATATGGCTGGCGCTTCCGGTAAAAAGCTCGATGAGACCTACAAGCTGGCTTGGTTGCGCGGTCTGAAAACCACGTACTACTTGCGCACCATGTCCGCCACCCATGCCGAAAAATCCACAGTCACCGCAGGACGTATGAATGCGGTGTCCAGTGGCGGGGGCGGTGTGAGCGTAGCCAAACCAGCAGCCCAAGCAGCCGCCGATCTTCTGCAGGCTGCGGCGCTGGCGGCGCAGTCTCAAATGGCTTTGTCATCCAACGCGGCAACCGATATCCGTTTTTGCGGCGTAGATGATCCGACATGCGAGGCATGTCAGTAAGCGCTAATGATGCGCGATCCATGCCCGAAGACAAGTAACAAAGGACGATAGACAACATATGCTTACCTGGGAACAAGACACTCCGACCGCGGCCGCGCCGCCGCCGTTTCCTGCTCAATTGGATCGCGACGACAGCGAACCGGCTGCGGCACCCGCAGCCCCTCGGCGGGTACGTGCCTCTGACAAACGGATCATCAACGGCCAAACCGATGTGAACCAACTGGTACCCTTTAAATACAAATGGGCCTGGGAAAAATACCTGGCCACTTGCGCTAACCACTGGATGCCGCAAGAGGTCAATATGACCCGCGATATCGCCTTGTGGAAAGACCCCAACGGATTAACCGAGGACGAGCGCCGCATCATCAAACGCAACCTGGGCTTTTTTGTGACGGCGGATTCTTTGGCCGCCAACAACATTGTGCTGGGTACCTACCGCCACATCACCGCGCCCGAGTGCCGCCAGTTTTTGCTGCGCCAGGCGTTTGAAGAAGCGATTCATACCCACGCCTACCAGTACATCGTTGAGTCGCTGGGTCTGGACGAGGCGGAAATCTTCAACGCCTACAACGAGGTGAAATCGATCCGGGATAAAGACGAGTTTCTGATTCCCTTTATTTCAGCCATCATGGACCCGCATTTCCATACGGGCACCCACGAGACGGACCAGACCTTGCTGAAGTCGCTCATCGTTTTTGCCTGTCTGATGGAGGGACTGTTCTTCTACGTGGGCTTTACCCAGATTCTCGCCCTGGGGCGCCAGAACAAGATGACGGGTGCCGCCGAGCAGTACCAGTACATCCTGCGCGACGAGTCCATGCACTGCAATTTCGGTATCGACCTTATCAACCAGCTCAAGCTGGAAAACCCCGGCTTGTGGACGCCAGCCTTCAAGGCGGAGATCCGTGATCTATTCGAGCAAGCGGTCGAACTTGAATACCGCTACGCGGAAGACACCATGCCCCGCGGTGTTTTGGGCATGAACGCCTCCATGTTCAAAGGCTATTTGCGCTATATCGCCAACCGGCGTGCGACCCAGATCGGTCTGGAGCCTCTTTACCCGCACGAAGAGAATCCATTTCCGTGGATGAGCGAGATGATCGACCTCAAGAAAGAGCGGAACTTCTTCGAGACCCGCGTCATCGAATACCAATCAGGCGGTGCCCTGTCCTGGGATTGACCCCTTCTTCATGTTTTTCCCTTTTTGCCACACCCTGCTGCGCCGCTGGCGCAGGGGGTGCGGTAACCCCGAGTTCATGGTGTTGGGACGTTTTGCCCAGCGCTATGGATCACATCCTGCGTGTTTCTACCAGGAAGTGCCCTTTGTTATTTGACCAAGGAGATAGAGATGGCAACTGCGAAAAAGGCTGCACCAGCGAAGAAAGCTGCAGCAGCACCCAAGGCCGCACCGGCCAAAAAGGCTGCTCCAGCCAAGAAAGCTGCTCCAGCCAAGAAAGCTGCTCCAGCCAAGAAAGCTGCTCCAGCCAAGAAAGCTGCTCCAGCCAAGAAAGCTGCTCCAGCCAAGAAAGCTGCTCCAGCCAAGAAAGCTGCTCCAGCCAAGAAAGCTGCTCCAGCCAAGAAAGCTGCTCCAGCCAAGAAAGCTGCTCCAGCCAAGAAAGCTGCTCCAGCCAAGAAAGCTGCTCCAGCTAAGAAAGCTGCTCCAGCTAAGAAGGCTGCCCCTGTCGCCCAGACCACGCTGCATCCGCGTGCTGCATGGCCTTTTCCGAGCGGCAAGAAACCCTGAAGCTTTGCGTGAAGGGAAAAAAACCCGGCATCCGTGCCGGGTTTTTTTATGGGTAAAACGCCGTGAGCCGGTAGCCCGACAGGCCCGGCGCAATGGCCAGTGTGCTGCGCAAATAGATGGTGAGCTCTTGGGCGCCATGGGCGTCCATGTGTTCGCCCTGAACCCCCAGGTCACCGGGCAACAGCACCCGCCGTACCAGCGGTCGCTCTGAGGCGTCCGTAATGGTCAACTCAATCGCTGGATGGGCGACGGCCCAATGGGCCGTATTTCGCAGGGTGAGGCTCAGGCGGTACAAATCCTCTCCCAAGGGGTCGTAGGCAGAGGCCTCAATTTGGAGAAATTCCGGAGATTGCGGGGCCTTGAGCACGCAGCCAATTGCCTCGCACATCGCGCGCAGAGCGGGTTGAAGGGCGGGGGCACGCGCGGCCAGCATATTTTTTTCTTGCGCTACCCATTGGGCCAGAAGGAGTAGCGCCAGCAGCACCGCGGCCCCCAGCCACAGATAGCGGGTCCCGTGCGCTTGCGTGCCTGACGGATCGGGCCCGGTATCAGAAAAAAGTGTTTCAGGCCGTGTGACCGGTGCTTCAGGCGCAGCAGGCTCATCATGGGGTGCTGGGGACTCCGCGCGCAAGGGAACGATGGCATCTGCCTCAGGCGGCGGAGCTGCGCGCTGGTTGACCGCGTGTGCGCTGGCGTCGAAAACCTGCTCACACTGACCGCATCGTACCCAGCCCTCGGATGCCCGCAGTTGCTGAGGCGTAGCCCGAAATTGCGTCGCGCATTGGGGGCACTGGGTGATGATGCTCATAGCGTGGCGGACATCAGGATCCAGCCTTCGCGGCTGTCGAGCACTTCCAGGGCGCAGTAGGGCGCATAGGCTTGCGTCAGCTCTTCGCACTGCCGCTCCAAAATGCCTGCGAGCAGCAAGCGCCCGCCCGGGGCCACGTGCTTGCACAACAAGGGCGCCAGCACTTTCAACGGAGTTGCCAGAATGTTGGCTACTACCAAGTTGTACATGCCGACTGCCAGCTCCGGCGTACCACTGGCAATGTGCACGCCGTTTGCAACTGCATTGGTCTGGCTGGCCAGTACCGCTGCCGGATCGATGTCTACAGCCACTACTTTGCCGCCTCCGCACAAGGCCGCGCCGATGGCCAGAATGCCGGAACCACAACCGTAGTCCAGCACACTGGCCTGTCCCGGGTGCTGGGCAATCCAGCGCAGGCACATGCCGGTGGTGGGGTGGGTTCCCGTGCCAAAGGCCAGGCCCGGGATCGAGCCGCAGAACCGTACGCGCTTGTTCCGGAGCCGTCATGCCAGCTCGGCACGACCCAGAATTCGGGGGTGATTTCCACGGGGTCGAATTGCGACTGGGTCAGCCGCACCCAATCCTGCTCGGGGACGGCTTGTATCGCCAGTGTGGCTGACAGTCTGTGCCAGGCAGTTGCTGCACTGCGCAGCGGGCCGCTTCGGCGCTGGCTACATCGTTAAACAGCGCGGTCACCCGCGACTGTTCCCACGCTTGGGCCGGCGGCGGCATACCGGGTTCGCCAAACAGGGCGTTTTCCTGATCGGAGCCGGCATCGGCGTCCTCCACGCTGACGCTCAGGGCATCGAGCGCCGTCCAGGGTGTCGCTGACCGCATCCACATCGGCCTGCGGGCACACCAGAAGCAACTCAAACATGGGCTTGATGCGGCTTCAGCGTTTGTGCTGCTCGAGCCAATGTTCCAAATAATGGATATTGGTGCCACCGGCCATGAATTTCGCATCGTTCATCAGTTCGCGGTGCAGCGGGATATTCGTCTTGATGCCCTCCACGGCCATTTCCAGCAGCGCACAGCGCATCCGCGCCATGGCCTGCTCGCGGGTATCGCCGTAGGTGATGAGCTTGCCCACCATGGAGTCGTAGTAGGGCGGCACAAAATAGTTGGCATACACATGCGAATCCACCCGAACGCCCGGGCCTCCCGGCGTATGCCAGGTGGTTACCCGCCCCGGGGACGGCATGAAGTTGTAAGGGTCCTCGGCGTTGATACGGCACTCGATCGCATGCCCGCGCATCTCGATCTGGCGCTGGGTGAAGGGCAGCTTCATGCCGGCCGCCACCATGATTTGCGTCTTGACGATGTCGATGCCCGTGACCATCTCCGTCACCGGATGTTCCACCTGGACCCGCGTGTTCATCTCGATGAAGTAGAACTCGCCGTTCTCGTAGAGAAATTCAAACGTGCCGGCGCCGCGGTAGCCGATTTTTTTGCACGCAGCCACGCAGCGCTCGCCGATGCGTTCGATCAGCTTGCGGGTGATGCCTGGTGCCGGCGCCTCCTCGAGGATCTTCTGGTGCCGCCGTTGCATCGAGCAGTCGCGCTCGCCCAGGTACACCGCGTTCTTGAACTTGTCGGCCAAGATCTGGATTTCGATATGGCGCGGGTTTTGAAGAAACTTCTCCATGTAGACGGCCGCGTTGCCGAACGCTGCACCGGCCTCTGCCTTGGTCATGACCACCGCATTCGACCAGCGCCGCTTCGGTGTGCACCACCCGCATGCCGCGCCCGCCGCCGCCGCCAGCGGCCTTGATGATGACCGGGTAGCCGACGCTCTTGGCGATGCGGCGCAGTTGCACCGGGTCGTCCGGCAGTTCGCCCTCGGAGCCGGGCACGCAGGGCACGCCGGCCTTGATCATGGCTTGCTTGGCCGACACCTTGTCGCCCATGATGCGGATGGACTCAGGCTGTGGGGCCGATGAAGGTGGAAGCCGCTTTGCTCCACGCGCTCGGCAAAGTCGGCGTTTTCGCTCAGAAAGCCGTAGCCGGGGTGTATGGCTTCGGCGTCGGTCACCTCGGCGGCCGAGATAATGGCCGGCATATTCAAATAGCTATGGCGCCGAAGCCGCCGGGCCGATGCAAACGGCCTCGTCGGCCAGGCTGCACATATTTGGCCTCGCGGTCGGCCTCGGAATACACCACGACCGCACTGGATACCGAGTTCGCGGCAGGCGCGCTGGATGCGCAGCGCAATTTCGCCACGATTGGCGATCAGAATTTTTTTGAACATGGAAGGTGTGGCCCGCTTACTCGATGATCAGCAAGGCCTGGCCGTATTCCACCGCTTGTCCGTTTTGGCACAAAATTTCTTTGACTGTTCCGGATTTGTCGGCCTCGATCTCGTTGAGGATCTTCATGGCCTCGATGATGCAGATGGTCTCGCCCTCTTTCACGGTATCGCCGACCTCAACGAATGCCTTGGCACCGGGACTGGCTGAACGGTAAAAAGTTCCCACCATCGGAGAGGTAACCCGGTGGCTAGGGTCAGGAAGCGGCTCGGCTGCCGGTGCCTCTGCCACCTGAGGAGCGGACGCCATCGCCACAGGCGCTGCGGCCACTGGCGCCGTTGCGAAGCTGGGAGCGGCAACGGCCGGGGCGTGCACCATGGCCTTGACGATGCGCACTTTGCCTTCGGCCTCTGTGATTTCCAACTCCGACACGTTCGAGTCCGATACCAGGTCAATCAGTGTTTTGAGTTTTCGTAAGTCCATAGAGCCCCCGATCAAGTGTGCTTATAAGAAGAGTCGCCCCCTGCGCCAGGCTGCAGTGTATCCAACTGAGCCCGCCTCTTGGTCGCCAAAATGGCAAGGGCGAAGAAGAAATTTAGATGTAATTAATGAGAAATAGGCGCAGGAAGACTACTTTATTGACGACCAAGCCACTAAATCGGCGTCTACCAGCTTGCCCATTTTCCGCTGGGCTACTTCGCCGGCGGAATTTATCACGACCGAGAAAGGCAGTCCTCCCGCGATATTGCCCAGTTGCCGGGCCCACTGCGTGGCCAAGGTAGCGTCTACCGCCACGGGGAAATGCAGCGGCATTTTCTGCAGAAATTCCTGAACATTTCTCGGTTTGTCTGCGGCCAGGCCCAAGACCTGCCAGCCCGACTGCTGCTGCGCTTTGAAAAATGCATCAATCATAGGCAGCTCTTCTACGCATGGCGCACACCAAGTCGCCCAGAAGTTGATAAGCAGCGGTTTGCCTCTAAAGCCTGCCATAGGCAGCATGTTGCCGTCTGTTGCCGTCCATTGCTGAGCCCAGAAGCCAGCGAAGGGTTCGGCTGTTGGCGTGGAAACATGTGCGCCGCGCCACACCGCCAGCCCCACACCCGCGGCGGCGGCACCCGCGCCGATCGCCAGCACCAGGCTGCGGCGCTTGGGCGATAGGGGGGTGACCTGCGGCTCGAAATCTGTCATACCTTGGTTGCCTCTATCAATTGTTCCACGGCCCGCAAGTCGCCGCGCAGGCGCCGGCCACGCGCATCGCTTTTGGGTGCTAGCCGCAGATCGTCCAGGTCGTAAATCATCAGGTGCAGTCCGATGTCTTCGCCCAATTCTTCGCTCCAGGCGTGGATGCTGAGCGCGTCCACCGGGTCACCTAAAAGGCCTTTCACACGCCGGGGACTGAACTGGATATTGAGGTTAATCAACTCAATTTCTGTCATTTTGCTGTCTTCACAAAACAATTGTAGGTAAATATCCGATCTCCGGGTTGCAATACCCGACCACACCGCGCCGCTCAAAAAGGGCTTGAAGGCCTGCAATCGGCGCATCCAACGCGCTGCCAGCAGACGCAGCGCGTGCAGTTCCTTGGCCTGTTCCTCCGGGCAAAACACCGCGATGTATTCCTCCACGGCGCGCTCCAGCAGTCCATTGTCGGGCAGGGCGGTGCGCTCGGGCAGGTCCAAGTGCGCCAGCGCTTTGCGTTTGGCGCTGCCGAAGTCCAGCCCTTCCTCCACCACCAGGCGCGCGGCAACTGCGGCTATTTCATCTTGGATCCCATGCATGGCGCCATTGTGCCCTGCTGCCTGCGATCTGCCTTGCCGGGCGGGGTACCGCACCTAGAATCCGCTGATGCACATTCATATTCTGGGTATTTGCGGTACGTTTATGGGCGGGCTGGCGGCGCTGGCGCGGGAGGCGGGTCACCGGGTGACTGGTTGTGACGCAGGCGTTTACCCGCCCATGAGCGAGCAGTTGCGCGCCCTGGGCATCGATTTGATCGAAGGTTTTGGGGCTGAGCAAATTGCCCTCCAACCCGACGTGTTTGTGGTCGGTAACGTCGTCAGCCGCGCCCGGCTGGCCGACGGCAGCCCCAAGTTCCCCCTGATGGAGGCGATTTTGGATGCCGGTGCCCGCTACACCAGTGGCCCGCAGTGGCTGGCGGAAAACGTGCTCTACCAGCGCCATGTGCTGGCCGTGGCCGGCACCCACGGAAAGACCACGACCACCGCCATGCTCGCCTGGATTCTGGAGTCCGCCGGGCAGCAACCGGGCTTTTTGATTGGCGGGGTGCCGCTGAACTTCGGTGTTTCGGCCCGGTTGGGGACGGCGGCGGCCTTTGTGATTGAGGCGGACGAATACGACACGGCGTTTTTTGACAAGCGCAGCAAATTTGTCCATTACCGGCCGCGCACCGCCGTGCTCAACAACCTCGAGTTTGACCACGCCGATATTTTTGATGACCTCGCCGCCATTGAGCGCCAGTTCCACCACCTGGTGCGCACCGTGCCGTCCAGCGGCCGGGTGGTGGTCAATGGGCTGGAAGAAAGCCTGGGCCGGGTGCTGCACACTGGTTGCTGGAGCGAGGTCCGCAGCTTTGGCGCAGCCGACAGCGATTTTTCCGCCCAAGGCGAGCCGCAGGATTTTGCGGTGTTGCACCGCGGCCAAGCAGGCGGACGCGTGCGCTGGGAGCTCAGTGGGCTGCACAACCAGCGCAACGCGCTGGCGGCGATTGCCGCTGCAGAACATCTGGGTGTGGGGGTGGCGCAGGCCGCCGAGGCGCTTGCCTCATTCCAAAACGTTAAGCGCCGCATGGAAGTGCGCGCCCGCGTGGCCTTGCCCGCCGCGCCGCAGGGCTTGCCGGTCACCGTCTACGACGATTTTGCCCACCACCCCACCGCCATCCGAACCACGCTGGATGGCCTGCGCCGAAGCCTAGGCGCCCAGGCGCGCATCGTGGCTGTCTTTGAGCCGCGCTCCAACACCATGAAACTCGGGGCCATGAAGGCCCAGCTGCCCTGGAGCCTGGAAGCCGCGGACCAAGCCTTTTGCCACAGCGGTGGCCTGGGCTGGGACGCGCAGGCGGCGCTGGCTGAGATGGGTGCGCGGGCTGTGGTGTGCGACACCGTGGAGACGCTGGCGCGCCAGGTGGTAGCGCAGTCACTGCCGGGCGACCACATTGTGTGTATGAGCAATGGCGGCTTTGGCGGCATACACGCCCGCCTCATCGCCTTGCTGACTGACGCCCGCCCCGCCGTCTGATCAGGCCGTGGTGCGGCGTATGCGGCGGGCTTTGACCGCCTGCGACAAAACTTCCAGGCACTGCAGCGAATCGTCCCAGCCCAGACAGGCGTCGGTGATGCTCTTGCCGTAGGTGAGCGCCGCGGCTTGGTCCACGCCAGGGGTGAACTTCTGGGCACCGGCGTTGAGGTGGCTCTCCACCATCACGCCAAACACCTGGCGTGAGCCGCCGGCGATTTGCGTACCGAGGTCGCGGGCGACTTCCAATTGTTTTTCGTGCTGCTTGCTGCTGTTGGCGTGGCTGCAATCGACCATGAGCGTGGGCGGGAGTTTGGCTTTTTCCAGATCTGCGCAGGCCGAAGCCACACTCTTGGCATCGTAATTGGGGGCTTTACCGCCCCGCAAAATCACATGGCAGTCGGGGTTGCCCTGCGTTTGCACGATGGCGACCTGGCCGTTTTTGTGGACCGACAAAAAGTGGTGCCCGCCGGCTGCGGCCTGGATCGCATCGGTGGCGATCTTGATATTGCCGTCGGTGCCGTTTTTGAAGCCAATCGGTGCCGACAAGCCCGAGGCCAGCTCGCGATGCACTTGGCTCTCGGTGGTTCGCGCCCCTATAGCGCCCCAGGAGATCAGGTCGCCCAGGTACTGCGGCGAGATCACGTCCAGGAACTCGCTGCCCGCAGGCAGGCCCAGGCGGTTGATCTCGATCAGCAACTGCCTTGCCATACGCAGGCCTTCGTCGATGCGGAAGCTCTCGTCCAGGTAGGGGTCGTTGATCAGACCTTTCCAGCCCACGGTGGTGCGGGGCTTCTCGAAATACACCCGCATCACGATCTCCAGCGTGTCGGCGTAGCGGCTGCGCTGCTCCGCCAGGCGGTGGGCGTATTCCACAGCAGCGGCCGGGTCATGGATTGAGCAGGGCCCGATCACCACCAGCAAGCGGTCGTCCTTGCCATTGATGATTTGCTGGATGCGGCGGCGTGTGTCAGAGATCAGCGTCTCAACAGGCGTGCCGCTGATGGGGAAGAAGCGGATCAGGTGTTCGGGGGGCGGTAGCACGGTAATGTCCTTGATGCGTTCGTCGTCGGTGTTGCTGGTACGGTCAACCGGGTTGTGCGACATGTGATAGGCAGACATTGCGATTTCCTTGGTCAAATATTCGGTGTGAGGTGCAAAAAAAAACCGCCGGGGCCCGGCGGTTTTTGGAGGTTTGAGACGCTTTTGCTGCTGCTACGTTCAGAACTCTCTACCGCCGGTGGCGCTGGAGAAAAACAAGTAGCTAAAGTAAAAGTGGCTCAAAGACATGGACGGAATGTAGCACAGCGCCCCGTATGGCCGGGCCGGCGCGGCCCAGCAAAGTGCCTCGCTACTGCCCGAAACGCTTGCGCGTGAGCCCCAGCGCGAGCCAGAACGACACCAGCGCGTAAGCCAGCAGCACGCCACCGTGGTGCAGCGCGTTGGTGGGCCACTGGTCCATGAAAAGGGGGCGCACCAGCGCCACCGCGTTGGCCAGCGGCAGCCAATCGGCCACTGCCCGCACCAGCGGCGGCAGTTGCTCCAGCGGAAAGAACACGCCGCCCAAAAACATGGTGGGCGTCAAAAACAGCGTGAAGTAATAAGTGAAAAAGTCGTAGCCCTTGGCCAGCGCGTTGAACACCAGCGCCATCGAGCTGAAGGTAATCCCCACGCCCAGCAGAATCGGCCACGCCACCAGCAGCTTGGGGCTGTGGCTGATGTCCAGCGCCAGCATCACGCCCAGAATCGCGGTCACTGTGAACAGGGCCTTGAACGCGGCCCACAGCATTTCCGCCATCACAATATCGTCCAGACTCACTGGCGCGTTCATGATGCCGTCCCAGGTCTTTTGCACATGCATGCGCGAGAAGGCCGAGTACAGCGCCTCAAACGAGGCCGCGTTCATCGCGCTCATGCAAATCGAACCGCTGGCCAGGAACAGGATGTAGGGCACGGTGGTGCCGTTGATGGTGAGCGTGCCCACCAGCGCGCCCATGCCGTAGCCAAAGGCCACCAACCACATCAGCGGCTCGGCGATATTGCCCAGCAGGCTGGGAATCGCCAGCTTGCGCCAGACCAGCAAATTGCGTTGAAAGACCGGCCAAAAGCGCAGCGTGGGCCGCGGCATACGCCAAGGGCTTTGCGTCTGCGGTGGGTGTTGCAGGGTGGTGCTTTGCATTCAGGCCTCCTCGCGGATCTGGCGTCCGGTCAATTTCAAAAACAGGTCTTCCAGGTTGGCCGGGCGGTGCAGCGTGCGCAGATGCGGGTGTGCACTTAGGGCCTGCAAAAGCTGCGCGGCGCTGTCGGTATAAAAAAACACGGTCTCACCGCTCACCTCCACCCGCGCGGCCAACGCCCGCAATGGACCTTCGGCGGTGGCGAGGGCGCCGGCTCCGAATACCTCGACCACGTCGGGCTCTAGAAACTGTGCAATCAGGTCGCGCGGCTTGCCCTCGGCGATTTTTTTGCCGTGGTCCAGCACCAAGAGGCGCGAGCACAGGCGCTCGGCCTCGTCCATGAAATGGGTGGTCAGCAAAATCGATTTGCCCTGTTGCAGCAGCAACTGCAGCCGCTCCCACATCAGGTGCCGCGCTTGCGGGTCCAGGCCGGTGGTTGGCTCGTCCAGCAGCAGCAGTTTGGGGTCGTTCACCAGCGCGCGCGCCAGGCTCAAGCGCCGCTTCATCCCGCCCGAGAGTTGGCCGGGTTTGGCGTCGGCCTTGGCGGTCAGCGACGCAAACTCCAGCAGCGCCGGAATGCGCGCGCGGATCGCCGCGTCCTTCATGCCGAAGTAGCGCCCGTACACCAGCAGGTTTTCCGCGCAGGTGAAGTCCGGATCCAGCGTGTCCATCTGCGTCACCACCCCGATCTGCGCCTTGATCGCCAGCTGATCACGCGGCATCTGCAAGCCCAGCGCGTGGATGCTGCCGCCATCGGGCGCGGCCAGCCCCAGGCACATGCGGATCGTGGTCGTCTTGCCCGCCCCGTTGGGCCCGATCACCCCCAGGCATTCGCCCGGCGCAATCGCAAAGGACAAATCGTCCACCACCAGGTTGTCGCCGAAGCGTTTGCTGAGGTGTTCTACGGAGAAAAGGGGGCTGCTCATGACACAAAAACTCTGAAAAAGACCATTACTGAAACGCCACCTCCGCAAAACTGCGCAGCTTGCGGCTGTGCAGCTGGTCGCGCCCACGCTCGCGCATGAGTTCGACGGCGCGCATGCCGATGCGCAGGTGCTGGTCTACGCGCTCGCGGTAGAAGTGGTTGGCCATGCCGGGGAGTTTGATCTCGCCGTGCAAGGGCTTGTCGCTGACGCACAGCAGGGTGCCATAGGGCACGCGGAAGCGGAAGCCGTTGGCGGCGATGGTGGCGCTTTCCATGTCCAGCGCCACGGCGCGGCTTTGGCTGAAGCGGCGCTGCGGCTGGTTGTCGGGCAGCAGTTCCCAGTTGCGGTTATCGGTGCTGGCCACAGTGCCGGTGCGCAGAATGCTTTTCAAAGCGCTGCCCTTGAGGCCGGTGACATCGGCCACGGCCTGCTCCAGCGCCACTTGTATCTCGGCCAGCGCGGGGATGGGCACCCACAGCGGCAGCTCTTCGTCCAGCACATGGTCTTCGCGCACATAGCCGTGCGCCAGCACGTAGTCGCCCAGTTGCTGCGTGTTGCGCAGGCCGGCGCAGTGCCCCAGCATGATCCAGGCGTGGGGCCGCAGCACGGCGATGTGGTCGGTGATGTTTTTGGCGTTGGCCGGGCCCACGCCAATATTCACCATGCTGATGCCGCTGCGGTCTGCGCGTACCAGGTGGTAGCCGGGCATTTGCGGCAAACGCGGCGGGCTATTGCCCTCGGTGGTGGGCGGCACGCCAGCTGCGCCGGCACGCCAGGTGGTGACATTACCCGGCTCCACAAAGGCCACATAGTCGCTGGCCGGGTCCGCCATGGCGGCGCGGCCCAGGGCGATGAACTCGTCGATATAGAACTGGTAGTTGGTGAAGAGGACAAAGTTTTGAAAGTGTTCGGGCAGCGTGCCGGTGTAGTGGCGCAGGCGGTGCAGCGAATAGTCCACGCGCGGCGCGGTGAACAGCGCCAGCGGTTGCGGCTCCCCCGCCCGGGGCTCAAAAGTGCCATTCGCGATGCCGTCGTCCATCGCGGCGAGGTCGGGCAGGTCAAACACATCGCGCATGCGGGCGCGCCGGGTGGCGTCCATGCTGCCCTCAATATGGTCGTTATCGGCAAAGGAAAAATGCACCGGGATGGGCTGCGTGCTGGTACACACTTCCAGCGCCACGCCGTGGTTGTGCAGCAGCAACTCAAACTGCGCGCGGTAGTAGTCTTGGAACAAGTCCGGACGGGTGATCGTGGTCTCGAAGCGCCCCGGCCCGGCAACAAAACCGTAGCTCAAACCCGCGCCCTCGGCGCTGCCCTGGCGCGACACGGTGTCGGTCTTGACGCGTACCAGCGGGTAACAGGCCCGCACATGACCCAGGGTGTCGTCGCCCGCCACGAAGCGGTGCATGGCATCGCGCAGGTGGGCGATGGACTGCCCGTAAATCCGCTGCACCTGGGCCAGCGCTTCACTGGCGTTGAGGAAACGTTGCGGGGCGATAAAGGGCGGCTCGGTCAGCATGCGGCCATTGTGCCTGTGCGGTATGACCCGCCTTTCGGGTGCTACGGGTCGCGTCTAATCCGGTCTTTACCCGTTTCTTACTCCCGGACGCCGCCACCATGGACATCACGCAGCCGCTCACTTTGCTCGGGGGCATCAGCCCTGCGCGTTTCATGCGCCAGTATTGGCAGAAAAAGCCTCTGCTGATCCGCCAGGCCGTCCCCGGAATGCAGCCGCTGCTGGCGCGCGCCGCACTCTTTGCGATGGCCGGGCAGGACGATGTCGAGTCGCGCCTCATCACCCGCGCGGCTAAAGGGGGAAGCTGGCGCTTGCGCCACGGTCCTTTTGCGCGTACGGCCATCCCCAAGCTCGGCCAGCCCGGCTGGACCTTGCTGGTGCAGGGCTTGGACTTGCACCTGGATGCGGCGCACGCGCTGCTGGAGCAGTTTGCCTTTGTGCCGCGCGCGCGCTTAGATGACTTGATGGTGAGTTTTGCCACCGACGGCGGCGGTGTCGGTCCGCACTTTGACAGCTACGACGTGTTCCTGCTGCAAGCGCAGGGGCGGCGCCGCTGGCGCATCGGTCGCCAGAAAGACCTGACGCTGCAGCCCGATGTCCCGCTGAAAATCCTGCGTGACTTTCAGCCCGAGCAGGAATGGTTGCTGGAAGCCGGCGATATGTTGTATCTGCCCCCGCGTTACGCCCATGACGGCGTGGCCCAGGGCGAGTGCATGACTTATTCCATTGGCTTTCGCGCACCCGCGCAGGGCGAGTGGGCGCAGGATTTGCTGCAGCGCTTGGCCGACGTGGCAGGGGACGCCACCGGTGTGCGCTACGCCGACCGTGACCAGGCTGCAACGGCGCACGCCGGTGCCATTCCCGCTGCCTTACACACATTCGCGCGCCGTGCGGTGGAGAAAGTCTTCAGCGACCCCCTTGCTTTCGAGCGCTCGTTGGGCGAAAGCCTGACCGAACCGAAAGCGAACGTGTTTTTCACACCGACTGCGGCTACCTTGACCGGGGGTATCGCTGTGGACCGTAGTACCCGCCTGCTGTACGACGAACGCCACGTATTCATCAATGGTGAGGCCTACCGGGCCGGGGGAAAGGACTTTGCGCTTTTGAAAGCTCTGGCGAATCTGCGAAATCTCTCCGAGCGCCAGGTCAAGGGCTTGAGCCCGCAAGCGCGGGATTTGCTGCAGGAGTGGCTCGAAATCGGCTGGATTCACGCGACCGTGGCAGCGTAGCGGGGAATAAATCCATACTATTTTGGTGCACATCGGCGTAATCCAGAGGGTTAACCCCTATGGGGGCCCGCAAGATTCGTATAATGCCGGTCTCTGACGGTTAGCCCACAAGCCTGTTCGTCAGGGTTCGGCGGGTTTTCTCGTCGGGCGGTTCCGTAATTTTTTCTTCAACGCACTTACTTTATTCATATGAACAAATCACTCGTTTTGGCAGCCATCATCGCTGCTGCTGCTCTGGCTGCTTGCGGTAAAAAAGCGGAAGAAGCTGCTGCTCCTGCGCCCGCACCTGCTGCCGCTGAAGCACCTGCAGCCCCCGCTGCTGCTGACGCTGCTGCACCAGCTGCTGCGCCTGCTGCCGCTGACGCTGCTGCACCTGCTGCTGCTCCTGCAAAACCCTAAGTTTTCAGGTACAAAAAAACCACCCTTCTGGGTGGTTTTTTTTCGCCTGTACAAAACCGGCGAGGGGGTCCGAATTCAGGTTAACGGGTTTCTTGCTGCAACACTTTGAGGATGCCGGTAGCGCTGTCGGTTTGGTCTGGTGCTCCGCCCGCATCCCGCACGGACACCACAGCGCCGTCTTTTGCACTCTGCACCAAAACCTGAAACTGCTGCGGCTGCGCTTCTTTTTTGCTGGTGAATAGCTTCTTGAAAAAGCCCGGCTCGTTCTTGGGGTCTGGCACCGGCACATAACGCACCTGGTAAATGCCTTTGCTGCGGTCCCGGTCTTCCACGGTGAACCCGCTGCGATCCAGTGCCAAACCGACCCGGCGCCAGGCGCGGTCAAAGTTCTCGGCAATCGTCAGGACCTGGATTCCATCCTGCGTCACCAGCGCAGACAGTGCCGGGGGAATAGCCGCTTCGACCGCAGCTTGGGCTTGCGGCTCGGAACTGCCCTAAGCTGAGCATGATCCGGCGCAAAAATTCGGTTTCTAGTTCGGGGTCGGTTGGGCGCGGTTGCCAGATGGTCTGGCCGCTGCGCTCCTCCGTGTAGACCTCGATAACGCCCCGGTGGCTCACATACACCTCGGTCTCGCCTTGCGCGTTGACCTCAATACGGGTGCGGAACTTGTCGCGCTCGGACGTGGAATAAATGCTGTCAATCATGCCGCCGAACAACTTGCGCAGCCCATCCATCGGGATTTTGGCGCGGTTTTCGGCCCATTCGGTTTCCAGGATGCCCAGCGGCTTGTTATCTGTCGCCAACACAAAGCCGGTGTCTACCCAGAACTTGCGCAGCGTGTTCCACACGGCGTCGCTCGGTTGCTTGATCACCAGCCAGCGTTGGTTGCCTTGGCGCTCCATGCGTACCCCGCTACTACCTGCCGCCCCAAGCTCAATCGCCGACTTGCTGGGATCCGTGGGGGCCGCCTGCGCATTGCTCGCCGACACCGAGCCATTCACCACGGCGTATCGGGTCTCTTTGGATAGCTGGGTCAGGTCGGGAGGAACCACGAGTGGCGTGGTTTTCTGGCCTGACCTGTAGTCAATTTTTCCGGTTTCGGTGATGCCACATCCGCCGAGAAACACGACCAACAGCGGGAGACACAATTTGAAAAGCTTCATCCGTCGATACCTTTAGGGAATTTGGGCCAACGCAGGCTGGTCGCGAGGCGCTAGGCCAGCACGCCGCTGCTGCGCAGCGCGGCCTCGACCAGGCCTTGTGTCGGCGGTGTGAGATCTGTCAGCGGCAGGCGCAGGGTTCCGCCGCACAAGCCCAGGCGAGCTGCTGCCCATTTCACTGGAATCGGGTTGGGCTCCACGAATAAGGCGTGGTTCAGCGGCATCAGTTGCTGGTGCAGGGCAATCGCGGCGCGGTTATCGCCAGCGATGGCGGCCATGCAAAGAGCGTGCATCAGCCGCGGGGCCACGTTGGCGGTGACGCTGACGTTGCCATGCCCGCCGCACAGCATCAGTGCAATCGCTGTGGGGTCATCGCCTGAATAAATAGAGAAGCCGGGGGGCGCGTGTTTGATCAGCCATTGCGCGCGGTCGATATTGCCGGTGGCTTCCTTGATGCCGATGATGCCCGGCACCTCGGCCAAGCGCATCACGGTGTCGTGGGCCATATCGGCCACGGTGCGTCCAGGGACGTTGTACAAAACCAGCGGCAGGTCGACCGCCTCGGCAATCGATTTGAAATGCAGGTACTGCCCTTCCTGCGTGGGCTTGTTGTAATAAGGGACCACCTGCAACTGGCATTGGGCGCCGACCTTTTTGGCAAATCGCGCCAGCTCGATGGCCTCTTTGGTGGAATTCGCGCCGCAACCGGCCATGATGGGCAGACGCCCGGCTGCTTGTTCGACGGCGACGCGGATGATTTCGCAATGCTCGTCAACGGTGACAGTGGGTGACTCGCCGGTGGTGCCGACCACGCATACGCAATCGGTGCCCTCTGCAATATGCCAGTCGATCAGCTTGCGCAGCGCCGCATAGTCGACCGAGCCGTCAACGAGCATGGGCGTAATCAGGGCGACGATGCTGCCGCGGATCGGAGGTAAAGCACTGGCCATGGGAATCCGTCAGACGTTAGTTGGGGCACCTGCGCGGTGCAAAAATTCATTTTAGCGAGAGCGCCAAGGTTACGCCATCGCGGGTGTTAGTGCGCATAGCCACGATGCGCTGGACGGCGCGGGGTGGGTCATCGGCCCGTCCGCACTCGTATGCCACCACATGCAGATCCTTGCACACCTGCAACAACTCCCCAGGTTGCAACAAAAAATCCGGCCTGCGTGGTCGGCCTAGCAGCTCCTGTCCGCTGGCAAATGTTTCATAAATCAGCAACCCGCCATGTCCCAGGCTCTCCAGCAAGCGGGGGAACAGCGGTCGCCACAGGTAATTGCACACCACCACGGCTCCGAACTGGCGTTGCGTGCAAAGGCCAAGGACCGTTTTCGATGTCGGCTTGTATCAGTTCGGCCAATGGCGCGTTGGCTGAGGCGCTCGCCGTATCGATGTCCACGCCACAGACGGTGTGTCCACGCCCGCTGAACCAAGCCAGATGCCGCCCGCCGCCGCAGGCCACATCCAAAACGGAGGCATCGGGTGCCAGCAGGTGCGACCAGCGCTGCACCCACGCAGATGGTACGCCGGCGTTTACAGGCAGGCCCATACCTGGTTGGCCATCAGCACCCAAAATTCCGGGCGCGTGTACAGCAAGAACACGCTACCCAACACACCCGCTGCGGCCAGCGCGCCCAAGATGCTGCGGGTCTGCGGTCGCATCTCAGTGGGCTCCGGCCAGCGCAGTGCCGCGCCCGATAGCGGTCTCTTTCACGGGCAGATTGGCCAGTGCTGCAAACACGCCCAGCGCAATCGCGATGTACCAGACCACGTCATAGCTGCCTGTCGTGTCATACAGATAGCCGCCCAGCCAAACGCCCATGAACGAGCCGATCTGGTGGCTGAAAAACACAAAACCGCTGAGCATGGAAAGGTGCGCAACACCAAAAATTTGCGCCACGATGCTGTTAGTCGGTGGTACCGTAGACAACCACAAAACGCCCATTACCGACGCGAACACATAGACGCTTGCCGGGCTGAGCGGGGCCCATAAAAAGATGCTGATGGCGATGGCGCGCGCCAGGTAAATGGCGGAGAGGATGTAGCGCTTTTGCATGCGCTGGCCGAGCGAGCCGGCCGCATAGGTGCCGATCACGTTGAACAAGCCGATCAGGCCCAGCGCATAGCTGGCCACTTGGGGTTCTAAGCCATGGTCGCGCAGGTAGCTGGGCATGTGGATCGCGATAAACACCACCTGAAATCCGCAAACAAAGTAACCAGCCATCAACCAGCGGAAACTTGGATAAGCCAGGGCCTCGCGCAGCGCCTGAATAATCGTCTGCTCGCGCCGAACCGGGCCGCCACCGGCAAATTGCGGCTCGCGCAAGGCCCAGGCCAGCGGCAGGATAACCAAGGCCGCGCCGCCCAGCAGCACCAGCGCGTCCTGCCACCCGGCCACGCCGATCAGCTGCCCGGCCAGCGGCACGATCAGGAATTGGCCGAACGAGCCTGCCGATCCCGCCACACCCATGGCCCAGGAGCGGCGTTCTGCCGGGACATTGCGCCCAATGACCCCGTACAGCACGCCGTAGGTGCTGCCAGCCTGCGCCACCCCGACCATCAGGCCGGCACTCAACACAAACAGGGTGACGGTGTCCGCGTGGGCCATGGCTACCATGCCCAGTGCGTACAAGACCGCAGCCACCACAACCACCCGGAACGCGCCAAAGCGGTCAGCGGCCATGCCGGCAAAAATACTGGCCAAGCCCCAGCTGAGGTTTTGCACCGCCATGGCCAAGCCGTAATCGCCCCGGCCCCATTCGCGGGCCTGGGTGACCGGCTGCAGCCAGAGGCCAAAGCCATGGCGGATACCCATGCTCAGCGCCAAGATGGCCGCGGTGCAGACCAGCACCCGGGTGATGGACAGGGTGGCGTCGGAGGTCTGCAGCGTGCTCATCGGGGGAATATAGCCTTTCATTTATCTGTGATTCCATACAGCTTTCTTTCTGGCGCTGACTACAATCGCCCGCATGAAGAGCCCTGCCATCCCCGCACCCAAGTCCGCCCAAGCGGCGTATTCCGAGAGTTCCATCCGCGTCCTGCGCGGCCTCGAGCCGGTCAAACAGCGCCCCGGCATGTACACCCGCACCGACAACCCGCTGCACATCATCCAGGAAGTGCTGGACAACGCCGCCGACGAGGCGCTGGCCGGACACGGCAAGAAAATCAAGGTCACCTTGCACGCCGACAACTCGGTGTCCGTGGAGGACGACGGCCGGGGCATTCCCTTTGGCCTGCACCCCGAAGAAAACACCCCGGTGATCGAGCTGGTGTTTACCCGCCTGCACGCGGGCGGTAAATTTGACAAAGGCAGCGGTGGCGCCTACAGCTTCTCCGGCGGCTTGCACGGCGTGGGCGTCAGCGTCACCAACGCGCTGTCCACGCGCCTGGAGGCCACCTCCTACCGCGAGGGCAAGGTGGCGCGGCTGGTGTTTGCCCAGGGCGACGTGATCGAGCCGCTGCAAACCCGCTCCGCCGCCGAGGGTGACCGCAAAAGCGGCACCACGGTGCGCGCCTGGCCGCAGGCCAGTTATTTCGAGTCGGCGCAGCTGCCCATGGCCGAACTCACCCACCTTCTGCGCAGTAAAGCGGTGTTGATGCCCGGGGTGAGCGTCAGCCTGCACAACGAGCGCAGCAAAGAAAGCCAGACCTGGCTCTACAAGGGCGGCTTGCGCGACTATGTGATGCAGTCGCTCAACGGCGAGTTGCTGATTCCCCTGTTCGACGGCGAGGTGTTTGCCGACGCGCAGCACGAGACCTTTGCCGAGGGCGAGGGCGCAGCCTGGTGCGTGGGCTTTACCGAGGACGGCGCGCCGGTGCGTGAGAGCTATGTCAACCTGATCCCCACCAGCGCGGGCGGCACCCACGAGAGCGGCCTGCGCGACGGCTTGTTCACCGCCGTGAAAAGCTTTATTGAGTTGCACAGCCTGCTGCCCAAAGGCGTGAAGCTCATGCCCGAAGACGTATTTGCCCGCGCCAGTTATGTGCTGTCGGCCAAGGTGCTGGACCCGCAGTTCCAGGGCCAAATCAAGGAGCGGCTGAATTCGCGGGATGCGGTGCGCCTGGTCTCATCCTGCGTGCGCCCGGTGCTCGAGCTCTGGCTCAACGAGCACGTCGAATACGGCAAAAAACTCGCCGAGCTGGCGATCAAAGCCGCGCAAATCCGCCAACGCGCCGGGCAAAAGGTGGAGAAGCGCAAGAGCTCTGGCGTGGCGGTTTTGCCGGGCAAGCTCACCGATTGCGAGAGCCGCGATCTGGCCTACAACGAGGTCTTTCTGGTCGAGGGCGACTCGGCCGGGGGCAGCGCCAAAATGGGCCGCGACAAAGAAAACCAGGCCATCCTGCCCCTGCGCGGCAAGGTCTTGAACACCTGGGAAGTGGATCGCGACCGGCTGTTCGCCAACACCGAGATCCACGACATTTCGGTCGCCATCGGCGTCGATCCCCACGGCCCCAACGACGCGCCGGACATGAGTGGCCTGCGCTACGGCAAGGTCTGCATCCTGAGTGACGCCGACGTGGACGGCTCGCATATCCAGGTGCTGCTGCTCACCCTGTTTTTCCGCCACTTCCCCAAGCTGATCGAGACCGGTCACGTCTATGTGGCGCGCCCGCCGCTGTTCCGGGTGGACGCGCCGGCGCGTGGCAAAAAGCCCGCCTCCAAAGCCTATGCGCTAGACGAGGGCGAACTAACCGCCTTGCTGGACAAGCTGCGCAAAGAGGGCGTGCGCGAAGGCGCTTGGAGCATCAGCCGCTTCAAAGGCCTGGGCGAGATGAACGCCGAGCAACTTTGGGACACCACCCTGAACCCCGACACCCGCCGCCTGCTGCCCGTGGCCTTGGGCGCTATTGACTTTGGCGCTACCGAGGCCCTGATGACCAAGCTCATGGGCAAGGGCGAAGCGGCGGCGCGGCGTGAGCTGATGGAAATCCACGGTGATTCTGTGGAAATTGATGTCTGAGACGCTTGTTGTGACATCTCCAGCCGGGGTTAATGTACACACATTTTGGATGTACATTAACGAATCTGAATGCGAAGGAGACATCTGATGGAAGCCAGCGCCAAAGTGTTCACCAACGGTAACAGCCAGGCAGTGCGCCTGCCCAAGCCGTTTCGCCTGGAGACGTCCGAAGTGTGGATCAGCCGCGATGCGCAGACCGGCGACATCATTCTTCGCCCCAAACCCAGCGAGGCTGAGCGCCAGGCGCAGTTGGCTGACTTGTTAGCGCTGATCGACCACAACACCGACCGCACCGAGTTCCTGCCACCGCGTTCGCCAGAGCCGCCGCGCAACCCGTTGGCCTAAGGCCGCGTTCTCACGACATGACAGCGCGCTACCTGGCGGACAGCAACATCCTGAGCTACTTCATCCGGGGTGGCTATGCCGCGCTTCGCGCCCGCATGGCAACAGAGTTGGCGCGTCAAACGGTGGTCACCTCTGCCATTTGCCGGGCCGAGTTGCGCTTTGGGCAAAGTGGTCTGGGCCCGCAAGACAAGCGCCAGCGCATGATCGACCTGTGTTTGATGCAGGTGCCGGCCTTGCCCTGGACCGATGCTGTGGCTGATGCCTATGGCCCGCTGGCGCACAAGCTGCGCCAGTTAGGCCGCCCTATTGGTGCCATGGACACCTTGATTGCAGCCCACGCACTGGCCCAAGGCCTGGTACTGGTCACCCACAACACCCGGCACTTTCAAGGTGTTGAGGGTTTGCTGGTGGAGGACTGGGTGGCGCTACAAGCCTGAGGCTCGCAGCGCCGCTCGAGAAAAAATGCACAACACCTTGGCCCCGTTGCACGCTGACCCACGCTTTCAAGATGTATTACCTTCCCTTTTGAACCCCACCGAATGACCGACGACCTTTTGACTCCGATCAACCCGCCCACCCAGGGTGACGATGAACTGAACCTGGCCACCTACGCCCAGCGCGCCTATCTGGAATACGCCCTGAGCGTGGTCAAGGGCCGCGCGCTGCCCGATGTCTGCGATGGCCAGAAGCCGGTGCAGCGGCGGATTTTGTATTCCATGTCGCGCATGGGTCTGGGCTTTGGCGGTGCCAATGGCAACACCGGGGCCAAGCCGGTGAAAAGCGCGCGCGTGGTGGGCGATGTGCTGGGCCGTTTCCATCCGCATGGCGACCAGGCGGCGTATGACGCGCTGGTGCGCATGGCGCAGGATTTTTCGCAGCGCTACCCGCTGATTGACGGCCAGGGTAACTTCGGCTCGCGCGACGGCGACGGCGCTGCGGCCATGCGCTACACCGAGGCGCGGCTGGCCAAAATCACCAGCCTGCTGCTCGATGAGATCGACCAGGGCACGGTGGACTTTGTGCCCAACTACGACGGCTCGACCGAGGAGCCGCGCCAGTTGCCCGCGCGCCTGCCGTTCACGCTGCTTAACGGGGCCAGCGGTATCGCTGTGGGACTGGCCACCGAGATTCCCAGCCACAACTTGCGCGAAATTGCCGACGCCTGCGTGGCGCTGGTCAAAAACCCCAAGACCTCGGATGAGGAGTTGCTGGCGCTGGTGCCAGGGCCGGATTACCCCGGTGGCGGGCAGATCATCAGCGCAGCCACGGACATTGCCGATGCCTACCGCACCGGTCGCGGCTCGCTCAAAGTGCGCGCGCGCTGGAAGATCGAAGACCTGGCGCGCGGCCAATGGCAATTGGTCGTGACCGAGCTCCCGCCGGGCGTGAGCACGCAGCGGGTGCTCGAAGAGATTGAGGAGATCACCAACCCCAAAATCAAGGCTGGCAAAAAAGCCCTGAGCCAGGACCAAAGCCAGCTCAAAGCCAGCGTGCTCGCGGTGCTGGATGTGGTGCGCGATGAGTCCAATAAAGACGCGGCGGTGCGGCTGGTGTTCGAGCCCAAGACCAGCCGCATCGAACAAACCGAGTTGATCACCGCGCTGCTGGCCCACACCAGCCTGGAAACATCGTCGCCCATCAACCTGACCATGGTGGGGCTGGACGGCGTACCCACGCAAAAGTCCTTCCGGCACATGTTGACGGAGTGGATTGCGTTCCGCCAGACCACCATCGAGCGGCGCGCGCGCCACCGCCTGGGCAAGGTGCTGGACCGCATCCACATCCTTGAGGGCCGCCAGTTGGTGCTGCTCAATATCGACGAGGTGATTGCCATCATCCGCCAGTCGGACGAGCCGCGCGCTGCGCTGATGGCGCGCTTTCGCCTCTCCGAGCGGCAGGCCGAAGATATTCTGGACATCCGCCTGCGCCAACTGGCGCGGCTGGAGGCGATCAAGATCGAGCAGGAACTTTCTGAGCTGCGCGACGAACAGAAAAAGCTCGAAGAAATATTGGGCAGTCCGGCGGCCTTGCGGCGCTTGATGGTCAAGGAAATTGAAGCCGATGCCAAGACCTTTGCCGACCCGCGCCGCACCCTGATCCAGGCCGAGAAAAAGTCTGTGGTGGAGGTCCGCGTGGTGGACGAGCCGGTCACCGTGGTGGTGAGTGAAAAAGGCTGGGTCCGTTCGCGCCTGGGCCACGAGGTGGACGCGGATACGCTGGCCTTCAAAGCGGGTGACGCCTTGTACGCCACCTTTGCCTGCCGCAGCGTGGACACGCTGCTGGCCTTTGGTTCGCAAGGGCGGGTTTACTCGGTGCCGGTGGCGTCCCTTCCGGGCGGGCGCGGCGACGGCCAGCCGATCACCAGCCTGATCGAACTCGAAGCGGGCACCCAGATCCTGCATTACTTTGCCGGGGCGGCGTCCTTGAACCTGCTGCTGAGCAGCAGCGGGGGCTACGGCTTTTTGGCCACCGTGGGCAACCTGGTGTCGCGCCAGCGCGCGGGCAAGGCCTTTATCAGCTGCAACGCCGGGCGAGTCTGTTTGCGCGCCATCGGTCGCCGACGGTGCCAGCCATGTGGCCTGCGCATCCACGGGCGGGCGCATCCTGACATTCGAGCTCGCTGAGCTGAAGTCCATGGCCACCGGCGGGCGCGGTTTGATGCTGCTCGCGCTCGAAGCATAAAGACACCCTGGCCGGTGCCGCTGCCTATAGCCGCAGCGTGCGCATCGACGGCCTTGGCCGTGGGGGCAAGGCGCGCAGCGAGACGCTGGAAATCCGCAGCCTCAACAACGCCCGCGCCGCCCGTGCCCGCAAGGGCAAGGCGGCCGATCTGGGCTTCAAGCCCCAATCCATTTGGCGCATGGAATAAGCGTGTCCGCACCCGTTCGCAGCATTGCCGTGGTCGGCGCCGGGGTGGCCGGGCTGGCTACCGCGCTGGCCTGTGCCCGCGCAGGCCACCGGGTGCAGGTCTTTGAGCAGGTGCAAGCGTTCGCCCCCGTGGGGGCCGGGATACAACTGGGCCCCAACGCCACCCGTGTTTTGCATGATTTGGGTTTGGAGTCCGCTCTGCGCGCGGTGGCGGCTTTTCCTGCCGAGTTGCAGGTTCGCAGCGGTATCGACGCGCGCTTGCTCGGCGTGCTGCCCCTGGGAGAACAGGCCCAGACACGCTACGGCGCGCCATATGCCACGCTGGCACGCGCGGACCTGCACCACATTCTGCTGACGGCACTCGAGGCGCACACCCAGGCCAGCCTTTATTTGGCTTGCCACATCGAGTCGGCCCAGCAGGACAGCAGCGCGGTGCAATTCAGCACGGCGGGCGGGTTGGTGCGCCGGGTCGAGTGCATGGCCGGGGCGGACGGCTTGTGGAGCAAGCTGCGCAGCCAGGTGCTGTATGACACGCCGCCGAGCGCGACCGGACATATCGCCTACCGCGCCTTGGTGCCGCAGGCCGACCTGCCGGAAGAGCTTGCGCAGCGCCGTGGTGACAGCCTGGCTGGGGCCGCAGTTCCATGTGGTGACTTACCCGGTGCGGGGCGGCGCGTGGCTGAATGCGGTGGTGGTCGTACACGGAGCCGGTGAGGGGGAGTCGGACAACTGGAGCCAGCCGTCGACCCCCGAGGCGGTTGCGGCGGGTATGGATGGTGCCGCACCGGTGTTGCGTGACCTGGTACAGGCCATGGGGAGTTGGCAGTCCTGGACGCTGTTCGACCGTCCGCCCCTGCGCAGCGCTGCGCTGATGGGTGCCGCGCGGATTGCGCTGGTGGGTGACGCGGCGCACCCCATGCGCCCCTATCTCGCACAAGGGGCTGGCATGGCGCTGGAGGACAGTTGGTGCCTGGCGCGTGCGCTCTCCCGCCCGGGCATGAGCGTCGCCCAAGCGGTGCAGGCCTATGCCAACGCGCGTTGGCAAAGAAATGCCCGTGTGCAACAGCGTGCGGCACGCAACGGTGTGTGGTTCCACAGCACGGGCCTGCGTGCTGGCATTCGCGACCTCGGGATGCGCGCCTTGGGCGTGCGTGCGCTGGATATGCCCTGGTTGTACGGCTACCGCGCATGAGGCTAGCGGTTGGGCTGCCCCGCCAGGGCGCATGCTGGACTAAGGTTTAGGATAGAGGCCTTTCAAGACGCAGGTCTTGGCAACGCACACCGACCCCAACCATGCCACGCAACAACGCCCCTTTTGAAATCCATGTCCACGGGCAGATTGCGCTTTTGCCCGAAGTTCGTGCCAAGCAGGTGGAAGACGCGGTCAAGCCATTGTGGAAATACGCCGGTGCACGCTCTTTTGCATCTGGTGCCCGCAGCGTTTACGAAGACGAGCCCGGTATGGTGTTTGAAACGCGCGACCAGGTATTGCAGCTGTGCTGGACGGTTCCGGGCAGCGATGATTTCCGCCAGGTGCTCGACGAGTTCTGCATGAACCTCAACGAAATCGCCCAAGCGGGCGCGGCCATTGAAGTCACTTTCTACGACGCGGAGTTTGACGCCGACGAAGACAGCGAAGGCGAGTCACGCGACGATTTTGTGATGCTGTTTGTCGGGCCCAATCCGCAAGCCATCATGCAGGTACAACGCGACCTGCTGGTCAATGACGTGGTGCAGCTGATGGAGCGGCACTTTGACGGGGCCGAACTCGGGGACGTGGTCGCCGAAGTGGACAAATTGTTCGCCAAGCGCTTTGACGCACTGGTCAGCTCGCTGGATCTGGGAAAGCCGCCGCGCGGCAGCGGCGGCTTTGGTTCCGGCCATGGTGGCGGTGGCCGCAAGCCGCGCCATTTGCACTGAGGCGTCAGCCGAAACTCCGGCTGCTGCGCTAGCCGAAACTGTCTGCTGCAGCGCCTTAGCCGCAACCCTGTTCAAGCGGGCGTGTACTTGCCCAGTTCAGCTTTGGCAATCGCGTTGCGGTGGACCTCGTCGGGGCCGTCGGCAAAACGCAGGGTGCGGGCGCTGGCGTAGCTGTAGGCCAGCGGAAAGTCGTCGCACATGCCGCCGCCGCCATGCACCTGCATGGCCCAATCAATGATGTCGCAGGCCATTTTGGGCGCAACCACTTTGATCATGGCGATCTCATTGCGTGCGGACTTGTTACCTGCCGTGTCCATCATCCAGGCGGCTTTGAGGGTCAGCAGGCGGGCCATGTCGATTTTGCAGCGCGCCTCGGCAATCCGCTCTTGCGTGACGCCTTGGGCCGACACCAGTTTGCCAAACGCGGTGCGGCTCGATGCCCTGCGGCACATCAATTCCAAAGCGCGCTCCGCCAGGCCGATCAGGCGCATGCAGTGGTGGATGCGCCCCGGGCCCAGGCGGGCTTGGGCAATTTCAAAACCGCGGCCCTCGCCGAGCAGGATGTTGCCCACTGGTACGCGTACGTTCTCAAACACGATTTCCATGTGCCCGTGCGGCGCGTCGTCATAGCCCATTACATGCAGCGGGCGCAGCACTGTGATACCCGGTGTGTCGGCTGGCACCAGCACCATGCTTTGCTGGGCATGGCGGGCTGCCTGCGGATCGGTTTTTCCCATCAGGATGTAGATCGCGCAGCGCGGATCACCCGCGCCCGAGATCCACCATTTGCGCCCGTTGATCACATAGTCGTCCCCATCGCGCTCGATGCGGGTGGCGATGTTGGTGGCATCGCTGGAGGCCACATCGGGTTCGGTCATGGCAAAGGCGGAACGGATTTCACCGTCAAGCAGCGGCTTGAGCCAGCGGCGTTTGGCATCTTCAGAGCCAAAGCGGGCGATGGTTTCCATGTTGCCGGTATCGGGCGCGGAACAGTTGAAAACTTCGCTGGCCCAGAGCACGCGCCCCATGATTTCGGCCAGCGGGGCGTATTCCTGGTTGCTCAGGCCCGCGCCCGCGAAACCGGCGGCCTGCGCGCTGTCCACCGGCAAAAACAGATTCCACAAACCGGCCTGCCGCGCCAGGGGCTTGAGCCGCTCGATGGTTTGCAGCGGCGTCCAGCGCTTGCCCGCAGCGGTGTTGGCCGCAATTTCTTGGGCGATGGCGGCTTCGGCCGGGTACACATGGGCGTCCATGAAGGCTTGCAGACGCAGCTGCAAGGCTTTGGTTTTATCGGAGTATTCGAAGTCCATGGCGGGTCCTGAAAAATAGCTGAATCAACCGTGCGTCGTTGCGCCTGCGAGCTTATACCTGCGGCACGCCGGACCTCAGGCTTGCTGCGCGAATTGCCAGCCCAGCCGTGCGAGGGGCCGGGCACCGGCTGCAGCCCGCAAAGCTTGCGCGTTGGCGGCGGTTCCGTCTTCGACCCGTTTGGCGATGCCTTGCAAAATGGCCGCCATGCGGAACAGGTTGTAGGCCATGTAGAAGTTCCAGTCGGCCTGCAAATCTTGAAGGCTTACCAGCCCGGTGCGTTCGCAGTAGCGCGCCATATAAGAAGTTTGGTCCGGGATGCCCAGGCCGGCAAGGTCCAGGCCGTGGATGCCCCGGAAGTCGCCAGGCGCGATATTCCAGGCCATGGCGTGGTAGCTGAAGTCGGCCAAGGGATGGCCCAGGGTGGAGAGTTCCCAATCGAGCACGGCGACCACGCGCGGCTGCGTCGGGTGGAAAACCAGGTTGTCGAGCCGGAAATCGCCGTGCACGATGCGCGTCATGCCCTCGGCGCGCGCCATCGCCGGAATATGGGCGGGCAACCATGCCATCAGGCTGTCCATCTCCACGATGGGCTGTGTCACCGAGGCCGCGTACTGCTTGCTCCAACGACCGATCTGCCGCTCGAAATAATTGCCGGGGCGCCCGTAGTCGGCCAGCCCGTGTTCGGCATACGCGACGCGGTGCAGGCTGCTGATTACGCGGTTCATCTCGTCGTAAATAGCAGCGCGTTCCTGCTGCGAACAGTTGGGCAGCGACTGGTCCCAAAAGACCCGGCCCTCCATGAACTCCATGACATAAAAGGCGCGCCCGATGACCGATTCGTCTTCGCACAGGGCGCAGCATGCGGGGAACCGGAACTCCGGTGCCATGCAAGCCTTGCATGACCTTGAATTCCCGCTCAATCGCATGGGCCGATGGCAGCAGCAGCGCCTTGGCTGCCGGTTTGCTGCGCAGCACGTAGGTCGCGCCGGGTGTGGACAGTTTGTAGGTCGGATTGGATTGGCCGCCTTTGAAGGACTCCAGGGTCAGCGGCCCGGAAAAGCCTTCGACGTGGCGTGCTAGCCAATCGCCCAAAGCCCCGGCGTCAACAGCATGCTGCGCCGGTACGGGCCGGGTGCCGGTGAAATCTTCGGGGTCGCTCATCACCGGCGAAGCGTCAGCTCACATCAGCATGGTGTTGCGGATCAGTCCGACGGCCAGGCCTTCGATCTCGAAGGGGTCGCCCGGCTCCACCACGATGATTTGGTAGTCCGGGTTTTCGGGGTGCAATTCGATTTGCTGCTTGTTGCGCCGAAAGCGCTTGACCGTGACTTCTTCGCCCAGGCGCGCCACCACAATCTGGCCGTTTTTGGCTTCTTTGGTGGCTTGCACCGCCAGCAAATCACCGTCCATGATGCCCGCGTCGCGCATGGACATGCCGCGCACTTTGAGCAAGTAGTCGGGCTGGCGCTGGAACAGGCTGTTTTCCACGTAATAGGTCTGGTCCACATGCTCTTGGGCCAGGATGGGCGAGCCGGCCGCCACCCGGCCTATCAAGGGCAGCGCCAACTGGGCGAGGCCGGGGATCTGCAGGGCATATTGCTGGCCCTGCCAGGCGCTGGTGCCGGATTTGTTGCGCAAGCGGATGCCTCGTGAGGTGCCGCTGACCAATTCGATCACGCCCTTGCGCGCCAGCGCTTGCAAATGTTCTTCGGCCGCGTTGGCGGACTTGAAACCGAGTTCGGTGGCGATTTCGGCGCGGGTGGGCGGTGCGCCGGTGGTGGCGATGGCGCGCTCGATCAAGGTGAGAATCTGTTGCTGGCGGGCGGTGAGTTTGGGGCTCTCGGACATGGCGACTCCTTTAGAGGGTGCTACATAAAACCACAACTGTCGTTTTGGACAGTTACTGTATCTTTAACCAGTTTACAGGTTTTTGCAAGCCCGCCACCCAAAAAACTCAGCTCTCCAGCGCTGCCAGCACCCTGGCCGTGATGGCCGACACCTCACCGGTTCCGTCCACCGCCCGGTATTTGGGGGCTTGGGCCGCCTCGGCGGCGGCCCAGCTCGGAGTAGTAGGCGACCAGCGGCCGGGTTTGGGCGCTGTAGACCTCGAGCCGCTTGTTCACGGTTTCTTCGCGGTCGTCTTCGCGCTGGATCAGTGCCTCGCCCGTGATGTCATCCAGGCCGTCCTGCTTGGGCGGGTTGAAGCGCACATGGTAGGTGCGCCCGGATGCCGGGTGCGAGCGCCGCCCGCTCATGCGCTCCACGATGGCAGCAAAGGGCACGTCGATTTCAATCACGTAATCCAGTGCCACGCCGGCGGCTTTCATGGCGTCGGCTTGCGGGATGGTGCGGGGAAATCCGTCAAACAGGAAGCCCTTGCCGCAGTCGGGTTGGGTCAGGCGCTCTTTCACCAGTCCGATGATCAGTGCGTCACTGACCAAGCCGCCGGCGTCCATCACCGATTTGGCCTGCAGGCCCAGTGGCGTGCCGGCTTTGACCGCCGCACGCAGCATGTCGCCGGTGGAAATTTGGGGAATCCCGTATTTCTGGCAGATGAAGGTGGCTTGTGTGCCCTTACCCGCGCCCGGTGCGCCCAGCAAAATTAGTCTCATAGTGACCCTCAGAACGTTGCGGCTCCCCGTCAGGCTTGTCCCGTGCCCGTGCGTGAAACTTCCATTTTTTTGTAAAAACAAGCCCTAAGGCGCTGTCGTTTAGAGAATAGCACGCAGCCTACGCTCGCATCAGCGGGCACCGGAGCCGATGCAGGGCTTAAATCCCGTTTTGTGCAAAGTGGGTCCGTACCCGCTCCAGGTCTTGGGCTGTATCCACACCGCCCTGTGGAACGGTATCGCTGATGTGCACCGCGATCCGGTAGCCGTGCCACAGCGCGCGCAGTTGCTCCAGCGCTTCGGCCTGTTCGTGGGGCGCGGGGCTGAGCAGTGGAAAGCGCCGCAGAAATGCCGCCCGGTAGGCGTAGATACCAATGTGCCGCAGCGCGGGCAAGGTCGCTGCCTCTTGCGCCACCGCCCCATCGCGCCAGCAGGGAATCGGCGAGCGGCTGAAGTACATCGCATGCCCGGACGCATCGACGACGACCTTGACGATGTTCGGGTTATGAAACTCTTCCATGCTGTGCAGGGCATGCGCCGCCGTCCCCATCGCGGTTTGCGGATGCCGCTCCAGCAGTTGGGCCACCGACAGCGCCAGGGCCGGATCAATCAATGGTTCGTCGCCCTGCACGTTGACCACGATCTCGCTGTCGTCGAGTTGCAGCAGATCGCAGGCCTGCGCCAAGCGGTCGCTGCCGGAGACGTGGTCGAGGCGCGTCAGAACAGCTTCCACCGCGTGGCTTGTACATGCGCTCACAATGTCGGCGTGGTCGGCGGCTACCACGATGCGCACACCAGCGGGAACGCCGCTGCGCACCCGCTGCGCCACCCGCACCACCATGGGCAAGCCGCCAATGTCGGCCAGCGGTTTGTTGGGAAGCCGGGTGGACGCCAGCCGCGCCGGAATCAGCACGGTGAATCGCGTCGGCACGGCCTCGATCAAAGTCCGAGTTCCTCGTCGCTCATAACCCGGGCATCGCTCTCCAGCAAAACCGGAATACCGTCCTTCACCGGGTAGGCCAGGCGGGCGCTGCGCGAGATCAGCTCTTGCGCCTCGCGGTCATATTCAAGGGGGCCTTTGGTCACGGGGCAGACCAGCAGTTCAAGTAGTTTGGTATCCATAGGGCTAGATGATAGTTTCAGGCCGGCCCGGCTTGGAGCAGCGCATCCAAGGCGTGGAAGAACGCGGGTTCGCTGCGCTGCTCCAGCACTGCGGCCAGCGCTTGCGGGCACTGCGGCCAGAGTTTGGCGGCATCTTTTTGCGTGCAAATCAGCACGGCCCCGGAGGGAAATGCGGTGGCATGGCTGGCGAATTGGCTGAAGTCGTCGTGGTCGGGCAGCGCCAGGGTGTGCGCCAGCACCAGACCTTGCAGGCGCAGCATGGCAAAAAATGCCTCCGGTTTCGCGATGGCCGCAATCGCGACAATGGGCTGGCTGCCCTCTGCCAGCGCGATCATGGTGCGCGTCTGTCCGGTGGCGTCCATCAATTGCGGCGCCAGGCGGCGGTGGGCGCTGAACCGTCCGGGCCAGGCTGCACCTGCCGTGTGCAACAGCAAGGTCCGGGTCGCATCCTGGCCGGATTGACGAACCAGCGCCAGCGGCCAATGCTGTCGCATCGGGCCTGCGGGCAAGAGCCGCTTGTTTCCGAAGCCTTCCGCGTCGATCACGCATACCTCGATGTCGCGGTACAGCCCATAGTGCTGCAGGCCATCGTCGCAGACGATGACCTGTGTGTGCGGGTGGCGCGCCAGCAGCGCTTGCGCAGCGCGTGCCCGGTTGGCGTGGACAAAGACCGGTATGTCTAAGGTGCGCCTAAGTAGCAACGGTTCGTCCCCGTAGGTATCTGCCGTTCCATCGGGCTGAACTTCTAAACAGTCCGCAGTGCGCCGCCCATAGCCGCGCGAGACCACGCCCACCCGCAGCCCGCGCCCGCGCAGGTGGGTGGTAATTTCCATGACGGTTGGCGTCTTGCCGCCGCCGCCTGCCGTCACGTTGCCAACCACGATCACGGGGACACCCACGCGGATCACGGACCGTATTCCAGAGCGATATAGCTGACGGTGCATCGCGGTCACCGCGCCGTATAGCAGCGACAGCGGCCACAACACTGCGCTTACGAGCCCCCGCGTTTGCCATGATCTGCGCAGCCAAGAGCCAGCGTCCGCGGGGTTGGGACGGGCTGGTGCCATTACTTGGCGGTGTTGCGTTTGTCTGCCGCTTGCTTGTTCGCGGTGACGCTGGACTGGGAGGCGAAGGTCACGCGGCTCAGGCCGCTGCGCCGCGCTGCTTCCATGGCGGAGACGACAGATTGGTGGCGTACGTTCTGGTCAGCGGCGATGACCAGCACCGTTTGGGGTCCGATCTGCGCCGACTGCAATGCAGCTTGGATGTCCGCGACGGTGGTGGCTTTGATCGCTTGCTGGTTCAGGCTGTAGCGTCCGTCGGCCTGGATGGTCAGGGTCAAGGTTTCTGGCGCGGTATCTTGTTTCTCGGTGTTAGCCGTGGGCAGCGTGATCTGGATTTGGGTGAGCTGGTTGAAGGTGGTGGATAGCATCAAAAAGATGAGCACAACCAATAGAACGTCGATAAACGGGATCAAATTGATCTCGGGCTCCTCCAAGCGGCGGCGGCGGCGAAAGTTCATGTACGGCTAAGGGGCTTAGCGGCGCAGCGACTTGAGTTGCCCGAGCAGCTGCGCGCCCTGAATTTCCCAGGACAGCAGGTAGGCGTCAACCCGGTTGCGGAAATAGCGCCAGCAAATCAAGGCAGGAATGGCAACCGCCAAACCGAAGGCGGTGTTGTACAGAGCCATCGAGATGCCTTGCGCCAGCTGGGTCGGGTTCGCAATAGCGCCCGCGGTGCCTTGTGCGCCAAAAATTTCAATCATGCCGACCACCGTGCCAAGCAGCCCGAGTAGAGGCGCTACCGATGCAATGGTGCCCAGGGCGGAGAGGTATTGATCCAGGCGCATGGCGGCTTCTTGCCCGGCGTTTTGCAACGCCTCTTTCAATTCCTCATCGGAACAACGGGGGTGGGCCTTCAAATACCGCAGGGGACTGGACAGCACCATGCCCAGCACCGAACCGGTTTCCCACGCGGCAATCTCTTCGTCGGTCAGGGCCTTGGCGCGGGCGCGGATGATGATGCTGTTGAAAAGATCCGGCGGTGCGACGCGCGCGGTACGCAGGTTCACGAACCGCTCGATGATGATGGACAGGGCCAGAACCGAGCACGCGATAAGCGGCCAGATCGGCCAGCCGGCGGCTTGTATGATGGACAGCAAGGTAGTGCTTTCGGCGGGTTGCGCAACTGCAATTATGGCGTGTGCCCTGGCGATGGAACTAGCGACTTGCCCGTGCCCGGTTCAGCCACGACCCTTTGCGCCGTCCTTCCCCGATATCTCCAAAGAAAGCCCATTGATTGAACTCCGAAGAGCAGCCTGAGGCGGGTATCTCGCCGATGCGTTTATGGCAAGTGGGGGCCTTGTGCAAGGCCATCAGCAGCAGCTTGGAGTCGCAGTTCAACCCGGTGCGGGTGGGTGGCGAGATCAGCGGTTTTGTGCGCGCCGCCAGCGGGCACTGTTATTTCAACCTCAAGGACGCGACGGGGCAGATCCGCTGCGCGGCTTTCAAGCGGGTCGCTTCTGCCTTCGATTTCAGTCCGCGTGATGGGGATCAGGTCGAGCTCCAGGGTCGCTTGGGTGTGTACGAGCAGCGCGGCGAGCTGCAGCTGGTTGTCGAGGCGATGCGCCGTGCCGGGCAAGGCGTATTGTTTGAACGTTTCGTGCAGATCAAGGCGCGCCTGCAAGCGCAGGGTCTTTTTGATGCGCAGCGCAAACGCCCCCTGCCAAATTTGGTGCGCGGTATCGGTGTGGTCACCTCTCTGGGCGCGGCCGCCTTGCACGACGTGCTGTCGGCCTTGCAGCGGCGCGTGCCGCATATTCCCGTGACGGTGGTACCTGCGGCCGTACAAGGCGAGGCTGCGCCTCAGGCGCTGTGCGCAGCATTACAAAAAATCTACCGTTTACAGGACACTGCGCATGGCCCTATCGATGTGATTTTGCTGGTGCGCGGCGGCGGTTCGATGGAAGACCTGTGGGCCTTCAATGACGAGACTTTGGCGCAGGTGATTGCCCAGAGTCCGGTTCCCTTAGTGAGCGGGGTCGGGCATGAAACCGACTTCACGATTGCCGATTTTGTTGCCGATCTGCGCGCCCCCACGCCGACGGCTGCGGCCGAGATGGCGGCGCAGCCAAGCGCGCTGTGGCGCGACGCGGTGGACGATACGGCGCAGCGCCTGCACGCCGTGAGTTTGCGGGTGCTGGATCGCCAATCGCAGCACTTGGATACCCTGCAAGCGCGCATCGCCAGACCGTCCGCCGGTGTGCATGCGATGCGGCAGCGCTTGCGCGATTGCGAGCACCGCGTCGCATTCGCGGCACATGCGGTTCTGTCTCAACGTACTGTGCGGCTTCGTCGCACGCAAGAGGCCTTGGAGCGCGCGGTCACGAAGATGGTCGCGGGGCGCGCCACCCGCCTGGATGCGGCCGCCCTGCGCTTGGGCCTGCTGGATCCGTCGCTGGTTTTGGCGCGCGGCTACGCGTGGCTTACGGATGTGGATGGCCGTGGTGTGGGCAGCGTACAAGGAGTCCAGCCCGGGCAGCGCTTGCATGCGCAAATGCACGATGGAAGGCTATCAGTGCAGGCGCTCAACGTCGAAACCAAATAATTTCTACAATCTGCGCTCTTGACCCGCTACCCATCATTTAGAGGATTCCATGGAACACACCCTTCCCGCACTGCCTTACGCCATCGACGCCCTGGCTCCTGTGTACTCGCAAGAGACGCTGGAGTTTCACCACGGCAAGCACCACAACGCGTATGTGGTGAACCTGAATAATCTCCAAAAGGGCACCGAGTTTGAAGCGATGTCGCTGGAAGACATCATCCGCAAGTCCAGCGGCGGTATCTACAACAACGCGGCCCAAATTTGGAACCACACCTTTTTCTGGCATTGCATGAAGCCGCACGGCGGCGGCGCTCCCGCTGGCGCGCTGGCTGCGGCGATTGATGCCAAATGGGGCAGCTTCGCGGCCTTCAAAGAGGCGTTTGTCAAATCCGCCGTCGGCAATTTCGGCTCCGGCTGGACCTGGCTGGTCAAAAAGGCCGATGGCTCGGTGGATATCGTGAACACCGGTGCTGCCGGTACGCCGCTGACCGGTGCCGACAAGGCCTTGCTGACGGTTGACGTGTGGGAGCACGCCTATTACATCGACTACCGCAATATGCGCCCCAAGTTTGTAGAGGCGTTCCTGGACAAATTGGTGAACTGGGAATTTGCTGAGGCCAATTTCGCCTGAGGCCGCGGGTTCAGCCTTGCACAAGCCGGCCTCAGGGCCGGTTTTTTATGGGCGGGCGGAATCGAATGGCTGGCCTTGGAGCTTGTTGCCGGCTTTCAGGCCTTTTTTGGAAAACCAGCCGGTGTTCATTTCCAGCACATAGCGCACCGGCTTTTCCGAGCAGTGGGCGTTGAGGGTTTGGGCCTTCATCTCATCGAGGTTGACGATGGTCCCGTCGTCGGCAACAAAAGCCACGGCCAAGGGGATCAGGGTGTTTTTCATCCAAAAACACTGCTGGGTCGGCCGCTCAAAGACGAAGAGCATGCCCTCGTTTTGCGGCATGTCGGTGCGGAACATCAGCCCGATGGCGTGTTGTTCGCTGGTGGTCGCAACTTGGGCATCAATACGGTACATGCCAATGCTCAGCGCAGTCCGGGGCAAGCTGGTTTGGGGCTTTTGGGCGTGCGCCAAGCCGAAGGCGACCAGGGCCACGATGGCTGCAAGCCAAGGGATGCTAAAGCGCGACAGGTGACTTTTGGCTGGCAAGGGCATAGGGCATCAAGGGGTTCGCTGACAGTATCGCGTAATTTTCAGGACTAGAATTCTCCGCAGCGTCCGCCATTGATGACCACCATCGCAAAAAAAGCCAACCATGTACCAACACATCAAAATTCCAGCCCACGGCCAAAAAATCACCGTCAACGCGGACATGTCTTTGAACGTGCCGGATCAACCCATCATTCCTTACATCGAGGGTGACGGTACGGGGCTGGATATCACGCCGGTGATGATCAAGGTGGTTGACGCGGCGGTTGCCAAGTCCTACGGCGGCAAGCGCAAGATTGCCTGGATGGAGGTTTTTGCGGGTGAGAAATCGACCCATGTGTATGGTCCTGACGTGTGGTTGCCTGAAGAAACCCTGCATGCGATCCGCGATTACGTGGTCTCGATCAAAGGCCCGCTGACCACCCCGGTAGGTGGCGGTATCCGCTCCCTGAACGTGGCTCTGCGCCAAGAGCTGGATTTGTACGTCTGCTTGCGGCCGGTGCAATACTTCACCGGCGTGCCCAGCCCCGTGAAGGAGCCGCACAAGACCGATATGGTGATATTCCGGGAAAATTCTGAGGATATTTACGCCGGTATCGAATTCGAAGCCGAGTCGCCCAAGGCGCAAAAGCTCATCAAGTTTTTGCAGGAGGAGATGGGCGTTACCAAAATCCGCTTCCCCAACACCTCTGGCATCGGCGTCAAGCCGGTGTCCCGCGAAGGTACAGAGCGCCTTGTGCGCAAGGCTTTGCAGTACACGATTGACAACGACAAGCCCAGCTTGACCATTGTGCACAAGGGCAACATCATGAAATTCACCGAGGGTGGGTTCCGCGATTGGGCGTACGCGCTGGCGCAGCGGGAGTTTGGCGCGCAGATGATTGACGGCGGACCTTGGTGCAAGTTTAAAAATCCGAAGACCGGGCGTGAAATCACGGTGAAAGACAGCATCGCCGATGCATTTTTGCAACAAATTCTGCTGCGCCCAGCCGAATACAGCGTGATTGCGACCCTCAACCTGAACGGCGATTACGTGTCGGACGCTCTGGCCGCGCAGGTAGGCGGTATCGGGATTGCGCCCGGCGCCAACCTGAGCGATACCGTGGCGATGTTTGAGGCCACCCACGGGACCGCGCCAAAGTACGCGGGCAAAGACTACGTGAACCCCGGCTCAGAAATTCTGTCAGCCGAAATGATGTTGCGCCACATGGGCTGGGTCGAGGCCGCGGATTTGATCATCGCTTCGATGAAAAAGGCGATTCTCAGCAAAAAGGTAACTTATGACTTTGCCCGCCTGATGGAGGGGGCCACACAGGTCAGCTGCTCCGGTTTCGGGCAGGTCATGATCGACCAGATGTAAGTACGCACTGCCGGACTGCTCCAAAAGCCGCCGCCTAGGCGGCTTTTTTACGGCCTGAGCCACTTGAAAGCCGTTGTTGTCACCCCATTTCTGTGCCTGAGTGATGGCGCGCCGAGCGCTAGAATGATTTGATGGCAAGTACCCCCACGACCCAACCCGAGAAACCGGCGCACTGGCCTTCACAGGACGACGGTGGATCGGTTGTTCTAGAGCGGCGTACCCAGCGAACCAAACCGCCGCAGCTGTACCAGGTGGTGATGCTGAATGACGACTACACCCCCATGGAGTTCGTGGTGTTTGTGATCCAGCAGTTTTTTGGCCGTGATCTTGAAACAGCGACCCAAATCATGCTGAAAATCCATTTGGATGGGCGCGGCGTCTGTGGTGTGTACACCAAGGATGTGGCGGCCACGAAAGTGGATCAGGTGCTGGATGCCGCAGCCAAAGCAGGCCACCCGTTACAGTGTGTCAGCGAGCCGGTGGAGTCTTAGGGATATAGGGCCGCCAGGCCCTTGCGATGGGAACATTGCAAGTAAGCTGGCGGAAACGGATGGTCTTATAAAGGAAGCGAAATGATCGCCCAAGAGTTAGAAGTCAGTTTGCACATGGCCTTTGTGGAGGCGCGCCAGCAACGGCATGAGTTCATCACGGTCGAGCATTTGCTGCTGGCTTTGCTGGACAACCCCAGCGCGGCGGAGGTCTTGCGCGCCTGCGCCGCACAGATTGATGATTTGCGTAAATCCTTGACCCATTTCATCAAGGACAACACGCCGCAGGTTGCTGGATCGGATGACGTCGATACGCAGCCGACCTTGGGATTTCAGCGCGTGATTCAGCGCGCGATCATGCACGTGCAGTCCACGGGCAGCGGCAAGAAAGAGGTGATGGGTTCCAACGTGCTGGTGGCCATCTTCGGTGAAAAAGATTCCCACGCGGTCTATTACCTCCACCAGCAGGGCGTGACCCGCTTGGATGTGGTGAATTTCATCGCCCACGGCATCAAAAAGAACGATCCGCCAGAGCCCACCAAGTCCAATGAGTCCGCCTCCGAGGGCGAAGAGGCTGCCACCGAGAAAAATGAAAAATCCTCGCCCCTGGAGCAGTACACCCAAAACCTCAACCAGATGGCCAAGGATGGAAAGATTGACCCCTTGATTGGCCGCGAGTACGAGGTCGAGCGGGTCATCCAAATTTTGTGCCGCCGCCGCAAAAACAACCCCCTGCTGGTGGGCGAGGCGGGTGTCGGAAAAACGGCGATTGCCGAGGGCCTGGCGTGGCGCATTTCGCAAAACGACGTGCCCGAAGTGCTGAAGGACTCGGTGGTGTACTCACTGGACATGGGCGCGCTGTTGGCAGGCACCAAGTACCGTGGTGATTTTGAGCAGCGCCTTAAAGGCGTGCTCAAAGCGCTGAAGGACCGGCCCAAAGCGGTTTTGTTCATTGACGAAATCCACACCCTGATCGGTGCGGGTGCGGCCTCGGGCGGCACCCTGGACGCCTCCAACTTACTGAAACCCAGCCTGAGCTCCGGTCAGCTCAAGTGCATCGGCGCGACCACGTTCACCGAGTACCGGGGTATTTTTGAGAAAGACGCGGCGCTTTCACGGCGGTTCCAAAAAATCGATGTGACCGAGCCGACGGTTGAGGAAACGGTGGAAATCCTCAAAGGTCTGAAGTCGCGTTTTGAGGCGCACCACAGCGTCAAATACGCTGTCGCAGCGCTTCAGGCTGCGGCCGAGTTGAGTGCGAAGTACATCAATGATCGGCATTTACCGGACAAGGCGATTGACGTGATTGACGAGGCAGGTGCAGCCCAGCAAATTTTGCCCCCTAACAAGCGCAAAAAGACGATTACCAAAACCGAGGTTGAGGAAATCGTGGCAAAAATTGCGCGCATTCCCCCGGCCAATGTGTCAAACGACGATCGAGGCAAGCTCAAGACCCTGGACCGTGACCTCAAAAGCGTGGTGTTTGGGCAGGACAAGGCGCTGGATGTTCTGGCTTCTGCCGTCAAGATGGCGCGCTCAGGCTTGGGCAAGGGCGACAAGCCCATTGGCGCATTCCTGTTCAGTGGCCCCACCGGCGTGGGCAAGACGGAAGCGGCCAAGCAACTCGCCTACATCATGGGCATTGACTTGATTCGTTTCGATATGAGCGAGTACATGGAGCGCCATGCGGTCAGCCGCCTGATTGGAGCGCCCCCGGGCTACGTCGGATTTGATCAGGGTGGTTTGCTGACCGAGGCAGTTACCAAAAAGCCGCATTCGGTTTTGCTCCTCGACGAAATCGAAAAAGCCCACCCGGATGTTTTCAATGTGCTGTTGCAGGTGATGGACCACGGCACGCTCACAGACAACAACGGGCGCAAGGCTGATTTCCGCAACGTGATCATCATCATGACCACCAATGCGGGTGCTGAGACGATGAACAAGGCGACTATCGGCTTCACCAACCCCCGTGAAGCGGGCGATGAGATGGCCGATATCAAGCGCCTCTTCTCTCCGGAGTTCCGCAACCGCCTAGATGCCATTGTGGGCTTCAAGGCGCTGGACGAAAACGTGATTCTGCGGGTGGTGGACAAGTTCTTGTTACAGCTAGAAACCCAGCTTGCCGAGAAAAAGGTCGAAGTCACCTTCACGGACAAATTGCGTAAGCACCTGGGCAAAAAAGGTTTTGACCCCTTGATGGGTGCCCGCCCGATGCAGCGCCTGATTCAGGACACCATACGCCGCGCGCTCGCAGACGAGTTGCTGTTTGGCCGCTTAGTTGATGGTGGCCGATTGACCGTTGAAATCGATGACAGCGACACGGAGAAACCCGAAGTCATTCTCGATATCCAGCCCTTGCCTAAGAAAGAGGGCAAGTCCAAGCCCGAGGAAGTCGTCTCAAGCTGAGACGGTATCAAGCTCCGCGCCACTGCGGCTGGTGTAAACTCTCTGGGCTGAGGCCAGCTCGACTGCCTCAGTTAACCCCAAACCCGTTCCATCCAGGTGCTGGAGCCCGCAACATGCGGTGCTTCCGGTTTGTGAGCGGGTTTTAGACCTAACCTTTGGAGCACGATATGTCAGTCACTATGCGCGAAATGCTGGAAGCCGGCGTCCATTTTGGACACCAGACCCGCTTCTGGAACCCCAAGATGGCCCCGTTTATCTTCGGTCATCGCAACAAAATTCACATCATCAATTTGGAAAAATCGCTCCCGATGTTTCTGGAAGCGAGCAAGTTCGTGCGCCAGTTATCGGCTCGGCGCGGCACCATTTTGATGGTCGGAACCAAACGCCAAGCCCGTGATGTGGTGGCCCAGGAAGCCCGCCGCGCGGGTGTGCCGTTTGTGGACCAGCGCTGGCTTGGCGGCATGCTGACCAATTTCAAAACGGTCAAGACCTCCATCAAACGCCTCAAGGATATGAAAATCCAGCAAGAAGCCGGGCTGGACAGCATGAGCAAGAAAGAGCAACTGATGTTTGCCCGCGAGTTGCAAAAGCTGGAAAAAGACATTGGTGGCATCCAAAATATGGCGGCGCTGCCGGATGCGATTTTTGTGATCGACGTGGGCTACCACAAGATTGCGATTGCGGAGGCGCGCAAATTGGGTATTCCGCTGATCGGTGTGGTCGATTCCAACCATTCCCCGGAAGGCATTGATTACGTGATTCCCGGCAACGATGACTCGTCCAAGGCGGTTATCTTGTACGCCCGCGGAATTGCTGATGCGGTGCTCGAAGGCCGTGCCAACGCAGTGGACGATGTGCTCAACGCGGTGGTTGCCGAGTCGCAGGACGAATTTGTGGAGGTTAGCGAGGCGGCTTGAAGCCGCTGGCGCTGACCAAGGGGGCTTGCGGGCCCCTTTTTTTTAGTTTTTGAACAGAGTTTGATAACGGAGAGAGTGATATGACAACGATTACCGCTTCCATGGTCGCTGAATTGCGCGGCAAGACGGATGCCCCCATGATGGAATGCAAAAAGGCGCTGACCGAGGCCGAAGGCGATATGGTGCGTGCAGAAGAGATTTTGCGCGTCAAGCTTGGCAGTAAAGCGGGTAAAGCGGCTGCCCGGGTGACTGCGGAAGGCGTCATTGTGTTGGGTACCAGCGCGGATGCCAGCGCCATGCTGGAAGTCAATTGCGAGACCGATTTCGTCACCAAAAACGACAGCTTCTTGGCATTGGCCAATGCGGCTGCGGCGCTGGTGGCACAGCACAATCCGGCTGATGTTGCAGCCCTCTCGGCCTTGCCTTATTCCCAAGATGGCTTCGGCCCGACCTTGGAAGACGTTCGCAAAGGCCTGATCGGCAAGATTGGCGAAAACATGACTTTCCGGCGTTTCGATCGCCCGGCCGCGGGCACGCATGTCGCTTCTTATTTGCACGGCACCCGCATTGGTGTGCTGGTGTCTTTCGAAGGCGACCGCACGGCCGCCAAGGATGTGGCCATGCATGTGGCTGCCATGAAGCCGGTTTCCTTGTCGTCTGACCAGGTGCCTGCCGAATTGGTCGAACGCGAGCGCTCTGTCGCTGCGGCCAAGGCGGCGGAAGACGCCGCAGTGGCGACGGCAGCCGGCAAACCCGTGCAGTCGGAAGAGATTGTGAAAAAGCGCATCGAAGGCGGCGTGCAGAAATTTCTTAAAGAAGTCTCCCTGTTCAACCAAGCCTTCGTCAAGAACGACAAACAAACTGTCGAGCAAATGTTGAAGGCTGCCGGAACGGTAGTGAAAGGCTTCACGCTCTATGTGGTGGGCGAAGGCATTGAGAAGCGGGTGGACGATTTCGCGGCCGAGGTGGCTGCGCAGGTCGCCGCGGCCAAGCAGTCGGCGTGAGTCGGTCCGTTTCTGCGCCCCCGCCGGTCTTTTGATGGATAAAACGATGTCTCCCGCCCGTCCTGCCTACAGCCGCCTTTTGCTCAAGTTGTCCGGCGAAGCCCTGATGGGTGACGATGCCTTTGGTATCAACCGCGACACGATTGTGCGCATAGTGGGCGAGGTCGCCGAGGTGACCCGCATGGGCGTGCAGGTGGCGGTCGTGATTGGCGGCGGCAATATTTTCCGGGGTGTGGCGGGCGGCTCGGTGGGCATGGACCGCGCAACCGCCGATTACATGGGCATGTTGGCCACGGTCATGAACTCGCTGGCCCTGGGCGACACCATGAACAAAGCGGGCTTGACCGCCCGCGTGATGTCCGCCATCGGTATTGAACAGGTGGTCGAACCGTATGTGCGGCCCAAGGCTTTGCAATACCTCGAAGAAGGCAAAGTGGTGATTTTTGCGGCTGGCACCGGGAATCCGTTTTTTACAACCGACACGGCGGCTGCCCTGCGCGGCGCGGAAATCGGTGCGGAAATTGTGCTCAAGGCGACCAAGGTCGATGGCGTGTACAGCGCCGATCCCAAGAAAGATCCCAACGCCACCCGCTACAGCCACTTAACCTTTGACGAAGCCATGCGCAACAATTTGGGGATCATGGACGCGGCTGCCTTTGCCCTGTGCCGCGACCAGAATTTACCGATCAAAGTTTTTTCCATCTTCAAGGTGGGAGCCCTCAAGCGCGTGGTGATGGGTGAGGACGAAGGTACATTGGTACATCTTTGATGTGGAGGAGACCGGGAACATGAGCTTGCACGCAATTCAAGAACAGGCGAGTGCCAAGATGGAGTCCTCCATCGCAGCCTTGAAAAATGGTTTGACCAAGGTGCGAACCGGGCGTGCCAACCCGGCGCTGCTGGACACCGTGCACGTGGATTACTACGGCGCCATGCTGCCGCTGAGCCAGGTGGCCAATCTGAGCCTTATCGATTCCCGCACCATCGGGATCCAGCCCTGGGAAAAATCGATGGCGGCCAAGATTGAAAAAGCCATACGCGAGAGCGATTTGGGATTGAATCCGGCCAGCATGGGCGAGTTGATCCGCGTGCCGATGCCGATGATGACCGAGGAGCGCCGGCGCGAGCTGACCAAAGTCGTACGCAATGAGGGAGAGGCCGCCAAGATTGCCATCCGCAACTTGCGCCGCGATGCCAATGAAGCAGTCAAAAAGTTGGTGAAAGACAAACTCGCCTCCGAAGATGAACAAAAACGTTCGGAAGCCGACATCCAAAAACTCACCGACCGCCAAATCTCCGAGATAGACCGCCTGGTAGCCGGCAAAGAACAGGACATCATGGCGGTTTAGGCCTCGCCACGCGCCCGATCCCCATGCATCCCGCCCAAAAGTTGCCCCAGCACATCGCCATCGTGATGGATGGCAACGGGCGCTGGGCGCAAAAGCGCCATCTGCCGCGATTGGCCGGTCACAAGCGGGGTGTGGATGCCCTGAAAACGGTTATACAAGCCTGTGTTGGCCGCGGTATTCCGACCCTCACGGTTTTCGCTTTTTCTTCAGAAAATTGGAGCCGTCCTAGTGGCGAGGTGTCTGGCTTGTTGGAGCTCTTGAACGTGGCATTGCGACGTGAATTGGCAGTACTGCACGGTCACGGTATCCGCCTGCGTTTTTTGGGAAGCCGAAAGGGTTTGGACCCAGACTTGTGCACGGTGTTAAGCGATGCAGAGCAGGCGACGCAGGCGAACCAGGCATTGATGCTCAATGTCTGCTTTAACTACGGTGGGCGCTGGGATATTGTGGATGCGGCGGCCCGACTGGCTGCCGCCGGGACGCCGATTACCGAGGCCAGCATGAATGCCACATTGTCTTTGGCTCCCTGTTCCGACCCGGATTTGCTGATCCGCACCGGCGACGAGCACCGCTTGAGCAATTTTTTGCTTTGGCAGTGCGCCTATTCCGAACTGTATTTCAGTCCTGTTTTGTGGCCGGACTTTGACGCTGCGGCGCTGGACCTGGCGCTGGAGGCCTACGCCAGCCGGGAGCGGCGTTTTGGCCGGACCCGGCCCGCACCCGTGGCCGTTCCCGCCTAAGCCGAGGCGCGGGACTCCATGCTGCGCCAACGGGTCATCACCGCAGTGCTCTTGCTGTCGGTCTTGCTGCCTGCCTTGTTTGCCGCCGATCCGCTGTACTTTGTGGCTGTGCACCATGGCGCTGATCGTTGCGGGCGCTTGGGAGTGGGGTCGCTTGAGCGGACAGGCGCATACGATTTCGCTGGTGGGGGCGGCTGGCCTGGGCGTGGTGTGCATAGGCTTGTGGCTGTTGCAGATGGATCCGGCGCAGCTGGTTGATGTCTGGCTGGTCGCCGCCCTGGCGTGGGCCCTGTTGTCGGTGTTTGCCCTGTATTCGGGTGCTGCGCGTTGGCTCATGGTGCCGCCGAAGCTGCGTTATGCCGGTGGCCTGGTTCTTTTGTGTGTTTCGTGGTTAGCCCTCGTGGAGTCCAGGCAAGTAGGCGTCAACTTCTTGCTCTCGGTGATGGCGCTGGTATGGGTTTCCGACATTTGCGCCTACTTCGCGGGCCGGGCTTTCGGCGGTCGCTGGATTGCGCGCAAGCTTGCGGTGACTATCAGCCCAGGAAAAACCTGGGAGGGTGTTGCCGGTGCAGTTCTGGGCGTGGCTTGTATGGCATTGGTTTGGGCTTATGCCGATAGCCAGAGGCCGGACGTGTCTCTGAGCATCTTCTCCCTCATTGCAGAGCGATGGGGGGCGATGGGGGTTCTTGTCCTGGGATTGTTGGTGGCTGCCGGCGTAGTGGGCGATTTGCTGGAGTCCTTATTCAAGCGCGCCGCTGGGGTCAAGGACAGCAGCGGCTTGCTGCCCGGCCATGGCGGAGTCTTAGACCGCGTAGACGCCCTTTTGCCCGTCGTACCCATGGCTTTATGGATTGTTTCGCTGTAAGCCTATGAGCCAGCCTACGCAACGCGTCACCGTACTGGGTTCAACCGGCTCGATTGGGGTCAATACCCTGGACGTGCTGGCGCGGCACCCTCAACGGTTTTCGGTTTTTGCCTTGTCCGGCCATTCCCGCATTGACCTGCTGTTTTCCCAGTGTCTGGCGCACCACCCGCAGTTTGTCGTTGCAACCGACCCGGGTGCCGGAGCGCAGCTGCAATCGCGGCTCGCGGCTGAGGGCAGTCAAACCCGGGTTTTGCTAGGGCATGAGGCGCTGGATGAGGTCGCCGCGCACCCCGATGTGGATATGGTGATGGCAGCCATTGTGGGCGCAGCGGGCCTGTCATCCTGCATCGCTGCGGCGCGGGCGGGCAAGCGCCTGCTGCTGGCCAACAAGGAGGCCTTGGTGGTCGGCGGGCCCATTTTTTATGGATGCGGTACGCACAGGCCATGCCACGCTGCTGCCGATTGACAGCGAGCATTCGGCGATCTTCCAGTCGCTTCCGGCCGACCGTGCTTTGTGGCCTTCAGTTGTGGACAAAATCATCCTCACGGCGTCGGGCGGACCTTTCCGCACCCGTGATCCTGCGACCCTGTTTGAGGTCACACCCGAGCAGGCCTGCGCGCACCCCAACTGGAGCATGGGCCGCAAAATCTCGGTGGACTCTGCGACCATGATGAACAAGGCCCTCGAAGTGATAGAGGCCAAATTCCTGTTCGGGCTCGATCCTTCCCGCATCGAGGTCATCATCCATCCGCAGAGCGTGGTCCATTCCATGGTGCAATTTGTGGACCATTCGGTGGTGGCGCAACTGGGCGTGCCCGATATGCGGGGTCCGATTGCTTATGGTTTGTCGTGGCCCCAGCGCATCGCGTCGGGCACTGGATGCCCTGGATTTTTCCGCGATGGCGGGGCTTAGCTTCGAAACTTTCGACAGCCCTGGCCACCAGGCGCGCTTTCCCGGTCTGCGCCTAGCCTGGGACGCGCTGGCCAGTGCGCCGGGAACCACGGCGGTGCTGAATGCGGCTAATGAAATAGCCGTTGCCGCCTTCCTGGATGCCCGCATCCGGTTTGATCAGATTCACGCGGTGAACCGGGAGACGCTGGAAGGATTTTCTTTCAGCTCACCGGCTTCCCTGCAGGCGATTCTGGCCCTCGATGCGGAGGCCAGGTCGTATGGGCAGCAGGTCGTCCAGAGATTAGCCCGCTAACTGCCAGGATGGCGGATGTCCCAATACGCCTCAGTTATCATGCAGTGAGCCGGTTCTACTGAGTCGGCGAACCCATTTTCCATCAGCCTATGCCACTTGCCATGCTTCGCCAACGTCTGTGCCGCCGCATCCTGGTGGCCTTTGCGCTGTGCGCAAGCACCTGCCTTGCTTTTGCCTTGGAGCCATTTGTTGTCAAAGACATCCGTGTCGATGGCTTGCAGCGCGTGGAGGCTGGGACTGTTTTTGCATCGCTGCCTTTCCGGGTTGGCGACAGTTACAGCGACGAAAAAGCGGCCAGTGCCATCCGGGCATTGTTCGCGCTCGGTTTGTTTAACGATGTCCGAATCGATGCCAGTGGCGATGTGCTCATCGTGGTGGTTCAAGAGCGTCCCAATGTGGCGGAGGTCGATTTTTCCGGGGTTCGGGAATTTGAGACAGACGTACTCAAAAAAGCATTGAAAGACATTGGTATCACCGAGGGCCGCCCTTTCGACAAGGCACTGGCGGACAAAGCGGAGCAGGAGCTGAAGCGGCAGTACATCAACCGCAGCATGTACGCCACGGAGGTGGTCACCACCGTCACGCCGCTTGAAAAAAACCGGGTCAATCTCAGCTTCTCGGTGACCGAAGGTGGTTCCGCCAAGATTAAATCCATCGATATCGTCGGTGCCAAGGCGTTTTCCAGGAGCGCGCTGCTGGATCTTTTTGACTTGGACGCGGGAACCTGGTTGAGCTGGTACACCAAGTCCAATCGCTATGTCCGCAGCAAACTGAATGCGGACGTGGAGACACTGCGTTCTTATTACCTGTCCAAAGGCTACCTGGAGTTCAAGGTCGACTCCACGCAAGTGGCGATCGCGCCCAATAAGCAGGAAATTGTGATCACCATCAATATCACCGAGGGCGAGCGCTTTGTTGTCTCCAAGGTCAGCATGGAGGGCAACTATCTGGAGAAGCAAGATGAATTCAAGTCGCTCATCAAGATCAAGCCCGGCGAGCCCTACAACGCCGACGACGTAGCGCAGACGACCAAGGCCTTCACGGATTATTTTGCGAACTTTGGCTTTGCCTTTGCATCGGCCCAGGCCAAAACCACGGTAGACCGCAGCAGCAACCGTGTTGACATTGCCATCCAGGCTGATCCCGGCCGAAGGGCTTTTGTGCGCCGCATCAATATCGCGGGTAACGAGAGAACCCGGGACGAGGTGATCCGCCGGGAGTTCCGCCAGTTTGAGGCCTCTTGGTATGACGGTGAGAAGATCAGGCTGTCCCGCAGCCGGGTCGATCGCTTGGGTTACTTCAAAGACGTGGGCATCGAAACCGTGGAGGTTGCAGGCGCACCCGACCAAGTTGACTTGTTGGTGACGGTGGTTGAGAAGCCAACAGGGAACATCAGCCTGGGTGCCGGGGTTTCTTCTGCCGATGGTTTAGGGCTTGCAATTCGGCTTTAACCAGGACAATGTGTTTGGTTCGGGTCAGTCGCTCGGTGTGCAGATCAACACCAGCAAGTACAACCGGGTTTTGGTTTTCAGTAACACCGACCCCTACTTCACCGAAGATGGTGTGTCGCGCTCTATCGACGTCTACCAGCGCAACAGCAAGCCCTATGTGGACGCGGATAGCTATTCCATAGACAGTACGGGTGCGACGCTGCGCTTTGGCGTTCCGTTCACCGAGACGGATACGGTGTTCATGGGCCTGGGCTATGAGCAGACCGCCATCATCTCGGGAACTTACCTGCCCACGGTCTACAGTGATTTTGCGAGCCAGTACGGTTACACGGTGTACGGCATTCCCCTCACCCTGGGCTGGTCGCGTGACACCCGTGACAGCGCCTTGGTTCCGAGTACGGGTCGCGTCTTGCGTGCCAACGGTGAGTGGAGCGTGGGGGGCGATTTGGGATACGCGCGGGCGACCCTGCAGTACCAGCAGTTTTATCCACTGAGTAAGAAGACGACCTTGGCATTCAACAGCGAGTTCTCATCCGGTGTCTCCACCAATGGACAAACCTACCCGGTGATGAAGAACTACTACGCAGGCGGTCTGGGTTCCGTCCGCGGGTTCCAGCAGGGTAGTTTGACTACCGCCTCACAGAGGGATCTGATCGACTCGAGTTCTTACAGTGTGGTCACCGGCGGTGCCACTAAACTGGTTTTGAACGCGGAGGTGCTTTCGCCCTTCCCGGGCGGTGGCAATGACCGGACCTTGCGCATGTACGGCTTTGCCGATGCGGGCGGCCTGTACGGCCCCGATGCTTCCATCGGGCTGGACGAACTGCGTAGCTCAGTGGGCGTCGGTATCAGCTGGATCTCGCCGGTGGGGCCCCTGCGCCTGGCGTGGGCCAAGCCACTGTCCTCTTTGTACGGCGATAAACTACAGTCCCTCCAGTTTCAGATCGGAAGTTCATTTTGATGCCCTCACTTGTAAAAAAATGTCTTTTGGGTTTGCTGCTGTTGGTCCTTGGCGCAGGTGCAAACGCGCAGGAAACCCGTGTTGGCTATATCAATTACCAGCGCATTACGACCGAATCTGCCCCCGCAAAAGCGGCCCAGAGCCGTTTGGAGCAGGAGTTCTCCAAGCGTGACAAAGATCTGGTGGCCTTGCGTGACAGCATTAAGAGCTTCAGCGAGCGCTTTGACAAAGATGCACCCACACTGAGCGAAAGCCAGCGTGTCAGCCGCCAGAAAGAATTTGCCGACATGAACCGGGAGTTCCAGCGCAAGCAACGTGAGTTGCAAGAGGACATCAACGGCCGCCGCAACGAAGAGCTGCTGCAGGTGCTCGACAAAGCAGCCAAAGCGGTCAAGCAAGTGGCAGATGCCGAGAAGTACGATTTGGTCATTCAAGAACTTGCCTACAACAACGGCAAACACGACCTCACGGACAAAGTCCTGAAAATCCTGAACGCAGCGAAATAAGAGGCTGTTGTCGTGGGTGATTCGGCCGTGTTTTCGCTTCGGCTTGGGGACATCGTAGAAGCCATTGGCGGCGAACTGCTGGGAGATGCCCAGATTGAGGTCGAGGGCCTTGCCCCCTTGGATCGCGCCCAATCCCGTCAGATTTGTTTTTTGAGTAACCCCCGTTACGCAGCAGCACTGCCGGATTGCCAGGCGGCTTGCGTGATTGTTGCGCCGTCGATGCGGGATCGCGGCTTTGGCGCGCGGCACCACGATTGTTGTCCCAGACCCCTATTTGTATTACGCCAAGTTGACCCAACTCTGGCGGCGTCGCCATGGCGAATGGAAGGGCGACGATGCCGCGGGGAGCGGCGGCTGGATACACCCCAGCGCCGTGGTCCACCCGCAAGCCGAGGTGCACCCCAGCGCCCGTATCGGCCCCCTGTGTGTGGTGGAGCGCGGTGCCCGCGTGGGTGCCGGCAGCGAATTGACCTCCCGGGTCAGCCTGGGCTATGACTGCATCATTGGTGAGCGCTGCATCGTGCACCCGGGCGTGGTAATCGGCGCTGACGGCTTCGGTTTTGCCAAAGACGGCGATCGCTGGGAAAAAATTGAGCAATTGGGTGCCGTCTGGATTGGCAACGACGTTGAAATCGGGGCCAACACCTGTATTGACCGCGGCGCGCTGAGCGACACGGTCATCGAGGACGGCGTCAAGCTCGACAACTTGATCCAGATTGGCCACAACGTGCGTATTGGGCGCAATACCGCGATAGCCGGCAGCGTGGCCGTGGCGGGCAGCGCCACCATCGGTGCCAATTGCACGGTGGGCGGTGGCTCCTTGGTCAGCGGGCATCTCACGATTGCCGACGGCGTCCACCTATCCGGCTGCAGTTGCGTCAGCAAGTCCATTACCAAACCGGGGGTCTATACCGGTGTTTTCCCGCTCGATGAGCACAGCGACTGGGAACGCAATGCGGCTACCTTGCGGCAACTCCATCGCCTGCGCGAGCGGATCCGACTATTGGAAAGAGAGCGCCAGCCATGATGGACATTCACCAGATCCTGAAGAAATTGCCCCATCGGTATCCGATCTTGTTGGTCGACCGCGTGATTGCGCTGGAAAAAGGCAAATCCATCAAGGCGCTGAAAAACGTCACCATCAATGAGCCTTTTTTCCAGGGCCATTTTCCTTACCGGCCGGTTATGCCGGGCGTCTTGATGCTCGAAGCGCTGGCCCAAGCCGCCGCATTACTGGCCTTTGATGCACTGGGCACGGGGCCAAGCGAAGACCTGGTGTATTACTTTGCCGGTATCGACAACGCCCGCTTCAAGCGGCCCGTTGAGCCCGGGGACCAGTTGACGCTGGATGTGGAAATGGTGCGCATGAAAGCCGGTATCTTCAAGTTCAATTGCAGCGCATCGGTGGACGGCACCTTGGCAGTTCAGGCGGAATTGACCTGCGCAGTGCGTCCGGTCGTCGCTTCCAACTGAGCGTTCTGGTGAGCCTGATCCATCCGACTGCATTGGTTGATCCGCTTGCGGAGCTGGACAGCTCCGTGGCGGTCGGGCCGTATTCCGTCATCGGCCCGCATGTGCGCATTGGCGCGGGCACAACGGTTGGCGCGCACTGCGTGATTGAGGGGCGCACCACCATCGGACGGGATAACCGGATTTTCCAGTTCAACTCCCTGGGCGCGATTCCCCAAGACAAAAAATACGCGGGTGAGCCGTGTGAGCTGGTCATCGGTGATCGCAACACGGTGCGTGAGTTTTGCACCTTCAACATCGGTTCGCCCGGCGACCAGGGTGTGACCCGCGTGGGCAACGACAACTGGATCATGGCCTATGTGCATCTGGCGCACGATTGCCAGGTCGGCAACCACACGATTTTCGCGAACAACTCCCAACTGGCCGGCCATGTGCATGTGGGCGATTGGGTGATATTGGGCGGCTTCACGGTGGTGCACCAGTTCGTTCGCCTGGGTGCCCACAGCATGACTGCCATGTGTGCGCTGCTGTTTGCAGATTTGCCGCCCTTTGTGATGTGCCAAGGCCAACCGGCTGCGGCCCGTTCCATGAACTACGAGGGCCTGCGACGCCGTGGGTTTTCGCCCGAACGCGTAGCCGCCGTCAAGTCCATGCACAAGGCGCTCTACCGGGACGACTTGACGCTGGAGCAGTCGCGCGATCGCATTGCCGCCCTGGTTGACGACACCCCCGATTGCGCGCCGGACGTCAGCATGATGCTGGACTTTCTGGCCCAGGTTTCGCCGCAGCGCGGCATCGTGCGTTGAGCACGGCGGCTTCCCTGCGGGTCGCCATGGTGGCCGGGGAAGCCTCTGGCGATTTACTGGCCGGGCGCTTGATGGATGGTATGCAGGCGCGCTGGAAGCCCCTTGACGTGTGCGGAATAGGCGGCCCGCAGATGGTGGCCCGCGGTATGCAGGCCTGGTGGCCACAGGACAAGTTGGCGGTGCACGGCTTCAGCTGGGAATTGATACGCCGCTACCGGGAAATTGTGGGCATACGCCGCCAGCTACGCGAGCGGCTGATCGCGGCTCCACCCGATGTATTTATCGGCGTAGACGCCCCCGATTTCAACCTGGCGCTGGAAGCGGACTTGCGTGCCAGCGGAATAAAAACCGTGCACTTTGTCTGTCCTTCGGTGTGGGCCTGGCGTCCGCAACGCATGGAGTTGCTGCGCCGCGCGGCCGATCATGTGTTGTGCATTTTTCCGTTTGAGCCTGAGTTGCTGGAACGCGAGGGGATCGCCAGTACCTTTGTCGGCCATCCTTTGGCGCAGCTGATCCCTACTGCAGCCTGACCGGGCGGCGGCGCGGTGCAGCCTTGGGCTGGATGACGAGGCCACTGTCCTGGCCATTTTGCCCGGCAGCCGCCGCTCGGAAATCGATTACCTCGCCCCTTTGTTCTTTGCGGCTGCCAAGCGCATGCTGGCGGCGCGGCCCTCTATGCAATTTGTTGTCCCCGCCGCACCTGGCTTGCGCGCGCGCATCGAAGCGGCGGCGCGCAACAGCGGGCTGGATGGCCACTTGCACATCGTGGACGGGCAGTCGCACGCGGTGCTCGCCGCTTGCGACACGGTTCTGCTGGCCAGCGGCACGGCCACTTTGGAGGCGGCTCTGTTCAAACGCCCGATGGTGATTGCTTACCGCATGTCCTGGTTGTCGGCGGCGCTGATCGGCAGAAAGCTCTTGCAGCCCTGGGTCGGCCTGCCCAATATCCTGAACCGCCGCTTTGTGGTGCCCGAGTTGTTGCAAGACGCCGCCACACCAGCCGCGCTGGCGCAGGCCACGCTGGACTGGTTGGACGCTGCGCAACACGCGCCCGAGCGCCTGCAAGAACTGGAAACGTGTTTCACCACCATGCACCACAACCTCTTGCGCGACACCCCCGCGCTTGCCAGCGATGCCATCGCCCAAGTCGTCCAAAGCTGATTCACAAGGCTTCGGGCCGGCTTGGCTGGCCATGGATGCGCAGGGCTTGCTTGCCGGTGTGGACGAAGCCGGGCGGGGCCCACTGGCCGGACCGGTTGTAGCAGCCGCAGTGATCCTGGACCCGCGCAAACCGATTACCGGCCTGGCCGATTCCAAGACGCTCGAGCCCCGCCAAACGGGAACGCTTGTTCCACGAGATCCGTGCCAAAGCCCTGTGCTGCTCAATTGCGCAAGCCAGCGCGCAAGAAATTGACGCGCTCAACATCTTGCAAGCCACGCTCTTGGCTATGCAACGCGCCGTCGCTGGCTTGCGCTTGCCACCCAAGCTGGTCTTGGTTGATGGCAACCGCCTGCCCGTCTTGCCCATGCGCGCCGACGCCATCGTCAAAGGCGACTCCAAGGTCGCCGCTATCGCCGCCGCATCCATCGTCGCCAAGGTGCACCGGGACCAGCTGTGTGTCGCGCTCGACGCCCTGTACCCCGCCTACGGTTTTGGCAAGCACAAAGGCTACGGCACCGCCGAGCACCTGGCCGCCTTGGCCTTGCACGGGCCCTGCCCCGAGCACCGAATCAGCTTCCGCCCGGTGGCACAGGCGCAGCGATGAACCCGCCGCGCAGCATCACCGCCCGCGACAACCCGCTGCTCAAAGAGCTGCGCAAGCTGGGATCGGACAGCGTGGCCTACCGCAAGCTCGGCCGCATCTGGGTCGAGGGCGAGCATCTGTGCAGTGCCGCGCTGGCGCGGGGCCTGCAAGCCCAGATCGCGGTTTTTTCGGATGCGGGCTGGGAGCGGGCTGCACCGAATCTGCGCGCTGCGGCGCCCGACACCGTGCGCGTGTCCGACGCCTTGTTTGGCAGCGTCAGCGCGCTGGATTCTCCATCGGATATGGGCTTTGTGATGGACCTGCCGCTGGCCGCGCAGGTGCTCCCCGGCGTCAACACCGTCTTGCTGGACCGCGTGCAGGACGCCGGCAACGTGGGCTCTATCTTGCGCAGTGCATCCGCATTTGGCGTGCGCCAGGTGCTGGCGCTGCGCGGCACAGCCGCCTTGTGTTCGCCCAAAGTGCTGCGCGCGGGTATGGGTGCGCATTTCGGCTTGCACTTGGTTGAGGGCTTGGAGCCCCACGATCTTGACGGCTGGAATGTTCCGCTGCTGGTCACCAGCTCGCACCAAGGGGTTTTGCTGCACGATGCCCGTCTGCCCAGCCCATGTGCCTGGGTATTCGGCCACGAGGGGCAGGGCGTAGCGCCGCACTGGCAGGCACGCGCCACTGTGGCAGTGCGGATTGCGCAGCCGGGCGGCGAAGAGTCCCTGAATGTCGCGGCTGCGGCTGCGATTTGCCTGCATGCCGCATCTATCGCAGCGTGACAAATGTCTTGCCGAATATAATGTTGGGCTTTTCCAAAGCAGCTCCGCCAAGCGCCTGCACTGTCAGTTTTCCAGCTCTGTTGATCGACCGGATGTGATTCGCAGGGCGCCCTGGGGCCCACCGTAACGCAATCGGAGATCCCCGTGCTTTTGTCTCTTCAGGGTTCCCCCCCGCCCGCCATCCTGGCACTCGCAGACGGCACTGTATTCACCGGTCATTCCATAGGCGCTCCGGGCCACACCGTCGGTGAAGTGGTTTTCAACACCTCCATGACCGGTTACCAGGAAATCCTGACCGACCCCAGTTATTGCCAGCAAATCGTCACCCTGACCTACCCGCATATCGGCAACTACGGGGTGAACCACGAAGATGTCGAGTCGCGGCGCGTTTTCGCGGCCGGCTTGATCATCAAAGACCTGGCCATGCAGGCCTCCAACTTCCGCCAAACCCAATCCTTGAGTGACTACCTGCAAGCGGCCGGCACGGTCGCCATCGCCAACCTGGACACCCGCCAACTCACCCGCCATTTGCGTACCCATGGCGCTCAGAATGGCTGCATCCTGGCCTTGCTGCCCGGGCAGTCGGCGGACGCTGCCACCATCCAAATCGCCATCGACGCGGCGCGCGCCGCGCCGTCCATGGCGGGGCTGGATTTGGCCCGTGTCGTCAGCGCTTCGCAGGCCTACCCTTGGACGCAGACGGAATGGACGCTGGGCGCAGGCTATGGCGAACAGAGTCAGCCGCGTTGGCATGTAGTGGCCTATGACTTCGGCATCAAATCCAACATCCTGCGCATGCTCAGCGCACGCGGCTGCAAGGTCACCGTGGTGCCGGCGCAAACCAGCGCGGCCGATGCGCTCGCGCTGCAGCCCGATGGTATTTTTTTGAGCAACGGCCCGGGCGATCCGCAGCCTTGCGACTACGCCATCGCGGCAGCCCGCAGCCTGATCGATTCCGGCACACCGACATTCGGCATTTGCCTGGGCCATCAAATCATGGCACTGGCCAGTGGTGCCAAGACTTTCAAAATGAAATTCGGCCACCACGGCGCCAACCATCCCGTCAAAGACCTGGACAGCGGTCGCGTCAGCATCACCAGCCAGAACCATGGCTTTGCGGTCGACGAGGCTTCGCTGCCTTCTCATTTGCGCGCCACCCATGTCAGCTTGTTTGACGGCACGCTGCAAGGGCTGGAGCGCACCGACAAGCCCGCCTTCTGCTTTCAAGGCCACCCGGAGGCATCGCCCGGCCCGCAAGACATCGGCTACCTGTTCGACCGTTTCGTGCGGGAGATGGAGTCGCGCGCATGAGTTGGTACGGCGTAACCGATATCTGGACTTACGTGATCGGAGCCATCGGCATCATTCTGCTGCCCGGGCCGAATTCTCTGTTCGTGCTGTCGGTGGCCACTGCGCGCGGCGTACGCGCGGGTTACCAGGGCGCGATGGGTGTTTTTCTGGGTGACACCATTTTGCTGGCCTTGGTGGGGCTGGGTGCGGCTGGCTTGCTGCGCACCTACCCTGCGCTGTTCATGGTGGTGAAGTACGCGGGTGCGGTGTATCTCGGCTGGGTCGGCTTGAACCTGTTGCGCGCCGCCCTTGGGCGCTGGCGCAGCGGGCCGTCTGATGTGCAGCCGGACGCGCAGCCGGAAGAGCTCGCGCCTGACGGGGGGATGCACCAGCCCTTTCGCCGGGCCTTGGTGATCAGCCTGCTCAACCCCAAGGCGATTTTGTTTTTGCTGTCCTTTTTTGTGCAATTCATCGACCCGCAGTACGAATCGCCTGCGGTGCCGTTTTTGATTTTGAGCGCCATCATCATGGTCTCCAGCGCGGCGTATTTGTCGGCCCTGATCTTTGCCGGTGTGCGGCTAGCCCAGACCTTCCGCCGCCGGGTGCGCTTGTCGGCCAGCTTGTCGGCCGGCGTGGGCGGCCTGTTTATGTGGTTCGCCGCCAAGCTGGCCGGTGCCAGCCTGCAATGAATTCGAGAACGAGAAATAGACATGCCTAAACGCACAGATTTACACAGCATCCTGATCATCGGTGCCGGCCCCATCATCATCGGCCAGGCCTGCGAGTTCGATTACTCGGGCGTGCAGGCCTGCAAGGCCTTGCGTGAGGAAGGCTACAAGGTCATCCTGATCAACAGCAATCCGGCGACCATCATGACCGACCCAGCCACGGCCGATGTGACTTACATCGAACCGATCACCTGGCAGACGGTGGAAAAAATCATTGCCAAAGAGCGGCCCGACGCGATTTTGCCGACCATGGGTGGCCAGACGGCGCTCAATTGCGCGCTCGATTTGTGGCACCAGGGCGTGCTGGAGAAGTACCAGGTCGAGTTGATTGGCGCATCCCCGGAGGCCATCGACAAAGCCGAAGACCGCCTCAAGTTCAAAGACGCCATGACCAAGATCGGACTGGGATCGGCGCGCTCGGGCATCGCCCACAGCATGGACGAGGCTTGGAGCGCGCAGAAAGATTTGGGGTTTCCGACCGTGATCCGCCCCAGTTTCACCTTGGGCGGTACCGGCGGGGGCATTGCCTACAACGCCGAAGAATTCGAGACCATTTGCAAGCGCGGCCTGGAGGCTTCGCCCACGAAAGAGTTGCTCATCGAAGAGTCGCTGCTGGGCTGGAAAGAATTCGAGATGGAGGTGGTGCGGGACAAGGCCGACAACTGCATCATCGTCTGCTCGATTGAAAACCTGGACCCCATGGGTGTGCACACCGGTGACTCGATTACGGTGGCACCGGCGCAAACGCTGAGCGACAAGGAATACCAGATTTTGCGCAATGCCAGCCTGGCCGTGTTGCGCGAGATTGGCGTGGATACGGGTGGCTCGAACGTGCAATTTGCCATCAATCCGGCGGATGGGCGGATGGTCGTGATCGAGATGAACCCGCGCGTCTCGCGCTCCTCAGCGCTGGCGTCCAAGGCGACCGGCTTTCCGATTGCCAAAGTGGCCGCCAAACTGGCCGTCGGCTTTACCTTGGATGAACTGCGCAACGACATCACCGGCGGCGCTACGCCGGCCAGCTTCGAGCCCAGCATTGACTATGTGGTCACCAAGATCCCGCGCTTTGCGTTTGAAAAATTCCCCACCGCCGACAGCCGCCTGACCACCCAAATGAAGTCGGTCGGCGAGGTGATGGCCATGGGCCGCACATTCCAAGAGTCTTTCCAGAAAGCCTTGCGCGGCCTGGAAGTCGGCGTGGACGGCATGAACGAAAAAACCCAGGACCGCGAAGTGCTGGAAAAAGAGCTGGGTGAGCCCGGCCCTGAGCGCATCTGGTACGTGGGCGATGGTTTCGCCCAGGGCATGAGCGTGCAGGAGATGCACGCGCTGACCAAAATCGATCCCTGGTTTTTGGCGCAGATTGAGCAGATCGTCAAACTCGAGCTCGACATCGAGCGTCTGCCCCAGCCGGCCAGCGGCAGCACGCTGGACGCCATGGACGCGGCCACGCTGCGCGCCCTCAAACAAAAAGGCTTTTCGGACCGGCGTTTGGCGCGTCAGTTCAAAACCACCGACCGCGCCGTGCGCGAACGCCGCCGCGCCCTCGGTGTACGCCCGGTCTACAAGCGGGTCGACACCTGCGCCGCCGAATTCAGCACCAACACCGCGTATTTGTATTCCACCTATGAAGCCGAAGGCGCGGAGTGCGAAGCGGCACCCACCGACCGCAAAAAAATCATGGTGCTGGGTGGCGGCCCCAACCGCATCGGGCAGGGCATCGAATTTGACTATTGCTGCGTGCACGCGGCGCTGGCGCTGCGCGAAGACGGTTTCGAGACCATCATGGTCAATTGCAATCCCGGAGACGGTATCGACCGACTACGACACCTCGGACCGGCTGTATTTCGAGCCGCTGACTTTGGAAGACGTGCTGGAAATCGTAGACAAGGAAAAGCCGCTGGGCGTGATCGTGCAATACGGCGGCCAGACGCCCTTGAAGCTGGCGCTGGATTTAGAAGCCAACGGCGTGCCCATCATCGGCACCAGCCCCGACATGATTGACGCCGCCGAAGACCGCGAGCGTTTTCAGAAACTGCTGCACACGCTCGACCTGCGCCAGCCGCCCAACGCCACCGCCCGCACCGAGCCCGAGGCCCTGGAAAAAGCCGCTGCCCTGGGCTATCCGCTGGTGGTGCGCCCCAGCTATGTGCTGGGCGGGCGCGCCATGGAAGTGGTACACGAGCAGCGCGATCTGGAGCGCTATATGCGCGAGGCCGTCAAGGTCAGCCACGACTCGCCGGTGTTGCTGGACCGGTTTTTGAACGATGCAATCGAGTGCGATGTCGATTGCATCCGCGACCAGACCGGCGCCACCTGGATCGGCGGCGTCATGGAGCACATAGAGCAAGCCGGCGTACACAGCGGCGACTCCGCCTGCTCATTGCCGCCCTACAGCCTGGCCGCGGCAACCGTTGCTGAGATCAAGCGCCAGACCGCAGCCATGGCCGGTGCGCTGGAGGTCGTGGGTCTGATGAATGTGCAGTTTGCGATCCAGCATGTGGATGGTGCGGATGTCATTTACGTGCTGGAAGTGAATCCCCGCGCCTCGCGCACCGTGCCCTTTGTCAGCAAAGCCACCGGCGTGCAACTGGCCAAGGTCGCGGCCCGCTGTATGGTCGGGAAAACACTGGCCGAGCAAGGCTTGGGTGCCGAAGTCACGCCGCCGTATTTCAGCGTGAAAGAAGCGGTTTTTCCGTTTGTGAAGTTCCCCGGCGTCGATACGATTTTGGGCCCCGAGATGAAATCGACCGGCGAGGTCATGGGCGTGGGCAAGACCTTTGGTGAGGCCTTTATCAAGTCCCAGTTGGGCGCTGGCGTGCGCCTGCCGCGCGCAGGCCAGGTTATTTTGTCGGTCAAACAAAGCGACAAGCCGCGCATGGTGGAAGTCGCGCGCAGCCTGCTCGCCATGGGGTTCACGCTGGCCGCAACCAAGGGCACTGCCGCCGCCATACAGGCCGCAGGTATGGCGTGCAAGGCGGTTAACAAAGTCACCGAGGGCCGCCCGCACATTGTGGACATGATCAAAAATGATGAGGTCGTGTTGGTGATCAACACGGTGGAAGAGCGCCGCAACGCGATTGCCGACTCGCGCCAAATCCGTACCTCGGCCCTGCAGGCGCGGGTGACCACCTACACCACCATGGCGGGTGCCGAAGCAGCGGTTGACGGGATGCAATACCTGGACCATCTGGGCGTGATTTCCGTGCAGGAAATGCACGCGCAACTGTTGGCATAATCGCGCGCTTGAACCGAAGGACAGTGGAGCGCGCGGCGCTTGCACTGTCCTTTGTGCTTATTGCAGCGTGTTTCTGCGTTGCTCCGTTTCCAAACCTTGTTGGATCTTCTATGGCCACTATTCCAATCACCAAGCGCGGCGCTGAAATTTTGAAGGCCGAATTGCACCAGCTCAAAACGGTGGAACGTCCCACGGTGATCAACGCCATTTCAGAGGCCCGCGCGCAAGGGGATTTGAGTGAAAACGCCGAATACGATGCTGCCAAAGATCGACAGGGCTTTGTCGAAGGCCGGATTCAGGAAATCGAAGGCAAGCTGTCCGCAGCCCAGGTGATTGACCCTTCCGCGCTCGACGCCGGTGGACGTGTGGTGTTTGGTGCCACGGTCGAACTCGAACATGAGACCACGGGCGAACGTGTGACCTACCAGATCGTCGGCGAAGACGAGGCCGACTTGAAACTCGGGCTGGTCAATATCGGCTCCCCCATTGCCCGCGCCCTGATCGGCAAAGAAGAGGGCGACACCGCGGTGGTGATGGCCCCGGGTGGGGAAAAGGCCTACGAGATCGTGGCGGTTCATTACCGCTAAGGGCGTTGCCGGTGGCGCGAGCGCTTCCCCTGTGGCTGGCCGCTGCCTGGCTGATGAGTTTGTCGACCATCGGCTTTTTGGTGGTGCCTTTGCTGTTCATGTATTTGCCCTCACCGGCTTTGGCGGGTGGCATGGCCGCGCACCTGTTCAGCCGCGCAAACCGTGCTTGTCTGCGGCCTGCGCAATCGGCTTGTTGGTCCTGATCCGGTTGCCGCGCTGCGAGCATTGCGACGGACCTTGCCCCAACCCTCACCCTGTGGGCCTTAGGCGGCGTCTTGCTGGCCCTGCTGGTCGAGTTGGGCGTTGCGCCGCGCATCGTGGCGCGCGAGGACTTGGCCTTGTGGCACCGCATCGGTACCGCAATGTATGCCGGTCAGTGGGTGTGCGCGCTGGCGGTCTTTGCGATGCTGAGCCGTGCGGCCCAGCGCGGCGTTTTGCCGGATCGGCCGGAGCCCGGTGCTCAGGTCTGACTGCGTTTTTTGATGCTGGTTTGGGGTTTGGGTTTGGCGCGCTTGATGTTGCCGCCCGGTGTCAGGCGCTGGTTGCCCAGCACCCGCAGGGTTTTCACCTCGGGCCGTTGGCCCGGGCGTTTGCTGAATTTCAGCACCTTGACGTCGCGCGGACCGGCTTTGCGGTCTTCGTCCAAAGCCTTTTCTTTGGCCACTGCCGGACGCCAGAGCACAATGAGCTTGCCGATGTGCTGAATCGGTGCGGCGTTGAATTCGTCGGCCAGGCTGGCCAGCATGCTTTCACGCGCCGCCCGGTCGTCGGAAAAAATCCGCACTTTGATCAGGCTGTGTGAATTGAGGGCCGCGTCAATTTCTTTTTTGACATTGGCGGTCAGACCGTCGCCGCCCACCATGACCACAGGATCCAGGTGGTGCGCTTCGGCCCGGTGGACTTTGCGCTCGGCGGGTGTGAGTTGGATAAGGGGCATGAGGGCATTATCCCTGTTTGAAAGTCTATGAAAACCAGAACCAACAGCAGCAAGGTCAACAAGGCCTGGCTGCATGACCATATCAACGACCCCTACGTCAAATTGGCGCAGCGTGAGGGCTACCGCGCGCGCGCAGCGTACAAACTCAAGGAAATCGACGAAGCCTTTGGCCTGGTCCGTCCAGGGCAGTTTGTCGTGGATCTGGGCTGCGCGCCCGGGGCTTGGAGCCAGTATTTACGCCGCCGCCTGGCACCCGGCGGTGCCGCTGCGGGCGCGTTGCATGGCACGATTGTGGGTTTGGACGTTCTGCCCATGGACCCGATCGAGGGGGTGCACTTTATCCAGGGCGACTTCCGCGAGGCCGATGTGTTGGCGCAATTGCAGGCGGCTTTGGCAGGACGGCAGGTCGATCTGGTGGTATCGGATATGGCGCCCAACCTGTCGGGCATCGCCTCGGCGGATGCGGCGCGGATGGAAGAACTGGTGGAACTGGCGGTCGAATTCGCCCAGAGCCATATGCAGGCCGGCGGCGCTTTGGTGGCCAAGGTCTTTCATGGCGCAGGTTACGACCCGGTATTGCGGCGATTGCGCCAGGCCTTTTTGCATGTCAAACCGCACAAACCCAAAGCCTCGCGTGACCGCTCCTCCGAGACCTTTTTGGTGGCCATAGGGCTGCGCCAGGGTTGAAAAGTCTAAAATGACCCCATCTGTCCCGGGGCGGCCCTCTGTGCGTACACTTGCCAGCCCGCGCCCTTTTTGGAGTTTCGCTTGAACAATCAGTGGTTTTCTAAAGTTGCCGTTTGGCTGGTGGTCGGCTTGGTGCTGTTCACCGTGTTCAAACAATTCGACACCCAAGGTGTCTCGGGGGCGAGCACGCTGGGCTATTCCGACTTTCTAGACGAAGTGCGCAGCAAGCAGATCAAAAGCGCTGTGATCCAAGAGGCACAGGGCGGCACGGAGATCATTGCAGTCCGTACCGACGACACCCGCATTCGCACGGTTGCAACCTACTTGGACCGCGGCTTGGTCGGCGACCTGATCAATAACGGCGTCAAGTTTGAAGTCAAGGCCCGAGAAGAAGGCTCTTTGCTCATGACCCTCTTGGTGAGCTGGGGCCCCATGCTGCTGTTGATCGGCGTGTGGGTTTACTTCATGCGGCAGATGCAAGGCGGTGGAAAAGGCGGCCCGTTTAGCTTCGGTAAAAGCAAGGCCCGCATGATGGACGAGAACAACAACCAGGTAACGTTTGCTGACGTGGCCGGGTGCGATGAGGCCAAGGAAGAAGTGAAGGAAGTGGTCGACTTTTTGAAAGACCCGACCAAGTTCCAAAAACTCGGTGGTCGTATCCCGCGCGGGCTGCTGCTGGTCGGACCTCCCGGCACCGGCAAGACGCTGCTGGCCAAGTCGATTGCCGGCGAGGCCAAAGTGCCATTTTTCAGCATTTCGGGTTCCGACTTTGTGGAAATGTTTGTCGGCGTCGGCGCTTCGCGCGTGCGCGACATGTTCGACAACGCCAAGAAAAACGCCCCTTGCATTATTTTCATCGACGAGATTGACGCCGTCGGTCGCCAGCGTGGCGCAGGCCTGGGTGGCGGCAATGACGAGCGCGAACAAACACTCAACCAGATGCTGGTTGAGATGGACGGCTTTGAGACCAACTTGGGCGTCATCGTGGTGGCTGCGACCAACCGCCCGGACATTTTGGATGCCGCGCTGTTGCGCCCTGGCCGCTTTGACCGCCAGGTGTATGTGACCCTTCCCGATATCCGTGGCCGCGAGCAGATTTTGGCGGTGCATATGCGCAAAATCCCAGCCGGCCAGGATGTGAACCCCAGCGTGATCGCGCGCGGCACGCCGGGCATGTCCGGTGCTGATTTGGCCAATCTCTGCAACGAGGCTGCCCTGATGGCGGCCCGGCGCAACGCCCGCGTGGTGGAGATGCAAGACTTCGAGAAGGCCAAGGACAAAATCCTCATGGGCCCTGAGCGCAAGAGCATGGTCATGCCCGAAGAAGAGCGCCGCAATACGGCCTACCATGAATCGGGCCACGCATTGATCGGCAAGCTGCTGCCCAAATGCGATCCGGTGCACAAGGTCACCATCATTCCGCGCGGCCGTGCGCTGGGCGTCACCATGAGCCTGCCCGCGCAAGACCGCTATTCTTACGACAGCGACTACATGCTCAACCAAATCAGCATGTTGTTCGGTGGGCGCATTGCCGAAGAAGTGTTCATGAAGCAAATGACCACTGGCGCCAGCAACGACTTTGAGCGTGCGACGCAAATTGCCCGCGATATGGTCACGCGCTACGGCATGACCGAAGCGCTAGGCCCCATGGTCTACGCCGAAAACGAAGGCGAAGTGTTCTTGGGCCGCTCGGTTACCAAGACCACGTCCATGAGCGAGCAAACCATGCAAAAGGTGGATGCCGAGGTGCGCCGCATCATCGACCAGCAGTATGCTTTGGCGCGCAAGCTGATCGAAGACAACCAGGACAAGATGCACGCCATGGCCAAAGCCCTGCTGGAGTGGGAAACCATCGACAGCGAACAGCTCGACGACATCATGGCAGGGCGTGAACCGCGTGTGAACAAAGACTGGTCGCCGCGTCCGCCTACCAGCGGTGGTGACAGTGGTGGCTCTGCCCCTGCGACGACTGCCGTTGTGCCACCGGTGGAGCCTGCCGCAGCGTAAGCGCTGGGCCGGCTCAATCAAACGGGGCTTCACAGCCCCGTTTTTTTGACCACCACACACCATGTTTTGGCAAACCACCCGCTTCCACGTTGACCTGTCGCAGCCCCGGGTGATGGGCATCGTCAATGTCACGCCCGATTCTTTTTCTGATGGCGGTCAGCATTTCGCGGCGGACGCAGCGCGTGGCCATTGTGAGCAGCTGCTGCGAGAGGGCGCGGACATGCTGGATATCGGTGGTGAATCCACACGTCCTGGTTCGCAGCCGGTCAGCGCCGATGACGAGTGGGCGCGTGTGCAAGCCGTTTTGCAGCATGCGCTGACCCTGGGCGTGCCTATTTCTGTGGACACCTACAAGCCGCAGGTCATGCAATGGGCGCTGGACGCGGGCGCGGACATCATCAATGACGTGTGGGCTATGCGCTGGCGCGGCGACAGCGCGGGCGCATCGCACCATGCGACCAACGCAGCGCAAGTGATCGCCCAACACGGCTCATGCGGCGTCTGCCTGATGCACATGCACCGCGAGCCACAAACCATGCAAAGTGCGCCCATGGAAGGCGACGCCGTGCCGCAGGTCGCGCAGTTTTTGCGCGAAGCAGCGTTGGCCTTGGAAGCGGCGGGCGTGGCCCGCGCGCGTATTTGTCTGGACTATGGCATCGGCTTTGGCAAAACCCTGGCGCAAAACTTTGCGTTGCTGGCGCGCCAGCGCGAGCTGCTGGCGCTCGGCTACCCGCTGCTGGCCGGTTGGTCGCGCAAGTCATCACTGGCCTCGGCTGCCGCATTGGGCGAGGGCAGCCGCTTGACGGCCAGCGTAGCCGCTGCGGTGCTGGCCGTGGAGCGCGGCGCGCGGGTGCTGCGGGTGCATGATGTAGCCGCTACCAAGCAAGGGCTGGCGATATGGTCGGCCATGCACAGCCAAGACACGCGGACCGCGCCATAACAGGCAGACGATGATCAGACTATGAGCAGACACTATTTTGGAACCGACGGCATTCGCGGCACCGTGGGTGTTGCGCCCATCACGCCGGACTTTGTCTTGCGTCTGGCCCACGCGGTGGGCCGCGTACTCAAGCGCAGCGAGGAGCGGCCCACGGTGCTGATCGGCAAAGACACGCGCATCAGCGGCTACATGCTGGAGAGCGCCATGGAGAGCGGCTTCAATTCCGCCGGTGTCGATGTGGTGCTGCTCGGCCCCTTGCCCACGCCCGGCGTGGCGTTTTTGACGCGGGCCCAACGCGCTGCGCTGGGCGTGGTGATCAGCGCCAGCCACAACCCGTTTGCGGATAACGGCATCAAATTTTTCAGCGCCCACGGCAGCAAATTGTCCGACGCCTGGGAGCGCGATGTAGAAGCCATGTTGGAGCAGGAGCCAGCCTGGGTGGACTCTGCGCATCTGGGTAAATCCCGGCGACTCAATGACGCCGCCGGGCGCTACATTGAATTCTGCAAGAGCGTATTCCCGGCTGATTTGACGCTCAAAGGCCTGAAGCTGGTCGTGGATGCGGCGCACGGCGCGGCCTACCAAGTCGCCCCCACCGTGTTGCGCGAACTCGGCGCGCAGGTGAGCACCATTGGTTGCGCGCCAGACGGCATGAATATCAACCAGGACGTGGGCGCAACCCACCCGCAGGCGCTGGTCGCGGCCGTGCATGCGGCGCAGGCCGATTACGGTATTGCCCTGGACGGCGACGCCGATCGCCTGCAGGTGGTCGACGGCCAGGGGCGCCTCTATAACGGCGACGAATTGCTGTACCTGCTGGTCCATGAACGCCTGCTGCAGGGTCAAGCGGTGGCTGGTGTGGTCGGTACTTTGATGACCAATATGGCGGTGGAGTTGGCGTTGCGGGCGCGCGGCATTGCGTTTGTGCGCGCCAAGGTGGGCGACCGCTATGTTCTAGAGGAACTGGACAAGCGCGGCTGGATTCTGGGCGGCGAGGGCTCGGGGCATTTGCTGGCGCTGGATAGGCACAGCACGGGCGACGGTGTGATATCCGCCTTGTCGGTGCTGGCGGCTTGCACGCGGGCTGGCCGGACCCTGGCGCAGTTGCTGGCGGAACTGACGCTGTTTCCGCAGGTGCTGATTAATGTTCGCATCGCCGCCGGCTCCGACTGGCAAAGCAACCCCCAGGCGCAAAGCGTATTGCGCGAAGTGGAGGCCGAACTGGGCGATGCGGGGCGGGTGCTGGTGCGCGCCAGCGGCACCGAGCCTTTGCTGCGGGTCATGGTCGAGGCGCGTGAGGCCGCGCAGGCGCAGGCTTGTGCCCAGCGACTGGCTGACGCGTTTGCGTCATGAACAGGGTGCAGACTGCGTGCCGTATCGCCTGAACGCCTAACTTATTTGATCGGGTCTAGCCACATGAAGCCATTGATTGAAAAAGCCGTTTTCCCCATTGCCGGGCTGGGCAGCCGCTTTCTGCCGGCCACCAAAGCCTCGGCCAAAGAAATGCTGCCGGTGGTGGACAAGCCGCTGATCCAGTACGCCGTAGAAGAAGCCTACGCGGCCGGCATCCGGCAGATGATTTTTGTCACCGGTCGTACCAAACGCAGCGTGGAAGACCATTTCGATACCGCCTACGAGCTGGAGAGTGAACTCGAAGCCGCCGGTAAGCACGAACTGCTGCAGGTGGCCCGCTCTATTGCGCCGGACGACATGACCTGCGTCTATGTGCGCCAGCCGCGCGCCCTGGGCTTGGGGCATGCCGTGCTTGTGCGCCAAAGAGCTGGTGGGCCCCAACCCCTTTGCGGTCTTGCTAGCAGACGACCTGATGGTCGCCCCCGCCGGTGGTTTGGGCATCATGCAGCAAATGGTGGCGCAATACGCCCATTGGCGCGCCAGCGTGCTGGCGGTGCAAGACGTGCCGCGCGAACACACGCAGCGCTATGGCATCGTCTCGGGCAAGGACGTGGCCGAGGGTGTGGTCGATGTGTCGGGCATTGTGGAAAAACCCAAACCAGAAGATGCGCCGTCCACCCTGGCGGTAGCCGGGCGCTACATCCTGACGCCGGGCATCTTTGCCGAACTCGAGCACCTGCCGCGCGGTACCGGCGGCGAGATCCAGCTCACCGATGCGATTGCCCAACTGCTGCGTCGCGAAAAGGTTTTCGCCTTTCGTTACGCCGGTGCGCGTTACGACTGCGGCAGCAAACTCGGCTTTTTGCAGGCGACGGTCGATCTGGGGGAGACGCATCCGCAGGTGGGGCGGGAGTTTGCGGATTGGTTGGCTGGCCGGGCCTGACAAACTGGCTCGTGGTGGATGCCATGTTGACGCTGCCGGCTGATTGCATAAGCCACACCGAAGTGAAACCTTCTCCTCCGTCCCTCATCTGCATCAACGCAAGTCGCCGGATTCGCTGGCCAGCGCATTCGCTGCCTACCAAGCGGGGCGACTTAGTCCAAGCCAAACGGCTTTCCCGGCAGGCTTTGGATCGCAATCCCAAGCGGGCTGGGGCTTGGCACTTTAGCGGGTGTGATTGACTTGCAGAGCGGGCAGTTGGCAGACGCGCTGGCCGCCTTTGACGCGTGCGCTGTCGCTCCAACCCGCTAACGCCGATGCGCATGCCAATCGCGGCTTGGCTTTGCACCAGCTCGGCCGACATGCCGAGGCTGTCCGCAGCTACGACGTGGCTCTGGACGATTCGCCCTGATGCCGCACAGACCCACAACAACCGCGGCATGGCGTGGTCAGACCTGGGTGAGCTTGATGCCGCACAGCACGATTACCAGCGGGCAATTCATTTGCAGCCCGACTACGCGGCTGCGCATTACAACCTCGGGCTGCTTCTGCTGACGCGGGGGCAATTTGAAGGGGCGTTGGCGAGTTTTGATACCTCCGTTGGACTTTCGGCTGACCATGCCGAGGCATATGCCAGCCGGGGTCTTGCGCTGCATGGCCTCAAGCGCTACGCGCAAGCTGTAGCAAGTTATTGACAAAGCCATCAGCCTGCAGCCCAGCTTTTGCCCTCGCTTACAACAACCGCGGGCTGGCCCACCAGGCCTTGCGTGATTTTTCAGCGGCTGAGCACGATTACCGGGCTGCCATTGCGCATGAGCCCAGCCTGTCGCAGGCCTACTCCAATCTGGGGACCGTGTTCAAAGCGATGCATCGCTTCGACGATGCACTCTTGGCCTACGACCAGGCACTGGCAGTTTCCCCGGCTGCAGCCCAGGTGATTTGCAACCGCGGCGCAGTTTTGCAGGCCTTGCAAAGGGCGGACGAGGCACGCGCGTGTTTTGACGAGGCCATAGCCCTCGATGCCAGCTTGGTGGAGGCGCATTGCCACCGTGCGTATGTGTCCCTATTGCTGGGTGACTGGGTCACGGGCTGGCAGTCGTACGAGTGGCGGGCGCAACACCGCCAGTCGCGGATTGCACGCCGCAACTTTGCATCGCCACGCTGGACCCGAAACGACCCCTTGCTGGGCAAAACTATTTTGGTGCACTCGGAACAAGGCCTGGGCGATACCTTGCAGTTCTGCCGTTTTGTGCGGTGCCTGGCCGACCGTGGTGCCCATGTGGTTTTTGAAGTCCAGCGCCCCTTGCTTGCATTGCTGCAAACCCTGTCTGGCGTGGGCCAGCTCATTGCGGCGGGGGATGATTTGCCGGACTTCGATTTCCACTGTCCCCTGATGTCCCTGCCCTTGGAGCTGGGCATCACGGAGGCGCACTTGCTCGAAAGCCCGGCACCGTATCTTGCTGCGGACCCGGACAAGTCACAGCAATGGAACGCGGCGCTTAGGAGCCCAGATGCGGCCGCGGGTGGGGCTGGTGTGGAGTGGCGGCTTCAGACCTGAGCAGCCCGAGCTCTGGAGCACCCACGAGCGACGCAACATATCCCTGGCGCAGATCTGTACCCTGAACACGCGGGGGGTGGATTTCTTCAGCCTGCAAAAAGGGGAGCCGGCGGAGTCCCAGGTCTTGGCTGAAATCGGGCGGCATTGGACGGGCAATAACTTTTTCAACTACGCCGCCGATTTGAGTCGACTTCACCGACACTGCAGCGCTCATTGCCAACCTGGACCTGGTGATCAGCGTGGACACCTCAACGGCGCATCTCGCAGCCGCCATGGGGAAACCGGTTTGGTTACTCAATCGTTTTGATACCTGCTGGCGCTGGCAGCTGCATCGCCGTGACAGCCCGTGGTACCCCAATCTCACCGTGTTCCGGCAAACGGCCGCCGCAGACTGGTCTACGCCGCTGCAGCAAATTCGTGTGGAGTTGGCGGAGCTTCTTGAAAAAGACGCCGCGCGGACATGAAAAAGCCCGGGCAAGCCCGGGCATAAAAACTTTGGAGAACTAGCTGGCTTAGAAGGACATTGCGAAGCCGATTTCGGTGTTGTTGCCAACGCTAGTCGCCAGACCCATGGTTGAAGGACGCCGCGTACAGCTTAGCGCCCTTGCCCAGGTCATACACCACCTGGTACACCATCTTCGTTGTAGCGGTCGTAGGCAGCAGTAGATGAGCGCTCAAGTGCCGGTGACCGTCTGTAACGCTGGAAACCACTCCCACATTCCAGGGTCCAAATGTGTGGTTCACTGAGAACGATGTTGTAGGTTGTTTCCAAACCATCGTAGGCTAGCGGTGGTGCTGTAGCTGGTATTGGTTGCGGATAACAGCGCAAACTTGGTCAGACCGAGCCCGGTGGTCAGTGCGTAGGAGGCACCAATACCCTTTGCTTCTTTGGAGGAGTTCGTAGCCATAGGTATCCGATGAGTAGCGCGAGATGGTGGAGGCACCCGCAACAACTCTCAGATCACCGAGCTTGTAAGAGGCTGTGTAAGCAAAGCCAGGTTGTGCATCAGCGGCTGCCGTCGCAGCGCTGGGGGTGTTGGTGTAGTCAAAACCGAAAGGCAAAGGTCGCCGATGCTGTGGCTGTACATCACGTGGCGATGATCCATCATAGCCGGTTGCTGCTTCGGAAATTAGACCCACGCGTATTTCCTGTGGACGATAAAACGAAGCTAGCGATCTCCATCAGGTTGTCTTCCATGTAAGAGTCGAACTGACCAAACTGGGTGGTGCCCATGGACTTGCTTTTGATTCCAAACTTCATGTCATCGGTCAGCAGGGTGGCGTTGTCGCCCACGGGATCCGGGTCAGTTTCGAACTGACCGAATACGGTCAAGTCGGCGTCAATCATCTTGCTGGTCTTGAGCTGAAGTTGGGTGCCAGCACCTTGGAATGTAATTGTCGCGCCGATGGAGGCTTGCCGACGTCAGTGACGTTCACGTTGTAGAACTGCATGTCCACGTTCACTTCGATCGCGGTGTCAGCGTTCTTGAACACTTCAGCGGCTTGCGCGCCGCAGGCCAAGGCAGCGACGCTCAAGGCAATAGCTGTTTTCTTCATCATAAAAAACTCCATAAAAATTAAAAAAAGCCACACTGAGTTCCAACGTGACCTGGCGGAAGTCTCGAGAAAAACGTTACAAATTTGTGTGAATTGCCCTGTGAAGATTGCGTGACGTTGCAGTTGGCGCACATTCTTGCAAACTTCATCTTCCTGCCAATAAGGTGCAATAAATATGAGGTAGGAACCAGGGTAAACCCTGATCTTCCCGAGCGGTCCCAGGGCAGAAAGCCCTATTGCACTGAGGCCCGCTAGGGCGCGTACAGCCCTTGGGCGATGGCGGCAGCGGCGTCCGGAGTGCATTTTTCCGCGCGCACCAAACCGGCTAGTTCTGCGGCACCCAGCAGCAGAAATTCCTGCACCTCGCCATCGCGGTTGCAGGGCTGCTCGTTCGCTTGCAGCAGCAGGTTGTAAACATGCAAGCGCTCCACATGCCAGCCGCCATCGCGAACCCGGCCCACTTCTGTGGTGCCGCGAAAGCGCAGCAGGTGTTTGGCTGCTGAGGCGAATCCCGGCTTCCTCAAACAGTTCGCGCCGCAGGCATGTTTCGCAGGGTCTCGCCGGCTGCCACGCCACCGGCACACAGGTTGTCCAGCAAGCCCGGGTCCACCTGCTTGGCCGCGCTGCGGCGCGCCACCCACATGCGGGCGTCTGCGCCAAAGCCATTCACGTGAACCGCGTCGCTGCGCATTCCTAAAAAATAAAAGCCGGCCCGCTCCACCTGCAGAAGGGGCGTCTCGCAGCCTTCAGCGCAAAAAGCAAATGCCTCGTTGCGCCAGCCCGGCAGATGGCCGAGCGCGCGCAGGCGCAGCAGGGCATCTTGCAAAGCTGCGCTGCGCGCCGGAGGCGCTCCAGTGGCCTGCATCCCAGTCCAAGCGATGGGCTTGCAGACGGGTCGGTGCCAAATGTGCAGCCAGCAAGCGGGCGCGCGTGGGGCTGAGGTAGCCCAACAAGCTGGGGCCACAAAACCAGGGAATAAATTCCGGTGGCGGTTCGCTGCACCGGGGGGCAGCTGCGCTGCGCGGCAAGTCATGGTGCGCAAGTTCCCAGCCTGTACGAAACTGGTTGACGGCACGTTCCAAGGCGTCGGGCTGCGGGGGTTCGGGGGAGTGCATGCGCAGATTGTCGTCATGAAATCTTCACATTTATGAAGCCTCAGTGACATCGACCGACAAGACACTCTCGTTCGTCACCCTGTGCCACTGGAGCGTGGCCAACAAACGGAAGAACACCACACCATGAGATACCGATGGATTCCCGTGTAAAAAGTTTTGTTGCAGCCGCCATGGCCATGCCACCCGTCCCCGACGACGACGACGCGCCCCGCTTTCGCTCGGTGTTCATATCGGACCTGCACCTGGGGACCGCCGGATGCCAGGCCGAGGCCCTCTTAGATTTCTTAAAGCACCACCCCAGCCAATATTTGTACCTGGTGGGCGATATTGTGGATGGCTGGCAGTTGCGCAAGCGCTGGTTCTGGCCCCAAGCGCACAACGATGTGGTGCAAAAGCTCTTGCGCCGGGCGCGCAAAGGCAGCAAGGTGATTTTTGTGCCGGGCAACCACGACGAGTTTGCCCGGGGCTTCTGCGACCACCATTTTGGCGGCATCGAAGTCGTGCACGATGCGGTCCACACCACGGCCGACGGGCGCCGCATGTGGATTACCCACGGTGACTATTTCGACGGCGTGATCCGTTTTGCCAAGTGGCTGGCCTACTTGGGCGACAACGCCTACGAGCTGACTTTGCGGGTTAACCGCTATTTCAATCTGATCCGCAAGCGCCTGGGTTTCCCTTATTGGTCGCTCTCTGCCTACCTCAAAGACAAGGTCAAGATGGCGGTGAATTTCATCTCCGATTTTGAAGTCGCACTGGCCAACGAGGCGCGCCACCGCGGCTACGACGGTGTCGTTTGCGGCCATATTCACCGGGCGGAAATGCGGGAGATTGGCGGCGTTTTGTACTGCAATGATGGCGACTGGGTCGAAAGCCTGAGCGCCTTGGTGGAGCACATGGACGGTCGGCTGGAGCTGGTCTACTGGCACCAGGTGACGGGCGAGTTTGCATCATTGCCAACGGCGACTGCAGTTAGCCCGTCCCCGGCCCTGGCCTGAGGGCCTGGGCTGCGTTAGCGTTACTTGAGGGCTGGGCTAGGGCGTCTCGGCTGGGGGACGCGCTGCAAGTAAAGCCAGCAGTTCCCGGCCACTCGCCTCCAGACTCCCCGCGTTCACCAATTCCATATCGCCGGTTACGTGTGCCACGCGCATGTCTTGCGAGCGGAGAATGCGGGCATCCAAATCAGCACCTGATCTCCCGGCCACGCGCTAGCAGCCGATCCCGTACGACATCGGCGGGGGCTTGGATGTGCAGCACCGATGCACCAGGCCAATCCCGCCGCAGGTGCACAACATAAGCCCGCGAGCCGTTCACCAAAACCCAGTGCCCGTGTTCCAGGGCCGCGAGTTCGGCGTGGCGTATCCCGTAACGCAAGCCGTTGGCTGCCCAATGCATGGCGAAACCACCGCCCGCTTCCAGCTCGGAAAACGCTTGTTCCGTCAGCGGTTCATGCGCCTCAGTGCCACCGTCCTCCGGTCGGGTGATGGAGCGGCGCGCAATGTGCAGCGGCACCGGCAGATCGGTGTGCGGACGTTGCGACAACCAGGCCAGCAAGCTGTCCTTGCCCACCCCGGAAGGCCCCACCATGTAAATCAGGCCCTGGCTCATGCGCGTCCCAACGCAAAACGCTGGGCTTCATAAAAATCGCCGCCAGCCACCGGCTCTACAAACCAGCAGATGGCGTCGAGTTCGATCGGGTCGTTCAACACGGGGCCAAACCAATCCATCGCGGCCTCCCACAGCTTATGTACCTCGCTCTGCGCCAGTCCTTGGAGCGAGCCGGTCAGCGTCATGTGCCATTGGAACGCATCACCCACAAAGGGATAGCCCCATTGCAGCAACATCGTGTCTTGCGCGGGGGTGAGCGGCGTGCGGCGGCGTTGGGCAATCTGTTCGTCGCTGAGTGGCTTGGCCAAGGGGATGCAGTGCGCGCACGCAGTCAAAGGCCAGATCCTGCAAGGCGCCGCTAGCGGCCATCGGGTACAAGCGCCAGGTAGTCGCCCATGTTGCGCAGAGCCAAAGGCGGTAGCGTGAGGGCCGTCTCGGCTCTGCGCCAGGGCCTTGAATGCGGCGGGGATCGCAGCGATTGTCCAGGCCACGATTGCAGCGCAAAAGGCGCTTTCAGGGTGGCATGCCATCCGTAGCGGGCGGCTGCGGCGGTGTACTCGCGCAGCGCCGCCGCAGAAATGTGCGGAAAATCCGGTTGCGGCACGGCAGACTTGCTCTGCGCACAACGCCCCAGCCATTGCGCACCCAACTGTGCCAAACGCGCGTGCTGGGGGGGTGCGTAGTAGGCGGCGTGGCGGTAGATGGCGGTGTCCAACATGGTGCATGTTCAGCGCGCAGGCTGCGATTACGTGGGGTCTTGCCGGGCTGATTGGACGCGATAACGTCACCCAAAAGACATATTTTCTGTTTAGTCTCCGACCTTAAATGTTGAAAATTTCAAACGCATGACGCCGTATGCACCAGCCCAACGGGGTCATACAGGGTGACCGATACGGCCATGTCTGACAACGCACCACGGCAGCACTGGCTCGCCGTCCTGGCCCGCGCCCCCGCAGATTTTCTGGAGCAGCACCTGGCCGACTTGGCTCAGGGTTCGCACCAGTGGTTGCGCCCCGCTGAAACCGGTCTGGTGATGGTACGCGCCCGGGCCGGCGGAACCGGACAGCGCTTTAACCTGGGGGAGGCGACGGTCACCCGCTGCGTGATCCGGCCTGACGCCGCCTTGACTGGCACGCAGCAGGTCGGTGTGGGCTATGTACTGGGCTGCTCCCATCGGCAGGCGCTTTTGGTGGCCTTGGCCGATGCGCTGCTGCAGGAAGCCAAGCTACACGCCCATTGGCATGCCTTGTTGATCGCGCCCCTGGCCCAGCAGCAAGCGCAAGCATCTGCCTTGCACCAGGCGCAAACCCAATCGACCCGGGTCGAGTTTTTCACCGTAGCGCGCGAAACCGGTTCCGACCGCGGCGATGAGGAGGATGCCCCATGAGCGTGCTGTCACTCCAGGACATGGCGCCGGGCTTTGCCGATTCCACCGCGCAGAGCCAGGCCGTGTTCCGCAGCGCGCTGGATGCGATGGCGCGGCCGGGAACGCCCATCGCTATACCGGCGGCTTCGCTGGTATCGCCAACGCCCGGCACCCATGCCGCTGCAGCGAGCCTGTTACTGGCCTTGCTGGACCAGGACTGCGCGCTCTGGCTCTCGCCTACCTTGGCGAATGGGCCCGCTGCGGCCTGGTTGCGCTTCCACACCGGTTGCCAGATGGTGCAGGATTGTTCCAAGGCCGACTTTGTCTGGGCCGCCTCGATCGCCGAACTGCCGCCGCTGCACCAATTGAAGCAGGGCAGCGCCGAATACCCCGACCAATCGGCGACTTGCGTGCTTGACGTCACCACTTGGCGCGCTGCTGCGGATACAGAGGTCGACGCCGTCTCATTGCGTGGCCCGGGCGTGCGCGATGTACTCACCCTGGCCGTGGACGGTATGGACGCCGGCTTTGTGCAGCAGCACCACGCCATGCAAGCGCATGCCCCGTGTGGCGTCGATATGTTTTTCTGCGCTGGGGATGCCGTGTTGGGCTTCCCGCGCAGTGTGCGCTTGGCAGATGCGCGGCGCAGGGAGCCACGACATGTACGTAGCCGTCAAAGGTGGTGAGGCCGCCATCCTCAACAGCTACCGCCTGCTGGCCCAGCAGCGCCGCGGTGACCCTGCGGTCGCGGAACTCAGCATCGACCACATCACCCAGCAACTGCGCCTGGCCGTAGACCGGGTGATGACCGAGGGCTCGGTCTATGACCCCGAACTCGCGGCGCTGGCGATCAAGCAAAGTGCGGGCGATCTGGTCGAGGCGATTTTTCTGCTGCGCGCCTACCGCGCCACCCTGCCCAGACTGGCTTACACCGAGGCCATCGACACCGGTCGCATGGTGCTCTCGCGGCGGGTGTCGGCCACCTTCAAAGACCTGCCCGGCGGCCAGTTGCTGGGGCCGACTTACGACTACACACAACGCTTGCTGGATTTCAGCCTTTTGGCGACCGGTGCCGAGCCCGCTGCCGACCCGCCCACGCGCGCGTACCGACGTCATCTGAAGCCGCTCCGCGCGTGATCGACCTGCTCAACCACGAAGGTCTGGTGGAAGACCAAGCGGTTCCCGACGGCGACCCCGAGCCCTTTGACCTGACCCGCCAGCCGCTGCGCTTCCCCGCTGACCGCAGTGCGCGCTTGCAGAACCTGGCCCGCGCCGACGAAGGCTTTTTGCTCGCCATGGCCTATTCCACCCAGCGCGGTTACGCCGAGAGCCACCCTTTTGTGGGCGAAATCCGTTTTGGCACGGTCGAGCTGTGCCTGGTTCCCGAAGAGCTGGGCTTTGAAATTTCTTTGGGCGACGTCGCCGTGACCGAATGCCAAATGGTGAACCAGTTCAAGGGCAGCCACACCGAGCCGCCGCAGTTCACCCGCGGTTACGGCCTGGCCTTTGGCCACAGCGAGCGCAAGGCCATGGCCATGAGCCTGGTGGACCGGGCGCTGCGTGCGCAGGAGCTGGGCGAAGAGGTCACGGCCCCCGCGCAAATGCCCGAGTTTGTGATGTCGCACAGCGACAGCTTGGAGTCCTCCGGTTTTGTGCAGCATCTGAAACTGCCGCACTACGTGGACTTCCAGTCCGAGCTGGAACTGGTGCGCAAGATGCGCAAGGCCATCACGCACCAGGACACGGGCGCGGCCCCGGACCCGGAGGATGGCACCCATGCGTGATCCACACATCCACTTTGCGTATTTGGACGAGCGCACCAAGCGCATGATCCGCCGGGCCATTTTGAAGGCCGTGGCGATTCCCGGCTACCAGGTTCCCTTTGGCTCGCGCGAAATGCCACTGCCCTACGGCTGGGGCACGGGCGGTATCCAGGTCACGGCGTCCATCATCGGCGCGAGCGACGTGCTCAAAGTCATTGACCAGGGCTCGGACGACACCGTGAACGCGGTCAATATCCGCCGTTTTTTCCAGCGCACCACCGGCGTGGAGGTGACTACCGACACCACGGCGGCCAGCATCATCCAGACCCGCCACCGCATACCGGAGACACCGATGCGCGAGGGGCAAATCCTGGTTTACCAGGTGCCCGTTCCCGAGCCCATGCAGCATTTGGAGCCGCTGGAAGTGGAGACCCGCAAGCTGCACGCCTTGCAGGAATACGGCCTCATGCATGTCAACCTCTACGAAGACCTGGCGCACTTCGGGCAAATTGCCACCACTTACGACTACCCCGTTTTGGTCAATGGCCGCTACATCATGGCGCCGTCGCCCATCCCCAAGTTCGACAACCCCAAGATGCACATGAACCCGGCGCTGCAGCTCTTTGGCGCAGGCCGCGAGAAGCGCATTTACGCGGTACCGCCCTACACCAGCGTGGAGAGTTTGGGCTTTGAAGACCACCCCTTTTCGGTACAACGCTGGGAGCAGCCCTGTGGCATCTGCGGCGCGCGCGACAGCTTTCTGGACGAGGTCATCATCGACGACCAGGGCGGCCGCCTGTTTGTGTGCTCCGACTCCGATTACTGCGCCAAAACCCAGGCAGCTGGCGCATCGGCCGCCCCATCACCATGAACCACGAGCCATTGCTGCGCGTACGGGATCTGCGCTGCGCTTACGGCGCGCGGGAAGTGGTGCGTGGCATCTCGTTCGATCTGTGGCCCGGCGAAGTGCTGGCGGTGGTGGGCGAGTCCGGCTCGGGCAAATCCACCTTGCTCAACGCGGTCGCGGCGCGCCATGCGCCGGTGGGTGGAACCGTGGAATTCGCCGTGCGACAGGGTCCGGATGGTGCGGGGGAGCTGGCCGATATTTACGCCATGACCGAAGCCCAGCGCCGTCTGCTGGCGCGCACCGACTGGGGCTTTGTGCACCAAAACGCCGCCGACGGTTTGCGCATGAATGTGTCGGCGGGCGCCAACGTCAGCGAGCGCCTGATGGCCTTGGGCCAGCGCCACTACGGGCGTCTTCGGGCGCAGGCAGCTGATTGGTTGGAGCGGGTCGAGATCGACCCGACCCGCATCGATGACCGGCCCGATACCTTCTCCGGTGGCATGCGCCAGCGCCTGCAAATCGCCCGCAACCTGATCACCGCGCCGCGTCTGGTGTTCATGGACGAGCCGACCTCCGGGCTGGATGTGTCGGTGCAGGCCCGCTTGCTCGATATGTTGCGCATGCTCACCCGGCAGATGGAGCTGGCCGCCATCATCGTCACCCACGATCTGGCGGTGGCGCGCTTGCTGGCCCAGCGCATGGTGGTGATGCAGGGCGGCTACGCCGTGGAGTCGGGCTTGACCGACCAGGTGCTGGACGACCCGCAGCACCCCTACACCCAATTGCTGGTTTCTTCGGTGCTGCCGCCATGAACGCGATGACGCCCTTGCTGGAGATGGAAGGCGTACACAAGCGCTTTGTGCTGCACCTGCAAAACCAGACCGTGCTGCACGTGTTGCACGATTTCAGCTTGCGCGTCTTGCCGGGTGAATGCGTGCGTTTGAGCGGCCCGTCCGGCATGGGGAAAAGCACGGTTCTCAAACTGGCGTTTGGCAACTACCAGGCCAGCGCCGGGCGCATAGCCCTTCGCGCAGCAGACGGCAACATGGTGGACATCACCCAGGCCAGCCCGCGCGAAATCGTGCAACTGCGCGCCAGCGCAGTGGGCTATGTCAGCCAGTTTTTGCGGGTGATCCCCCGTGTGTCCGCTATCGATGTGGTGGCAGAGCCTCTGCTGGAGCGTGGGCCAGACGGACACCCGCGGATGGAATTGGACGCCGCACGCGCCGAAGCCGGGCGCTGGTTGGAACGCCTGCGGATTCCGGCTTCTCTGTGGCAGCTCCCACCGGCCACTTTTTCGGGTGGCGAGCAGCAGCGCATCAATATTGCCCGCAGCTTCATCCGTACCCGCCCGCTGCTCTTGCTCGATGAGCCGACAGCCTCGCTGGACCCGCTGAATACCGCCACGGTGATTGAACTCATCCGCGCGGCCCGCGAGCAGGGCGTGGGCATTGTGGGCATCTTCCACGACCCGGAAGTGGCGGCGGCTGTGGCTTCGCGCAGCGTGGCCATGCAAGCGCCATCCCCTTAATCCTTCTACCTTTACCGCAAGCCCGTTATGACATTTTTCACCAACGCCCAGCTGGTCTTAGCCGATGAAGTCGTGCATGGCAGCGTACATACGAATGGCGCACTGATCCAAAGCGTCGACGCCGGCACGAGCAGCCTGCCCGGCGGTATCGATTTGGAAGGCGACTACCTCTGGCCCGGCATGGTGGAGGTGCATACGGATAACTTTGAGCGGCATTTGATGCCGCGCCCCGCAGTGCGCTGGGACGACGCGCCCGCGCTGCTGGCGCACGACGCAGAAATTGCGTCCTCCGGCATCACCACCGTGCTCGACGCCCTGGGCGTGGGTGAGGCCGACCCGGAGAGCGTACGCGGCAGCGAATGGGACACCGTGCTCGACCATATTGCCGAGTTCAGCCAGCGCGGCCTGCTGCGCGCCGATCATCTGCTGCATGTGCGTTGCGAACTGCCAGCGCCCAACACCTTGTCACTGTTCGAGCCCTTCAAAGACAACCCTATGGTGCGCATGATCTCCCTCATGGACCACACGCCGGGCCAGCGCCAATGGGAAAACATCGAACACGCCTGGATTTATTTCAGCGGCAAGAAGGGCTGGAGCCAAGCCAAATTTGAGGCTCGCGTAGCCCAGGCGCGCGAAGACCAGGTGCGCTACGCGCAACCGCACCGGGCCTATTTCACCGCCTATTGCAAAGAGCATGGCATCGCGCTGGCCAGCCACGACGACACCACCGTGGCGCACGTGGAAGAGGCCCACGCGGAAGGCGCTACCGTGAGCGAATTTCCAACGACCGTGGCTGCTGCACAGGCCGCGCACGCACGCGGCATGGTGACCATCATGGGCGGGCCCAATGTGGTGCGTGGGGGTTCCCATTCGGGCAATGTGTCGGCGATTGAGCTGGCACGCCTGGGGTTGATGGATATCTTGTCCTCCGATTACGTGCCGGGCAGCCTGCTGTCGGCCACGCTGCGGCTGACCGAAACCGCCGGTTTGAGCCTGCCCCAAGCGGTGGCACTGGTGACGCGCAATCCGGCAACCTGCATTGGCTTGCATGACCGGGGCCAGATCGCCCAGGGCTTGCGCGCCGATCTGATCCAGGTTCGGCTGGTGAAACTTGCGGACGGACGCCAACAGGGCGTGGTGCGTGCGGTCTGGCGCGGCGGCGTGCGGGTCGCCTAGTCGCGCAGCGGTGATGGTCTTGTAACTGTCATTTTTTAGTCAAGTTACTGACACGAAGCGTTTCTAAGCTCCGCGAAGTTCCTGCGTTTATGCAGGTTCACTTCCCACCTTGCTATGAACACCCTTGTCATCCAGAACCTGAGCAAGCAATTTGGCTCTACCTTGGCCGTCGATAGCGTATCGCTGACGGTAGGTGGGGGTGAGTTTGTAGGCATCATCGGCCGCTCCGGAGCTGGCAAGTCCACGCTGCTGCGCCTGATCAACCGCCTCAATGAGCCTACGGACGGAAGCGTGCGCTACGACGCCACGCAGGTCACCGCGCTCGAGGGCCGTGCACTGCGCGAATGGCGCCGCGACTGCGCCATGGTTTTTCAGCAGTTCAACTTGGTGGGGCGCTTGGACGTTCTGACCAATGTGCTGATGGGGCGTTTGACCTCGGTTCCGACCTGGCGCGCGCTGCTCTCGGTTTGGAGCCAGGCCGACAAGCTGGCTGCCTTGGAGACCCTGGACCGCTTCGGTATGGCCGACTTCGCAGCCCAGCGCTGCGACCAGTTGTCGGGCGGACAGCAGCAGCGGGTTGCCATCTGCCGCGCGCTGATGCAGCAACCGAAAATCATCCTCGCTGACGAGCCTATTGCGTCATTGGACCCGCGCAACACCCAGTTGGTCATGGACGCTTTGGCGGCCATCAACCGCGACCTGGGCATCACGGTTTTGTGCAATTTGCATTCGCTGGATATCGCCCGCAGCTACTGCCAGCGCTTGGTCGGCATGACAGCCGGCCGTATTGTGTTTGACGGCGTGCCCGCTGCGCTGACCGAGGATCTCGTTAGTGAGCTGTACGGGATTGAGGCGCTTGGGGTACAGGCCGCCTCAACACCGCATGACGGCCCGCTAGGCGTGGTGCTGCCCTTTGCCAAGGTCGCATTGGCACATTGATTTGCGTATTTGTCCCTGGTTCCCCCGTTCTCGTCCTCTCCTCTCTCCCCCCAACTTCGTAAAAGGAATTTTCATGTTCAATCGCCGCGTACTCCTCGCACTCGCCGCCTCCAGCGCCCTGATGGCTTCGGCCCAAGCCCAAGACTGGAAAGCCAAATACCCTGAATTGGTGTTTGCTTCAGCATTCCTGCTGAAAACGCTGCCCATGGTGACCGAGCGCTATGGTGACTTCGTCGCGTACCTGTCGCCGTGAAATCGGTGTTCCAGTCAAACTGCGTATTGCCGGTGACTACGCCGCCGTGATCGAAGGCCAGCGCGCCGAGCAAATTCATATCGCTTTCTATGGCCCAGCCTCTTATGCCCGCGCCCGCATGATCGGTGTCAAGATAACGCCCTTTGCCATTGAAGTGCACAAGGGCGGCGTTAAAGGCTACCACGCGGTGTTTTACGTAAAGGCCAATTCGCCTTACAAAACAATTGCAGACCTCAAGGGCAAGAATATTGGTTTGGTCGATCCCAACTCCACCTCGGGCAACAACGTTCCCCGCTTTGCTTTGGACAAAATGAGGCATCAACCCTGATGAGTTTTTCGGCAAAGTGGTTTACACCGGCAGCCACGTCAACGCCGTGATGGCGCTTGAGCCAAGGCACGGTGGATGTGGCCGCCAACTGGTGGAATAACGAGAACGACTCCGAATTGATCCGCATGGTCGACAAGGGCATGGTCAAGAAGGAAGACTTCCGCATGATCTTACAAGTCAGATCAGATCGTGAACTCGCCGGTTGCCTACCTGGACAGCCTGCCCGCTGATCTGAAGAAGAAGATCGAACAGGCTTTCTTTGATGCCCCCACCAAGGACAAAGCCGCTTTTGACAAATTGTCTGACGGCAAAAACGAGCCCTTCGCAGCCTGTCACGCACGAAGCTTATCTGCCCGTCGTTGAGCTCGAACAAGTTCGTTGACACACCTGCGCAAGAAGTAAGCAAGCGTGAATTCGCCGAGCACCAGCAAGCCAAGCCTACGCGCAAGCGGTGGCGGCCAAACGCCGCCAGATTTGGCTGGGCTTGCTGGTGCTCGGCGTCTGCGTCCTCTTCGCAGGACACATCGCCGAGATATCGGCTTCCAAGTTTTTTGACAATATTGGCAGCTTTTACCAGCTACTTCTACCGCATCGCCCACCTGGAAAACGGGCAGTGGGTGCTCAGCGACCCGGTGGAGTGGTTTTGGGGCTGGAAAAAATGGCTGGCCCTGATGGGCGAGACCTTGTTGATGGCCTATGTGGGCACCGTACTGGGTGCTGGCTGCTGCGCTGGTGCTGTGCTTTCTGGCCAGCAAAAACATCACCTACTAACACCGTGGTTGGTATTTGCCACACGGCGCCTGCTGGAGTTTTCGCGCACCGTGCCCGAGATCGTTTTTGCGCTGATTTTTGTGGTCGCTTTTAGCCTGGGCCCACTGCCTGGCATTTTGGCGCTGGCTATCCACACCACCGGTGCCCTGGGTAAATTGTTTGCCGAGGTCGTGGAAAACGTGGACATGAAGCCTGTAGATGGCGTGCTGGCCGCTGGCGGCAGCTGGCTGCAGAAGGTGCGTTTTGCTGTGCTGCCGCAGGTGGCCTCCAACTTCGCCAGCTACGCCTTGTTGCGTTTTGAAATCAATGTGCGCGGCGCAGCCGTGTTGGGTTTTGTTGGTGCGGGCGGCATTGGGCAGACGCTGCTGGAAGTGATACGCAAGTTCTACTACGCCGACGTGAGCGCCTTGTTGGTGTTGATCATCGCCACCGTCATGGTGATCGACGCGGTTACCGAACGCGTACGCCACCGTCTGTTGGGCGAGGAGCGCGCGGGATGAGCACTGTCCACACCCAGGCGCAAGAATGCCTTGCGCGCGCGCTACCCCCAGCATTTCCAAGCGTTGTACCAAGGGCGCATCCCTGCCGTTCCTGCTTGTACTTTTGGCCGTACTGATTTTTGCCTATGGCGTGTACAGCCTGGACATGTCGTACGCGCGCATCATAGGCGGCCTGGGCGAGCTGGGCTCCATGGTCTGCTGATGTTCCCGCCGGATCCCGGCAGTTGGCACCTCGCTGGCGTGTACGCTTATGCCATGCTGGAGACGCTGGCCATCGCGCTGCTGGGAACACTCATGGCCGCCATCGCCGCCTTTCCGCTGGGCTTTCTGGCCGCACGCAATACCACCATCAATCGGAGTCGTGCAATTTTTCGCCCGGCGCAGTTTTGACACCTTGCGCGGCGTGGACATTCTGATCTGGGCGCTGATCTGGATCAACGTGGTTGGCTTGGGGCCATTTGCCGGCGTGTTGGCTTTGTTCATGTCGGACTTGGGCATCTTTGGCAAACTGTTTTCCGAAGCGATAGAGGCGGCTGACGATAAGCCGGTAGAGGGTGTTCTTTCTACAGGAGGCTCGTCCGTGGCAGCTGTTCGATTCGGGATCTTGCCGCAATTGCTGCCGGTGCTCTTGAGCCAGGTTCTGTATGCGTTTGAGTCCAACACCCGCAGCGCCTCCATCATCGGCATTGTGGGCGCGGGTGGCATTGGTTTGATTTTGTCGGAGCAAATCCGAACCCTCGAATTGCAGCAGATGTCCTTTGTGATTTTGCTGATTTTGGCCACGGTATCGCTGATTGACTGGGGCTGTGCCCGCTTGCGCTTCTCCATCATTGGCGCGCGGGCGCTTTGAATACTGACAGCTATAAGGAGGAAACCATATGTCGCTGAGCATCCCTGAGATTGAGCAACTGTTGAGCAGCCGCGCCACGACCTGGTACGGTCAAGAAGCGGTCAGCCAGCTCGACCACGCACTGCAATGCGCCCAATTGGCCGAGGCCGCGGGCGAGACCGAGAGCACCGTGGTGGCGGCGCTCTTGCATGACATGGGTCATATCGTCGGTACCAACCAGCCCATGGACAAACATGCGGACGAGGGCGATCCAGCCTTGCCTGTAAAAGACGATTTGCACCAGTACGTAGCCCTGCCTTTTCTGCGCAGCCTGTTTCCTGACGCGGTGCTGGAACCGATCAAGCTGCACGTGGACGCCAAGCGCTACCTGTGCGCGGTAGACGCGGCGTACTGGGAAGCTTTGTCGCCGGCTTCCAAGCACAGCCTGGTTTTGCAGGGCGGCGCTTTTGATGCAGCGCAGGTTCATGCCTTTGAGGCACTGCCCTTCTGCCAAGAGGCGGTGCGTCTGCGTCGCTACGATGACCTGGCCAAGGTGCCGGGTGCGCCGACCGCCGGGCTGGCGCACTTCAGCCAGACCATGGCGCGTGTGGCGCTTGCGCCGCAGTTGGGATAAGCCCGTGCGAAGCGGCTTCACCCTTCCCCAGCCCGGCCTGCTATGGCGCGCGCACCTGTCGGTGGCGCTGGCCGGCGTCATGAATTTTGGCTTTCGCATGCTGGTTCCGGCTATGCCGGTCATCATGGGTATCTTGCTACGCGATCTGCGTTATGTCCGGCAATACCGCCACTATGTGGGCAAATTCTCGGTGCACTTTGACGCCCTGCGCGAAGGGCCGGTACGTCACTACCTCAGCGATGTGTTCTTGCAGGTCAAGCAGGTGCCGGACACGATTGAGGGCGAATGCGTGCAGTGCGGCAACTGCTGCCTGAACAAGCGCTGCGCCTTCTTGGAGCCTGTGGGCGAGGACAAGTTCCAGTGCGGCATTTACCAATCATTTTTGCGGCGCATGTCCAATTGCGGCAGTTTTCCGCTGCATGCGCATGACATTGCCCGCTACCAGTGCCCCAGCTATTTCGTGGCGCCTGCCAAACCGGTGCTTTGGCTCAGGGTTGATACCCCGGATGGGGGAGGTATCGGGTAGCGGGGGCCGAGCCCGAGTCTGGCTTTATCATGGTGCATAAACGTCATTCACTGCTGTTATGCACCCCCAGGATTCCGCGGCCAAGTCAAAGTCAACCAAACCCTTGGCGCTGCTGGACCGCGACCAGGGTTTGCTGGACTTCAACCTGCGGGTTTTGGCCTGGGCTGAGCGCGAAGATGTTCCGCTGCTGGAGCGACTGCGGTTCTTGTGCATCGTCTCGTCCAACCTCGATGAATTTTTCGAGGTGCGCGCCGAGCTGCACCTGAGTGCCGCCAAGGCCCATGACCATAGCGGGTCTTACAGCGAGGAGAGTTTCGAGAAGCTCGCTGAACTTCTGCACGATACGGTCCAGCGCCAGTACCGCATCTACAACCACCAGTTGCTCCCGGCCTTGACCGCGCAGGGACTGCGGCTTTTGTCGCACCACGAGCGCGGACCCGCGCAGCGGGTCTGGGTTCAGCAGTATTTCGAGCGCCAGGTGCGGCCCATGCTAATCCCGGTGGGTTTGGACCCCTCGCATCCCTTCCCGCAGGTGGCTAACAAGTCTCTCAATTTCATCGTCCGCTTAGGGCGGGCATGATGCCTTCGGGCGCGAAAACGAAATTGCGATCGTGCGGGTCCCGCGTGCTTTGCCCCGGGTGATCAAGCTGCCGGAAAAACTCACGGGCGACTACAGCGGCTTTGTATTGCTCTCCAGCGTGATCCGGGCACAAATCGAGACCCTGTTCCCCGGGCGCAAGATGCTGGAGTTTTCACAGTTCCGGGTGACCCGCAATTCGGATCTGGCGGTGGATGAAAACGATGTGGACAATCTGCGTACCGCTTTGCGCGAGGGGCTGGTGCACCGCAATTTCGGCCAGGCGGTGCGCCTGGAGGTGTCGGCCGAATGCTCCAAGACCCTCAGCGAATTCCTGCTCAAGCAGTTCAACTTGCCGGCCAGCGCCGCGTACCACGCCCATGGCCCAGTCAATCTGGTGCGCCTGAGCCAGCTGATCGATTTGGCCGAACGGCCTGCCTTGTGCTTCCCGGCCTACCAGCCGAATCGCGCGCATGGGCAGCATGGATCGGCGTCCATGTTGTCCCGTTTGCAAAAAGGTGATGTGCTGGTCCACCAACCCTTTGAACGCTTTGACCTGCTACTGGAGTTTTTGCGCGAAGCGGTGCATGACCCGCAGGTGCTGGCGATCAAGCAAACGATTTACCGGACCGGCTCGGATCCGCAGATGATGGATTTGCTGCGGGAGGCGGTGCGCCGGGGCAAAGAGGTGATGGTGGTTGTCGAGTTGAAAGCCCGCTTTGATGAGGAAGCGAACATCAACTGGTCCGAGATGCTGGAGTCCATCGGTGCCCAGGTGGTCTATGGCGTAGTGGGTCTTAAAACCCACGCCAAGATGCTGTTGATCACCCGCCGCGAAGGACGCACCATGCGGCGCTACCTGCACCTGTCCACCGGCAACTACAACCCGCGCACCGCGCGCCTGTACACCGACATCAGCCATTTCACCGCCGACCCCGAGCTCACCAGGGACGCTGAGCAGGTGTTCTTGCATCTGGCAAGCCAAAGCAAGTTACCGCGCATGCAAAAAATGCTGGTAGCGCCCTTTTTTCTGCATAGCCAACTGCTGGCAAAAATCGGGGCGCTGGGCGCCAGCGCACGCGCGGGCAAGAGCGCGCGCATTGTCTTGAAAATGAATGCGCTGACCGATGAGCTCTTGATCCGCAGCCTGATCAGGGCCGGTCAATACGGTGTCAAGATCGATTTGCTGGTGCGCGGTGCCTGCATGCTGCCGGCCCGATTGCCGGGCCAGACCGACAACATCCGCGTGCGCTCGGTGATTGGACGGTTTCTGGAGCACTCCCGGGTTTTTTACTTTCGTATGGGCGAGGTCGAGGAGCTGTACCTGTCCAGCGCCGACTGGATGAACCGCAATATGGTCCGGCGGGTGGAAGTCTGCTGGCCGGTGACCAACCCTGCCTTGCGCCAGCGCCTGGTCGATGAATGCCTGCTGGCGTATTTGCACGACGGGGTGGATGCCTGGGACATGCAAGCTGACGGGAGCTATCTGCCGGTGGGTAAAACGGCGGGCGCTCACAGTGTCCAACATGCTTTGATGATGCGCTACGGCGCCTTGTCCTGAGTCGAGGAGCAGCCGTGGACCTGGTTTTATGGCGGCACGCAGAGGCAGTGGAACGCGAAGGCAATCTAGAAGACTTGCAGCGCGGTCTGACCCCCCGGGGCGAACGCCAGGCCGTGCGCATGGCAGCGTGGCTGGATCGGCATTTGCCCGAGGGTGCGCGCGTTTGGGTCAGTCCGGCGTTGCGCACACAGCAGACGGTTGTACCGCTGCAGCGCAAGTTCAAAACCGTACCCGCGCTGGCACCTGACGCTGATGTGGACGCTTTGCTAAACCTCGTGCAGTGGCCCCACGGCAAGGGCTGCCACCTGGTTGTGGGCCATCAGCCGACTTTGGGTTTGACGCTGGCGCGCTTGCTGGGCACAGGCGCCGAAGAACTTGCCGTGAAAAAAGGTGCGGTCTGGTGGCTGCGCTTGCGCGAGCGCGAGTTTGGCCCCCAAACTGCTGTGGTGAGCGTGCAGTCGCCCGACATGCTGTAAGGGGCGCTCGCCCGTTGTCCGCCTGACATAGGGGTTTCACGCGCCGCTGGTAGAAGCAGCGCATGCCTGATTCGCCCGATCGCAGCCCACCCCTGGGCTTTGCGTTTTACCGTGTGCTGGTGGTGCAGCTCTTGTCGACGCTGGCTGACAACGCGTTTCTGATCGTTGCCATCGCCCGTGTGATCGAGTTGGACGGGGCCGCTTGGCTGATACCCCTACTCAAAGTCAGCGCCACTTTTTTTTATGTGGCACTGGCACCCTTCGTCGGGCCGGTTGCCGATGCCTTTCAAAAAGGGCGGGTGATGCTGGCCTCTAACGCTTTCAAGTGCGGCGCGATCGCGCTCTTGCTTGTCGGCCTGGATCCGGTGCTGACGATTGGTCTGGCTGGCGTGGGCGCGGCTTTTTATGCGCCAGCCAAATATGGCTTGGTGACCGAGCTGGTGCCTGGTTCTGCCCTGGTGCGTGCCAACGGCTACTTTGAGGCGGTGACCGTGAGTGCAGTGGTGTTTGGCGTGGTGTTGGGTGGTTTTCTGGTCAGCCCGGCCATGTCCGGTTTGGCGAACTGGGGCTGGATGCCAGGGCCAACTGGCGAGCCTTCCGCTTTGACAGCCGGTGTCTTGGTCGTGGTGGGTCTGCATGCCGGGGCCACGCTCTTGAGCGTGGGCTTGGCCGACAGCCGTGCCCGTTACGCGCCCAGGCCATGGCAACTGCTTGCCTTGTGGCGTTCGTTTTTGCAGGAAAACCGAACCCTGTGGGGCGACGCCTTGGGCGGCCTTTCGCTCGCGGCCACCACCTTGCTCTGGGGTGTGGGCGCTACCCTGCAACTGGTGGTACTGCGCTGGGCCACCGAGGCGCTGGCGCTGCCTTTGAGCCAGGCTTCGTACTTGCAGGGCATGAGCGCGGTGGGCATTGTGGCTGGCGCGGCGCTGGCCAGTCGCTGGGTCAGCATGCGGCATGCGGCGCGCCTGTTGCCGATGGGCGTTGTGCTGGGTTTGTCCATCCCGCTGATGTTGTTTGTACATACCGTTACGGCGGCTGCCGTGCTTTTGGTTTGCGTGGGCGCCTTAGCCGGCTTCTTTGTGGTGCCCATGAACGCCCTGCTGCAGTTGCGCGGCTGCACCCTGTTGACGGCAGGGCGGTCGGTGGCGGTACAGGGCTTCAACGAAAACGCCGGTATTTTGTTGATGCTGATCCTGTACGCGCTGGCGACGTTGGCGGATATCAGCGTTTCTGCACTGGTGCTGGCTTTTGGGGCAACCGTCAGCGCGACCATGGGACTGGTCTGGTTTGCCAAACGCCGCTACCTCCACCAAGCGCCACCGGGAGCTTGATCCGCGCAGTGCTTGCAGCTTGACCTGAGGTCATGGAATATTCATCGAAAAGTCGCTAAAAAGTCACCATATTTTTTTACGCTAGCGGCATGGAAGATGACATTCTGATTGAGTCTTTTGAAGGCCGCTCGCCCAGCCTGCGCATCGCCGTCGTCACAGAAACCTTCCCACCCGAAGTCAACGGCGTGGCCATGACCTTGGGGCGCATCGTGCAAGGCCTGATTGCACGCGGCCACCTGGTGCAGGTAGTGCGGCCCCGGCAGGCACGCGAAAGTGGTCTGATTCGGGAGGACATGGAGGAGGTCTTGGCGCGCGGCGCGGCCCTGCCCAATTACGGTGAACTGCGTTTTGGCTTACCGGCCAAGAACCGCTTGGTGCGCCTCTGGACCGAGAAGCGGCCCGACGTCGTCCATGTGGTGACCGAAGGACCTTTGGGATGGTCTGCAGTGGCAGCCGCCCGCAAAATGCACATCGCGGTCACCAGCTCTTTCCACACCAATTTCCACAGCTACTCCAGCCATTACGGCCTGGGTTTGCTCAAGCGCCCGATTGAAGGCTACCTGCGCAAACTGCACAACCGCACCATGGCGACCATGGTGCCGACGGCTGCGCTCGCCGATAGTCTTCAGCGCCGGGGCTACCAGAACCTGCGGGTGGTCTCGCGCGGCGTGGATCTGCATCAGTTCAGCCCGGCGCGCCGCTCCCAAAGCCTGCGGGCGGCATGGGGCCTGGGCCCTAACGATCTGGCGGTGCTCCACGTCGGTCGCATCGCCAAAGAGAAAAATGTGGGCCTGGTCTTGTCGGGCTTTCGCGCTCTGCAGGCGACGTACCCTCATGCGAAATTGGTGTTCGTCGGCGACGGACCGGCCCGTCAAGCGATTCAAGACGCCTGCCCAGAGGCCGTGTTTGCCGGTATGCGCCGGGGCGACGACCTGGGCGCGCACTACGCCTCAGCCGATGTGTTCCTGTTCCCCAGCCTGACCGAAACCTACGGCAATGTGGTGCCAGAGGCTCTGGCCAGCGGTCTTGCTGTGGTGGCGTTTGCGTATGGGGCGGCCTTGGAGCTGATCCAAACCGGCGTCAACGGCGTATTGGTACGCGGTGACCAGGACGCCGATTTTCTGCAAGCAGTGCGCACTCTGGCGATAGATCCAGCGGCGATGGCGCACATCCGCGGTGCGGCTGCCGGGAGTGTGGCGCACCTGGCCTGGGATCGCGTGTACGACAACTTCGTCGCGGTATTGCAGCAGGCGCTGGTGGCCAATGGACACAGCTTTACTGCGTCCGCGCCGCACTTTGTCGCGCTCAGCCAGCCCCATGCATAAGCGCCTGCCCCATCTTCACCGGGCTACCGGTGTCCAGGTTTGAGGCCAGGCGAAAGCCCGGCGGTGCCAAGACCACGATGGTGGAACCATGTTGAAACCAGCCCATCTCCTGGCCTTTGGTGAAGTGCGCGTCGCAGTCAATCGGGTTGGCTCCGTTGTAGCGCAGGTGGAACAGCACATCCAAAAAATGCAGGCGGATGCTGGCCACCAGAATCGCCGCCACCGGCACCAGCGCAATCGTCTGGCCTGCAAAAGGGCCGCTGTTGAGCCGGGTGCGCAAAAAGGCGCGCTCGTTTTTGCAAAACAACTTTTCCACCCGCTTCAGCGCAATCGGGTTCACGTTCCAGGTGTCTCCGGAAAAATAGCGCACCCGCTCCACGGTGCAGTCTTGCGGCGCATGGAAGCGGTGGTACATGCTGGAGCTCAGGCGCAGTGTCACAAAGTAGCCCTGATGCCAGGCACTGGCGTCCTCATTCGCCCCGATCAAATCGGTCAGCGTGTAGGGAAAGCCTTTGGCTTGGAAGAGCTGCCCCGCTTCGATGCGCCCGTGCGCGCCCACAAACGCGTCTACCGGGCTGCTCATCACTGCCGGGTCCATGTCGATGGGCCGCGCGCCGTCCTTGAGCTCGCGGGTAAAGCAGTCGTGCATGCTGGTGAAGCGGCTTTTTTTCGCTTCGCTGAGGTCCAGATCCGAGAAGTATTTCCAGATGGTGATGGATGCGTCGCGTACCCACGGATGTTCGACTTTGCTGAAGCGCCCCATGAATTCGGTCAGCCATTTGCGCGGCAGGCGGTTGGTCAGCAGGAAGTTCAAGTCCTCCTGGTTCAGCAGATTTTTAATGGTTTGGCGGATCGTCATGGCTTGGAGATATTGAGAGATTACTGATTGATATGGAGAAACTGAATGGATGAGCAACTGACAGCAAGCGCATTGGCGCTTTATGGAGTCGGCGCGGGAGCTGCGCTGTGGACGCTGAACAAAGCCCGGGCCCGGGTGCAGTTGTCCCTGGCCAAGCACCCGGGGCTGGCCGGCCACCCGCGCACGGCGCGCCGGGTAGCGGCGCTCTTGCCCAGCTACACCTACGATGAAGAGCAGGCCTATGGCGTCGATGGTGCGCCGCCCGATGTGGTGGCACGCCGCCGCGCGGCCTTCGCCCGCTTGGTGCAGGAGTTCCAAACCCGCTACGCCAAGACCCTGCACGCCACCACCGATGTGGTGAGCGCGCTGTCGGACCTGCAGTTCATCAGCGCCTACCGCGTGCCCTTTCAGTTCAAAAAACTGGTGGGCAAGGGCTTGAAGATCGGATCCTTTGTGGCCTCCACGGAAGGTGTCACGGTCACTGATTTGGACGGCAACCGCTTTTTTGATCTCACCGGTTCCTACGGCGTGAACTTGTTGGGCAACGACTTTTACAAGCGCAGCATTGAAGAGGGCGCGGCAATGGTGCGCGATCTCGGCCCGGTGCTCGGTGCTTACCACCCGGTCATGGCGGACAACCTGGAGCGCTTGAAGCGCATATCCGGTATGGAGGAGGTTTCCTTCCACATGTCGGGAACCGAGGCCGTGATGCAAGCCGTGCGGCTGTCGCGCTACCACAGCGGGCGCGACAAAGTGGTGCGCTTCTGTGGCTCCTACCATGGCTGGTGGGGTGACGTACAACCGGGCATCGGCAACCCCATGGCCGCGCGCGATACCTTTACCTTGTCCGAAATGGGCCAGGGCACTTTGCGGGTGCTGCGCAGCCGCAGCGACATCGCCTGCGTGCTGATCAACCCGCTGCAGGCTTTGCACCCCAACGCCGCGGCACCCAGCGATTCCAGCCTGCTGGACAGCTCGCGCAAGGCGCACTTTGATCGTGCAGCCTATACGGCTTGGTTGCGCGAGTTGCGCGAGATTTGCACTGCGCGCGGTATTGCGCTGATCTTTGATGAAGTGTTCCTGGGCTTCCGTTTGGCCCCAGGTGGCGCGCAGGAATACTTCGGCGTGCAGGCCGATCTGGTGACCTATGGGAAAACTCTGGGCGGCGGATTGCCGATTGGCGTTCTGTGCGGCAAGCGGGCTTGGATGCAGCGCTTCCGTGACGACTCTCCGGCGGATATTTGTTTTGCCCGCGGCACTTTCAATTCGCACCCTTATGTCATGGGTGCCATGAACGTGTTTTTGCGGGAGATCGAAACCCCCGCACGGCAGCAGATGTACGCCGCCTTGGATACCGTGTGGCCGCAGCGCGAAGCCTTGATGAACAGCCGCTTGGCCCAGGCGGGAGCTCCGATACGGGTGGCCGCCATGTCCTCGGTCTGGACCGTTCTGTACACCCAGCCCGGTTGCTACAACTGGCTGTTCCAGCACTACCTGCGCCTGGAGGGCATCGCCCTGAGCTGGGTGGGTACCGGGCGCATCATCTTCAGCCTGAACTACAGCGACGCCGACTTCGAAGAAGTGTGTGTGCGCTTTGTCCGGGCCTGGGCCAGCATGCAAGCAGATGGCTGGTTCTGGGCGGATCCGGCAGTGACCAACAAGCAGATCAAGCGCCGGGTGTTGCGGGAGATGCTGGCCGCCAAATTCAGCTGACCGCCAGCCTTCGGGCATGGAAAAGGGGCCGCAAGCGGCCCCTTTTCTTTTGACGGATAAGGTCAAAGCAGCCCGCCTCAGGCGTGGCGCATGCCGTGCTCTTCTTCCATCTGTGCCAGGTCACGTGGCTCGATCAGCTCGCCGCGCATCAGGGCCAAGGGGGCCTTGTAGTACAGCTTGATGTCATGGAAAGGGTCAGTCAAGATTTTTGTCATCCAGACCAGACCGCTCATCACGTCTTTGATGAAGAACAAATGCACTGTGCGGAACAGCAAGCCGCCCACGCCAACCGCCAGCCACATCGTGCCGGTGTTACGCGCAAACGACTCCAGGTCGGTGTGTGGCTCCAACCAGCCTTGCAGGGCGGGGTCTACCAGCAAAACCAGAGGAGCGGCTGCCCAGATCACCATCAATACGACTTTGCGCTGCAGGTTGTAGCCAACCTTGATGTCTTCCTTGTATTCGTGTGTGGCCTGGTTGACTTGGTCATAGCCCTTGGGCTCGAAGAAAAAATGACCCGACTGGCGGCTGGTCATGGACACCAGCCAGGCGATCAAGGCTGCGATAGCCGGATCTGTGAACAGCATTGCATACGCGACTACAAAACTGATAGCGCTGATCAGATGCAGGGTCTGGTTGATGCGGCTGTGGTGGTAGTAGCGGTGGTCATCCCAGCGCTGAATGGCGAGTTGCTTGAAAAATTCGGTCATGCGGGTTCTCCTTCTGCCCGCAATGTAGTCACTTCGCGTTGCGTTTTCGTGACAAAAACGATGACGTTTTGGTGAATTCAGCGCCCGATGGCCAGGTATTCAAAACCTTGGGAGCGCACCCATTGCGGGTCATACAGGTTGCGTCCGTCAAAGATGATCGGAGTTTTCAGGCTGGCTTTGATGTGGTCAAAGTCGGGGCTGCGGAACTCTTTCCATTCCGTGATGATGATGAGCGCATCAGCGCCTTGCAGGGCCAGCTTTTGGGATTCCACCATGTGTAGACCCGGCTTTTCGCCGATCTCCGCGCGCGCGCTTTCCATAGCGACCGGGTCATAGGCCGCGATGGTCGCGCCACAGGCCAGCAAGTCGGCGATCAGGGTCAGGCTGCTGGCCTGGCGCATGTCGTCCGTGTTGGCCTTGAATGCCAGGCCCCACAGCGCAAAGTGTTTGCCGCGCAAATCGTCGCCAAAGCGCTTCTTGACCTTGTTGCCCAGCACATGCTTTTGCTGTGCGTTGGCCTCTTCAACCGCATGCAGCACTTTGAGCTGCATGCCGGCTTTGTCCGACGCGGTTTTGATCAGGGCTTTGACATCCTTGGGAAAGCAGGAACCGCCATAACCCGCGCCCGCATACAAAAAGTCGTAGCCGATACGCGGATCGCTGCCGATGCCTTTGCGCACCTGCTCGATATCGGCACCCACCAACTCGGCCAGATTGGCCAGTTCGTTCATAAAGCTGATGCGGGTGGCCAGCATGGCGTTGGCCGCGTATTTGGTGAGTTCGGCACTGCGGATGTCCATGACAAACAAACGGTCGTGGTGGCGCTGAAATGGCGCATACAAGGCGCGCATATTCAGCTCGGCTTGTTGGTTGTCGCAGCCGATCACGATGCGGCCCGGGCGCATAAAGTCCTCAATCGCCGCGCCTTCTTTCAGGAACTCGGGGTTGGACACCACGCTGAATGGCGTGCTCACCGCCCGTTTGGCCAACTCTTCTTCAATGACGCCGCGGACCATATCGGCGGTGCCAACCGGCACGGTGCTCTTGTCGACAACGACTTTGTAGTCGGTCATGTAGCGCCCGATGTTGCGGGCTGCTGCGGCCACGTATTGGGTATCCGCGCTGCCATCTTCGCCCGGGGGGCGTACCCACGGCAATAAACTGGATGGTGCCGAAATGCGCAGCGGCCTCGAGATCGGTCGTGAAATGCAGCCGTCCGGCTTTCACGTTGCGCGCGACCATGTCGTCCAGGCCGGGCTCGTAAATCGGCAAGCGCCCCTCGCGCAAGCCCGCAATTTTGTCTGCGTCCATATCCAGACACAGCACATCGTTGCCAACTTCAGCGAGGCAGGTGCCTGTGACCAAGCCGACATAACCGGTTCCGATAACAGTGATTTTCATAGTGCGAGGGCCTAAAAAAATGAAAAGGGGTGGGGTTTAGCTATGGGCTTCGCTGCAGTCCAAGGTCCAGGCGGTTTTCTGCCACGCCACGGCTTCTTCTTGCAGCAAATACGCGGACTGCGGGTACTTCAAAGCCCAGGCCGCGGGGTAGCGCAGGCTCAGCATGCCGCTGGCATCCCGGCGCAACACCATGTCATGCATCTCCGGGTCACGCCGCGCATGGCACAGGATCACGGCCAGGCGCAGGGCGGCCAGTTGCATGCGCAAGCTCTCTTCCTCGAGTTCGGTCTCAATCTTGCGCAGTTTCCCACGGTGGCCGAGCACCAGCACACCCAGGCGCTGCATTTCGGCAACCGCGAAGCCCAATGCATCGGCGTTATCCAGTATGTATGCGCCATGCTTGTGGTAATCGCTGTGGGAGATATGGCTGCCGATTTCATGCAACTGCGCCGCCCAGCCCAGCTTGCGCAGCGCCCGGTCCCACTGGGCGCGCTGTCCGTTTTGGGGGACGGGGTAGAGCTGCCGGTACAGCGCTGTTGCGACCTGCCCGACCCGCCGGGCATGGGCGGCGTCGACCTGAAATTTGCTTGCCAGACGCTGCACAGTGGTGTCGCGTAAATCGCTGGTGGCATCGCGCTCACCCAGCATGTCGCAGATCAAACCGTGGCGCAGGCCGCCTTGGGCAATCTCTAGCGTATCGATGTGCAGCAGATCGAAGAGGGCGCGTAGGACACTGAGCCCGCCCGCCAGAATCGGCCGCCGGTCTTCCCGCAGTCCGGGTAGTTTGATGCTGTCAATGTGCTGCGCTTCTACCAGGGTATCGAGCAACCAGTCCAGCCCCTCGCGGTCAATTTTGTCGGCGGGCCAACCGGCCTGGCTCAGGATGTCGCCGACGGCACTGGCTGTACCGGCCGAGCCATAGGCCTTGGTCCAGTTGGCGGCCTGGTACACATTGGTTGCGCCCTCCAAAACAGCAGCGGCGGCGACTTGTGCTTTTTGGAAATGCTTGTGGCTGAGCAGGCCGTCCGGGAAATACCGCTGCGACCACACCAGACTGCCCACGCGGTAGGACTCCATCTTGCGGGCCTGCAGGCCATGGCCCAGCGCCAACTCGGTGGATCGACCGCCAATATCAATCACCAGCCGTTTTTCGTCAGAGGGGGGCAGCTTGTTGGCCACACCCTGGTAAATCAGCCGGGCTTCTTCCCGACCGGATACCACGTCGATAGGGAACCCCAAAACCTTGGTGGCGCGGGCCAGGAACACGTCGCGATTCCGGGCTTCGCGCAGAGTTTGGGTGGCGACCGCGCGGACCTGGTTGCGCTTGAAGCCGGCAAGACGTTCCCCAAAACGCGCCAGGCAGTTCCAGCCGGCTTGCATGGCCTCAGCGGTCAGGTCACGGTTTTCGTCGAGTCCACCCCCTTGCCGAACCGCCTCTTTGAGGTATTCCGTCCGAATAAATTCTTGGTGATCGACGACCCCGATTTCGAGGCGAAAGCTGTTCGAGCCGAGATCTACCGCGGCGAGACGTTGTTCTGGATGCATTGGGGGAGGTGAAGCGGGAAGCGGGAAATGGATTTCAGAATAACAGCAAGCGGCCTGGCCTACCCTTTTGGCGCGCAAAAAAGGGGCCGATTGGAGCCGGCCCCTGACTACAAGGTCGATTACTTCTTGGCTGGTGGGATCAGAACCGTGTCAATGATGTGCACCACGCCGTTGCTGGCGACGATGTCGGCCTTGGTGACCATAGCGTTTTCAACGGTGACAAAGTCGCCCGCCTTCGACAAGGCTAAGTTATCTCCGTTCAGTGCCTTGACGTTGCCGTTTTTGACGTCCTTGGCCATCGCCGCGACGGGTACGACGTGGAATGTCAGCAGATTCTTCAGCTTGGCCGGGTCCTTGGATACGTCGTTCAGTACGGCAGCGGGCAGTGCTTTGAGTGCGTCGTTGCTCGGAGCAAAAACGGTGAACGGTCCGGCCGCGTTCAAAGCGCCTTGCAAATCTGCAGCGACGATCAGGCCATTTAAAGTGCTCAGCGACGCTTGCGACGCGATGGTTTGCGAAACCGTAACGGGTGCCGGAACAGTCACGCAACCAGACGCTGCTACAGCCAGCAGCACGACTGCCAAGGAACGACGGGTAAGAGCAAACAGGTGGGGGGTTTTCATAGCGCTATCTCCAGGGTTAAAACTCAATCGTAAGAAAATTTAGTGACACTTCGGTGACAAGCCGGTTCACAATTCCGCGATTTCGCCGCGAAAAACATGGAGTTAGCCATATTTTTGTCATAAATAAGACATATGCACTCCCTACATTTCAGGGCTCCTACCCACCCACATGAGGCCCTACATGAAACTTTTCCCCCGTTACACCTTCGCACTGACGCTGATTGCCGGTGCATTCGCATCGTCTGCTTCGCACGCTCAAGAAATTACCGGCGCTGGCGCCAGCTTTCCTAGCTCCCATTTATTCCAAGTGGGCTTCTGACTACAACAAAGCCACCGGCGTGAAAGTGAACTACCAGTCCATCGGTTCGGGCGGTGGTATCAAGCAAATCGATTCCAAGACGGTGGATTTCGGCGCTTCTGACATGCCGCTCACAGACGAAGTTCTGAAAACGAAAGGCCAGGTTCAGTTTCCGGCCGTGATTGGCGGAACCGTTCCAGTGATCAACGTCAAGGGCATTGCCCCTGGACAAATGAAGCTTGACGGCCAGACATTGGGCGATATTTACTTGGGCAAGATCACCCGTTGGAACGACCCCGCGCTCAAAGCGCTTAACCCGGGCCTGCCTTTGCCGGACGCGGCCATTGCACCGGTTCGTCGCGCTGACGGATCGGGAACCACCTATAACCTCACCAACTACCTGAGCCGCGTACACCCTGAGTGGAAAGCCAAAGTGGGCGAAGGCACTGCCGTGAATTGGCCCGTGGGCGCTGGTGGCAAGGGCAATGAAGGTGTTTCGGCTTTCGTGAACCGTCTGCCTAACTCTATTGGCTATGTCGAGTACTCGTATGTCAAGCAGAACAAGATGACCTACACCTTGTTGAAAAACCGCGATGGCAATTACGTTGCTCCGGATGACGACGCATTCAAAGCGGCCGCCGCCGGTGCGGATTGGAATAAGTCTTTCTACCAGTTGATCACCGATCAGCCGGGAAAAAACACCTGGCCCATCTCAACCGCCACCTTCATCCTGATGCACACCAAACAAGACAAACCGGCTAACGCCACCGAAGTGCTGAAGTTTTTCAACTGGGCTTTTGCCAACGGTGGCAAAGCGGCCTCTGACTTGGACTATGTGCCCATGCCTCCAGACGTGGTTGCCACGATCCAAAAATCCTGGGGTGAAATCAAGGACCCAGCCGGTAAAGCGATTGCTTTCAAGTAACAGTCCCATTGCTGCGGATCCCGTCCCTGCGCATGCTGCGCGAGGACGGGTTTTGTGCAACCACATAAGAGCGTTCCATGAAATCAGCGCCCCATAGCCAACATGCCCGTAGCGGCCCTTTGGTAGATCAGGTATTCGGATGGGTCTCCAAGAGCTGCGCGTTTTTGACGCTCGGCCTGTTGATAGCGATCTTGGCCTCATTGACCCTGAATGCTTGGCCCGCCATCGAAAAATACGGGTTTTCATTTTTGACCAGTACGGTCTGGGATCCGGTGCAAGAAGAGTTCGGTGGCCTCGTGATGATTTATGGCACCGTGGCCACGTCCTTGATCGCCTTGGTGATTGCGGTCCCGGTGAGCTTTGGTATTGCGCTGTTCTTGACGGAGTTGTCGCCGGCATGGCTGAAGCGTCCCCTGGGTACGGCCATTGAGCTGCTGGCGGCCGTACCGTCTATCGTGTACGGTATGTGGGGTTTGCTGGTGTTTGGTCCCGTGTTGGCCGAGTACGTACAAACGCCTTTGCAATCCGCGTTTGATGGTGTGCCCTACCTGGGTGCGCTGGTATCGGGCCCGCCAGTGGGTATTGGTCTTTTGTCGGCTGGCATTATTTTGGCGATCATGATCATTCCATTCATCGCCGCCGTGATGCGTGACGTGTTTGAGGTGACGCCACCTTTGCTCAAGGAATCCGCTTATGGCCTGGGTGCCACCACCTGGGAAGTGGTTTCCAAAGTGGTGCTGCCCTATACCAAAACCGGCGTCATTGGCGGGATCATGCTGGGCTTGGGTCGCGCCATTGGTGAGACCATGGCGGTTACGTTTGTCATCGGCAACTTCAACCAGCTCGATTCGCTCAGCCTTTTCCAGGCGGCCAACAGCATTACTTCCGCCTTGGCCAACGAGTTTGCAGAGGCCGGCGAGGGTCTGCACCAAGCGGCTCTGATGTATTTGGGCTTGGTCTTGTTCTTTATTACCTTTGTGATTTTGACGCTGTCCAAACTCCTGCTGTCGCAGTTGCGCAAATCCGAAGGAGCTACAACATGATGACCGCGGAAATGAAACAAACGCGTGCCGCCAAATTCACGCAGCGCAACCGGCTCAACTATGTTGCAACCGTCCTGGCGCTTTCCGCTATGGCCTTTGGTTTGTTTTGGTTGTTTTGGATTTTGATTGAGACGGTGCGACTGGGGATTGGTGGCCTGAGTTTTGCCACACTGACGGAAATGACGCCGCCGCCCAACGAGGAGGGCGGACTGGCAAACGCTATCTATGGCTCTGCGCTGATGGTGGGATCGGCCACTTTGGTGGGCACTCCCATTGGCGTGATGGCAGGCATTTATCTGGCTGAATTTGACCGGACTGGCTGGCTTGCCAATGTGACGCGATTTGTCAACGACATCTTGCTCTCGGCCCCCTCGATTGTGATCGGCCTGTTTGTCTACGCGATTGCGGTCAATCCCTTTAAGACTTTTTCTGCGGCTGCCGGCGTGCTGGCCCTGGCGCTGATCGTTATTCCTGTGGTGATCCGCACCACGGAAAACATGTTGCAACTGGTGCCTGCTGGCTTGCGCGAGGCGGCGTACGCGCTGGGCGCACCCAAGTGGAAAGTCATCCTCAGCATCACGCTCAAGGCAGCGCGTGCCGGCGTCATTACGGGCGTCCTGCTGGCCGTTGCCCGTATTGCCGGCGAGACTGCGCCTCTGTTGTTCACTGCCCTGAGCAACCAGTTTTGGACTTCGAGCCTGGGCCAACCGATGGCCAGCCTGCCGGTGACGATTTTCAAATTCGCCATGAGCCCCTACGAAAACTGGCAAAAGCTCGCGTGGGCTGGGGTGTTCTTGATCACCCTGGCGGTTCTTGTGCTGAACATCGCTGCCCGGATTTTGTCCCGCAGCAAGTCCTGAATGCGCTAATTTTTCCGGCCATTCGTCTACCCATTTTTATACTGTTCACCCATGCTACCTACCAACAACCCGACGACAACGACCAAGATTGCGGTTCAGAATTTGAACTTCTACTATGGCAAGTTCCACGCGTTGAAAAACATCAACTTGGCCATACCCGAGGGGCGGGTAACCGCCTTTATCGGCCCGTCCGGTTGCGGCAAGTCCACCCTGCTGCGTGTTTTTAACCGCATGTTTGCGCTGTATCCAGAGCAGCGCGCCGAAGGCGAAGTGCTGTTGGACGGCGAAAACATCCTGACCAGCAAGGAAGATGTGGCCTTGTTGCGCGCCAAAGTCGGCATGGTCTTCCAAAAGCCCACGCCATTTCCGATGTCGATTTTTGACAATGTGGCCTTTGGCGTGAATTTGTTCGAAGATCTGAACGCAAGCGAGATGGAAGAGCGGGTCGAGTGGGCCTTGCGTAAGTCTGCGTTGTGGACCGAGGTCAAGGACAAGCTGCAGCAAAGCGGCTCCAGCCTGTCCGGCGGCCAACAGCAGCGGCTGTGTATTGCCCGGGGAATTGCCATCAAGCCAGAGGTTTTGCTGCTCGATGAACCTTGCTCCGCCTTAGACCCCATTTCCACGGGCAAAGTGGAAGAGCTGATCGTTGAGCTGAAAAAAGATTACACCGTGGTCATTGTGACCCACAATATGCAGCAGGCGGCGCGTTGCAGCGACTACACGGCCTATATGTACCTGGGTGATTTGATTGAATTCGGTGCCACAGAACAAATGTTTTTCAAGCCGCAGCGCAAGGAAACAGAAGACTACATCACCGGCCGTTTTGGCTGAATACGAATTCGGATCAATGTCCCGCAAGGCCACGCACGCTTCTTAAGGAATGAATATGCCCGACAAACATTTATCGACGCAGTTTGACAGCGAGTTGACAGCCATCTCCGCCAAAGTGATGGAGCTCGGCGGGCTGGTTGAATCGCAGACCCTGCATGCGATCCTGGCGCTCTCGCAATTCGATACCGAAATTGCGCAGGGTGTCCGGCGCAATGAGACCCGTGTCAATGAAATGGAGTTGGAAATTGATCGCGACCTCTCCAGCATCATTGCCAGGCGCCAGCCGACCGCACGCGACTTGCGCCTGCTGATCGCCATTTCCAAGACGACTGCCAATTTGGAGCGTGCCGGTGACGAAGCGGACAAAATTGCGCGCATGGTGATCTCCATCATCAACGACGGCGCACCGCGTTCACTGCCCTCCCTGGAGTTGCGCGTGGCGGCTGATTTGGCCTCCGGGCTCCTGCGCAAAGCGCTGGATGCGTTTGCCCGCTTGGACGTGCAGGCGGCATTGAGTATCCTGAAGGAAGACGATTTGATCGACAAAGAATTCGATGGCTTTGTGCGCAAGCTCATCACCTACATGATGGAAGATCCGCGCAAAATTTCGGCGAGCCTGGATTTGCTGTTTTTGGCTAAAGCGCTGGAGCGTATTGGCGACCATGCCAAGAACATCGCTGAGTTCATTATTTATGTGGTCAAGGGCGAAGACGTACGCCACACCCCGATCGCAACCATTGAGTCGGTCATCCAATGAGGACCATGCCTGCGGTTCTGGTGGTGGAGGATGAGCCGGCCATTGCCGAGCTGATCGCCGTGAACTTGCGGCATAACGGATTCCGCCCTACCTGGGCGATGGACAGCGCCTCTGCGCAGCGCGAAATCGATGCTGCGGTGCCCGATTTGATCCTCTTGGACTGGATGCTGCCTGGCGAAAGTGGCCTGTCGCTGGCGAAGAAGTGGCGCGCTGAGCCCCGAACCAAAGATGTTCCCGTGATCATGCTCACTGCCCGTGGGGATGAGATGGACCGGGTCGCAGGTTTGGACGCTGGCGCCGATGACTACATGGCCAAGCCGTTTTCCACCAAGGAATTGTTGGCCAGGGTGCGCGCTGTACTGCGCCGTCGTGGCCCTGACCTGACCAGAGAGATTTTGACCGTGGCCGGCTTGACCCTGGACGCAGACACCCACCGCGTCAGCTATTTCGGTGAACCCCTGAAGCTCGGGCCTACCGAGTTCAAGCTCTTGCAGTATTTTCTGGGGCATGCCGAACGCGTGCACAGCCGGGGGCAGTTGCTGGACAAAGTTTGGGGCGACCATGTCTACATTGAGGAGCGCACGGTCGATGTGCATGTGAAGCGCCTGCGCGAGGCCTTGGGGGCGGCCGGTGCCATGATCGAGACCGTGCGTGGTGCCGGATACCGCATCACGGCCAAGCCGGCTGTGGAATCTTCGACCACCGCGAAAGCCGGGGTATAGGGTCTGTCGGGCACCCCGATTTTCGGTCGATTGCTCGCCAGAGTCTTTTGGCAGGCCTTAGCTGCCAGCGCCGCAACCGCGCTCTGTCTGTATTTTTCCCTGATCGACATCCGCTGGCCAGCAGTATGGTTGGGGATATTTGCGGCGGTCGCACTGGCCACGCAGGTATCAGACGCTAAGCAGATTGGGCGTCTTCTGGAATGGCTCAGGACTTCTGATGCGCCACTGCCCAGGGGCTTAGCACCCCAATGGATGGAGCTGGCAAGCTATGTGATCCGCCAACGGCGCAAACACAAGGATCGGCTGGCATACAGCGACAAGCGCCTGGAAGACTTTCTTGCGGCCATGCAAGCGTCGCCCAACGGCGTGGTGCTGATGGACGCTGAAGATCGGATTGAATGGTTCAACCAAACAGCCGCCGAACATTTCGGTTTGGACGCCCGGCGTGATGCCGAGCAGCACTTCACCAATTTGGTCCGGGATCCGCTGATAGCGGCTTACTTTGCGAACCGTGATTTTCAGAACAGTGTGTTGATCGCCGGGCGATCCCTCGCGCGTTCGCCTGCGCAACGGATTTCGGTGCAAATGCACGTCTACGGCCAAAGCCGCAGTCTCTTGCTATCGCGCGATGTAACGGCCATCGAACAAGCCGAGTCCATGCGCCGTGACTTTGTAGCCAATGTGTCGCATGAAATTCGCACCCCGCTCACGGTGCTCGGCGGCTTTGTCGAGACCTTGCAAACCTTGCAGTTGAGCGACGAAGAGCGGGTCCGCTACCTGGACCTTATGTCGCAACAGGCGTCACGCATGCAATCGCTGGTGGATGATTTGTTGACCCTCTCCAAGCTGGAGGGCAACCCGCTTCCCGCAGACTTTGGTTGGGTGCAGGTGGGATCACTGATGCGCCAGTGTGCTGACGAAGGGCGCGCTCTATCGAGTTTGGTATGGGGCCGTTCCCAGGAAATCCACCTCGCGTTCGATGATGAAGACGAGATCGCGGGTTCCGAGACGGAGTTGCACAGCGCGCTCTTCAATTTGGTGGGTAATGCGGTTCGGTACACCCCGGCGGACAAATCGATCCGTGTGACATGGACTGCCGGTGCCAACGGTCAAGGCGTTTTGACCGTAACCGATCAAGGGATAGGCATTGCGCCGGAACATATTCCCCGTTTGACCGAGCGCTTTTACCGGGTGGACCGAAGCCGATCGCGCGATACCGGGGGCACTGGGCTGGGCTTGGCCATTGTCAAACACGTGCTCCAACGCCATGATGCAGAGCTGAAAATTGACAGCACCCCTGGCGCAGGCTCGTCGTTTCGGATGGTGTTTCCGGCGCACCGGGTTCGGGTGGCTGTAACCCGTTCAGCGGAGCTGGTAAATCAAGACTGAGTCGCGGTACACCACAAAATGGCTGACAACCGAAGACAACCGCCACTGCGTCATATCCACTGGGGTTTCGGTTTTATTGTCCTCGCCCACCGCTTGGACCAGTAACCAAGGGCAGCTCTCCAACTGCCAAGGGCTGGCGAGCTTGACTTGGCCGTACCAGCGCAGGGCGGCGATTTCGTGGCGGTCTAAGCCCATGGTTTGCGCGCATTGGCCTTCTGGAATGCTCGCCCGCACCTGCACTGCCAGCGACTTGTAGCTTTGGGCAAAATCCAGCAGCGGCATCCACAGGGTGGCCAATAGAAGCCAGCACAGCGTAGCCCCCCCTGCTGGCAATACCAGTGTCTTCCAAATGGCAGTGCGGTGCCGGCCGCCACGCCAGTGCACCAGCGCCGCCCACGCGCCGCTGACCACCAGGGCGAGGACTAACTCCCACCAGACGATACGGGGAACATAGGCCGGTAACAGGCGCGCGACATTGGCTGCGGGTGCCGCGGGAACGCCCGTATGCATGGCGACCCAGACCACCCAGATGATGATGCCGCTCACAGAGAAAAACAGAACCGCAAACCAATCCATCAGCGCGGATACCTGCCGGTTCATGGTGACCAGCGAAAAAGCCGCCAGCGCCGCCAGGGGCGGTAGCGCCAGCAGCAAGGTGGTGTCTGCGTTATCGAAGCGCAGGCTCGCCAGGCACATGCTGACCACACAGAACAAGGGCCAGGCCAGATGGCGGTTGCTGCTCCAGTCCCCGAGATGACGGCGCCAGCGCCATAGCGCCCAGGCACTGATCGGCCAGGCCGGCCACATGAACCAGACCAGCATTTGTACGTAGCCGTTCCATTCGACTTCCGCCAGCGAAAACGGATAACCGAGCGATTGCCACAACCCCAAAGCATGGGCCATAAAGCCCGACAACGCAGTACACGCCAAAATCAGCAAAAGCCCCCGGTTGTCGCGCTGGGGCGCATCGTCGTTTGTAGTTGCGCGCGCTTGCCGCCATTCCACCAGCGCGCCGCCAACGCCAAGCAGGATGGCCAACTCCGGCGCGCCACACAGGGTCAGGCCCAGCACGCCTAGGCTGGCTGCAAGCGTGCCCTGCGCCTGCCGGTAGGGGCGTATGCAATAGCCCAGGAACAGCAAAGCGGCACAGGCCAGTTGCGCGACCGCCGGAGTCGCTTCGTGGCCCAGCTTGGCCAGCCCGAGGCAGGCAATCAAGGCGAGCAGCCCGCCGTCTGCCAGCGCTCGCGCATAGTCTTTGGGCTGGGCTTCGCCGCCGAAAGCAAAGGGTACCGGCTGGGCTGCGCGCGTACGCGCCAGGTAGTAGGTGCCATACCACGTGCACGCCAGTGCCAGTACCAGCATCGCCATGAAAGGAATACGCACCGCCATGTCCGGGCTCACTGCGGGCGCCAGCAACTTCAAGCTGGCCGCACCCAGCCAATAGGGCAGCAAGCCGGGGTATTCGGTTGGCATGCCCGCCAATGTCGGCTCCAGCCAACTGCTGTGCCCATAGGCGATTTCGCCCATGTGCGCCACGGCTACGACATCGTCATTGCGCCAGGCATCCCGTCCTACAAAGCCAGCCAAGACGTAGACCGCACAGACCAGCATGAGCACGGAGCGGGCGAGCCTGCGCACGCCGTCCTGGGAAACAATTGCCGGGCTGGTGGGGCTCATGGTCAATAGCGCGCGGGTGTGTCAAAAGAAAAAAAGGCAACACGGAAAACCGGGTTGCCTTCTGTGGCGAGGCGCTTGCCATCCATTGCAGATGGGCGCACGCCGCTGCCGCTGTGTTTACTTGGCGGCCGTTTTTCCAAACCGGTTGCGGAAGCGCTCCACACGACCGCCCATGTTGTCTACCGACTTCTGGGTTCCGGTGTAGAAAGGGTGCGACTCGCTGGATGTATCCAATTTGTACAAGGGCAAATCGCGCCCATCGTCCATTTTGATCATCTCTTTGGTGTTGGCGCAGGACCGGGTCACGAACTTGAAGTTATTGGACAGGTCGAGGAAACAGACCTCGCGGTAGTTGGGGTGAATGCCGTCTTTCATTGATTGCTCCATCGCTTGCGTTAGCCGCATCGGACCCTCGGGCAGAACCTGCCCAATCCAAAGTCCGTTGTACTTGACGCGAAAAGCCTGTGATTATAGGTGTTTAGGTGATTGCGCTGGCTGGAGGCCTCACCCGCCGCGCCGCATCATGTCAAAAAACTCGCTGTTGGTTTTGGTGGCGCGCATTTGCTTGAGCACCATCTCCATGGACTCCACCTCGTCCATGCTGTACAAAAATTGCCGCAGGATCCGGGTTTTTTGCAAAATCTCTGGCTGTAACAAGAGTTCTTCGCGACGCGTTCCGCTGCGGTTGAGCTGGATGGACGGGAAAACGCGTTTCTCGTACAGGCGGCGGTCCAAGTGGATCTCGGAATTGCCGGTGCCTTTGAATTCTTCAAAAATCACCTCGTCCATGCGGCTGCCGGTGTCGATCAGCGCGGTGGCGATGATGGTCAGTGAGCCGCCTTCTTCTACATTGCGCGCCGCCCCCAAGAAACGCTTGGGTCGCTGCAGCGCGTTGGCATCGACGCCGCCGGTCAGGACTTTGCCGCTGGACGGAACCACGTTGTTATAGGCCCGCGCCAGGCGGGTTATGGAGTCCAACAGGATCACCACATCTTTCTTCAGCTCGACCAGGCGCTTGGCGCGCTCGATCACCATTTCAGCAACGTGCACGTGGCGGGCGGCGGGTTCGTCGAAAGTCGAGGCGATGACCTCGCCCTTGACAGTGCGTTGCATTTCGGTGACCTCTTCAGGCCGCTCGTCCACCAGCAGCACCATCATGTGGATGTCGGGGTAGTTGGCCGAAATGGCGTGGGCAATGTGCTGCATCATCACGGTCTTGCCGCTTTTGGGCGGGGCCACCAGCAATGCGCGCTGGCCTTTGCCGATCGGCGCAATGATGTCAATCACACGTCCGGTGATGTTTTCTTCGGACTTGCTGTCACGCTCCAACCGCATCTGTTCTTTGGGGAACAGAGGTGTCAGGTTTTCAAACATGACCTTGTGTTTGTTGCCTTCGGGTGAGCCGCCGTTGACCTTGTCCAGTTTGTTCAGCGCAAAGTAGCGTTCGCCGTCTTTGGGGGTGCGGACTTCGCCTTCGATCATGTCCCCGGTGTGCAAGTTAAAGCGGCGCACCTGGCTGGGGCTGATGTAGATGTCATCGGTGCTGGCGGTGTAGCTGCTATCGGGGCTGCGCAAAAACCCGAACCCATCGGGAAGAATTTCCAAAACACCATCGGCAATGATTTGTTCGCCGGTTCGGGCCCGCTTTTTGATGATGGCGAACATCAACTCTTGCTTGCGCATCCGTCCGGTGTTTTCAATCTCCAGCGCTTCAGCTTGGAGTAGCACTTCAGATACGTGCAGCGCCTTGAGTTCGTTCAGATGCATGAGAGTTTTCCCGCGTGGGGGGTTGCCGAATGATCGGTGTTGAGAAAAGTGGGGGATTGTTGGGGCGCAAACAAAAAAATTGTTACGCCAACCGCTTGGACATCGCCAAAAATGGCCTTGCGAGCCGGTTCCGTGGAATTATGACAGTAATTTGGATTTTGTCAGTCTGACACCCGGGGGATTCCCTTGTGCGCACGCGTTGCCAACCGGCGCTGCGGCCATCAGGCATTCGCTTGGCTCATGGCAAAACCAGGTGGTGGCCAAATTTCGTGGCTAAAAACTGCTCGCCGTTCTCCAGAATTTCATAGCGGAAGGCCTCGGCCGCGGGCGACAGCACCTTCGATAGGGTGTGGACCATGTTCCACACCCGAAACACCGGCGTTGACTGCACTTCCAGGATCGCAATCTGTCCGTGATCCAGTTCCGAGCCGATGGTGTGCAGCGACACAAACCCCAGTCCCAGACCGGCCATCACCGCCTGCTTGAGCGTTTCATTGCTGTTGACCTGCATTTGCAGGCGCGGTTCCACCCGGTGGTCGGTAAAGAACTTCTGCATCGCCACCCGTGTGCCGGAACCTTGCTCCCGCACAATGAACTCGTAAGGCCGCAGATCATCCGCAGTGAGTTGCTCGCGCTCCACCAGGGGGTGGTCGCTGGCGGCGACAAACACCAGGGGATGTGCTGCAAAAGGCTCGGTGCGGGTTTGTAATTCGGTGGGGGGTTGCCCCATCACCGCAATATCGACTTCGTTGTTTTGCAGCATCTTGACGAGTTGCTCGCGGTTGCCGGTGCACACGCGGATATCGACGCCCGCATGCCGTTCCCGGAAATCTGACAGCATGCGCATCATGAAGTACTCGGCGGTGCTGACCATGCCCACGGTGAGCAGGCCGATCTCCGCCCGCTGCAGGCGTGCGCTCGCATCTTCTGCATCTTTCAGCAGCGCCAGAATTTTGCGGGCGTAAACCACCATGTATTCGCCGGTGGTCGTCAGGCTGACTTTTTTGCCGCTGCGATCGAACAAGGGCATGCCGACCTGCGACTCCAGTTCTTTGATCTGCATGGTCACCGCAGGCGGCGTCAGGTGCAAATTCTCGGCGGCGCGGACAAAGCTCAACTGGCGGGCAACTTCATTGAAAACCCGCAGTTGTCGGAAGGTGGCATTTTTCATGGAGGCGGCCTTTGGTTAAGTAAAAGCTGAACTGAGAAGTAAATATATAAGAATTTACCTTATTTCGTAGTGACTCTACATTCAGTCATCCCCATTCCACACAAGGAGCATAACGATGAGTGATAGCAGTAAAGACGCCGCAATTACCGACGGCAAAAAGCGCTACAGCGCCGGCGTATTGAGATACAAGCAAATGGGCTACTGGGATCCACACTACGTTCCCAAGGAAACCGACTTGATCGCCATGTTCCGCATGACGCCGCAGGAAGGCGTCGACTCCGAAGAGTGCGCAGCGGCCGTGGCCGGCGAATCCTCCACCGCCACGTGGACGGTGGTATGGACCGACCGCCTGACCGCTTGCGACCTCTACCGCGCCAAGGCCTACCGCGTCGATTCCGTGCCCAATACAGGTCCCGGCACCAAGACAGAACAGCAGTACTTTGCCTACATCGCGTACGACATCGACCTGTTTGAAGGCGGCTCGATCGCCAACCTGACGGCGTCGATCATTGGCAACGTCTTCGGCTTCAAGGCGGTGAAGGCCTTGCGCTTGGAAGACATGCGCATCCCAGTCGCCTACTTGAAGACCTTCCAGGGTCCTGCTACCGGCGTTGTTGTTGAGCGCGAGCGCCTGGACAAGTTCGGTCGCCCGCTGCTCGGCGCCACCACCAAGCCCAAGCTTGGCCTGTCGGGCCGTAACTATGGCCGCGTGGTGTACGAGGGCCTCAAAGGCGGTCTCGATTTCATGAAGGACGACGAGAACATTAACTCGCAGCCCTTTATGCACTGGCGCGATCGTTTCCTGTACTGCATGGAAGCCGTCAACAAAGCCAGCGCGGCTACCGGCGAGGTCAAAGGCCACTACCTGAACGTCACTGCCGGCACGATGGAAGAAATGTACGCCCGTGCCGAATTCGCCAAGAGCCTGGGCAGCGTGATCATCATGATCGACCTGGTGATCGGCTACACGGCGATCCAGAGCATGGCCTTGTGGGCGCGTAAAAACGACATGATCCTGCACCTGCACCGCGCAGGCAACAGCACCTACTCGCGCCAGAAGAACCACGGCATGAACTTCCGCGTCATCTGCAAATGGATGCGCATGGCGGGTGTGGACCACATCCACGCCGGCACGGTGGTCGGCAAGTTGGAAGGCGACCCGATGATGATCCGCGGCTTCTACGACACGCTGCTCGACACACACACACCGATGCAGCTCGAAAAAGGTTTGTTCTTCGAGCAGGACTGGGCCTCGCTCAACAAGGTCATGCCCGTAGCCTCTGGTGGCATCCACGCCGGCCAGATGCACCAGTTGCTGACCTACCTGGGCGACGACGTGGTGCTGCAGTTCGGCGGCGGCACGATTGGCCACCCGATGGGCATCCAAGCCGGAGCCACGGCGAATCGCGTCGCCCTCGAAGCCATGGTGCTGGCGCGCAATGAAGGCCGCGACATCTGGAACGAAGGTCCGCAGATCCTGCAGGACGCCGCCAAGTGGTGCTCGCCGCTGAAGGCCGCCATCGACACCTGGGGCGATATCAGCTTCAATTACGAATCCACCGACACCGCCGACTTCGCCGTCACGCCGACGGCTTCCATTTAAGGAGATCCTCACCATGATGACCAACCACGGCAATCGCCTCACACAGGGCCAGTTTTCCTACCTGCCCGACCTCACGGACAAGCAGATCACCGCACAGATCGAGTACGCGCTGGGTAAAAACTGGGCACTCGGCGTCGAATACACCGATGACCCGCATCCCCGCAACACCTACTGGGAGATGTACGGCAACCCGATGTTTGACTTGAAGGACGCGTCAGCCATCTTGACGGAGGTCAATGCCTGCCGCAAGACGTTTCCGAATCACTACATTCGCGTGACGGCCTTCGATTCGACACAAGGCGTTGAGTCGGTGCAAATGTCTTATATCGTCAACCGGCCCAAGACCGAACCCGGCTTCGGCCTGACCAGGCAGGAGATCGGCGGGCGTCAGATCCAGTACACCGTGCACAGCTATGCCACCGACAAGCCCGAAGGCGAGCGGTACTAAGCCCGCCCAGACTGCGCCACAGCCATGAGCAACTCCTCCATTCCCGGCGCGCGTGCCGCGACGCCTGCGGCAACGGAAGCCGCGGATACGCCGGCTGTGGCCCTGGGCCAAGCGCGCAGCGTCGGTGAGGTTTTGGCGCAGTCGCAGGTGGAGGAGGTCATCGCCGAGCTGGACCGTGATTTGGTGGGTCTGGCCCCGGTGAAGACCCGCATCCGCGACATTGCGGCCTTGCTGGTGATTGACAAGCTGCGCATCAATCTGGGTCTGGTCAGCGAGGCGCCGAGCTTGCACATGAACTTTGTGGGCAACCCCGGCACCGGCAAAACCTCGGTGGCCATGCGCATGGCGCAAATCCTGCACCGCCTGGGCTATGTCCGCAAGGGCCATCTGGTGGCCGTGACCCGCGACGATTTGGTGGGCCAGTACATCGGCCACACCGCACCCAAAACCAAAGAAGTGCTGAAGAAAGCCATGGGTGGCGTGCTCTTTATTGACGAAGCCTACTATCTGTACCGTCCGGAAAACGAACGCGACTACGGGCAGGAGGCCATCGAAATACTGCTGCAAGTCATGGAAAACCAGCGCGATGACCTGGTGGTGATTTTGGCGGGCTACAAAGACCGGATGGACACCTTCTTCGAATCCAATCCCGGTATGAGTTCCCGCGTCGCCCACCACCTCGACTTCCCGGACTATTCGGTTGACGAGTTGCTGCAGATTTCGCAAAAAATGCTGACCCAGCAGAACTATGTGTTTGCGCCGGGTGCTGACACGGTGTTCCAGCAGTACCTGGGCCTGCGGGTGCAGCAACCCCACTTCGCCAACGCCCGCAGCGTGCGCAATGCGCTGGACCGGGCGCGCCTGCGCCAGGCCAGCCGGCTCTTTGCCGACCGCGACCGGCAGCTCACCGCCGATGATTTACGGACCCTGCATGGCTCCGACTTCGCCGCCAGCCGGGTCTTTCAGCAAGCGGACGTCCGTCCGGGTGCATGAAACGGTGGATCTGATTTGATGCTCAAAGCACTGATATTTGATGTGGACGGCACGTTGGCCGACACCGAGATGGCCCATCTGGCCGCTTTCAACCACGCGTTTCGCGAATGCGCGCTTGATTGGCATTGGAGTGTCGAGACCTACACCGAACTGCTGGCTGTATCAGGCGGGCGCGAGCGCCTGACGCACTTTTGGAAAACCAGCAAACCCGGTACCCGCGCTATCGATGGCGGCGCGATCGAAGACCTGATTGAACGCCTGCATCTGGTCAAGACTGCCGCCTACGAGAAAGCTGTGCAAGATGGTCAGGTCGCCATGCGCCCGGGTGTGCTTGCGCTCATCGACGCGGCGGTACAAGCTGGCCTGAAGCTGGCGATTGCCACCACCACCTCGCCCGTCAACATCAGCGCTTTGCTGCGCCGCGCCATGGGAGAAGATTGGCGCAAACTGTTCGAGGTGGTCGAAGATGCGTCCACCGCGCACCTGAAAAAACCCCATCCCATGGTCTACCTGCAAACCTTGCAGCGCCTGCGCTTGTCGGCCGACGATTGCATCGCTTTTGAGGACTCTCAAAATGGACTGATTGCCGCCCGCGCTGCGGGGCTGGCTACTGTCATCACCCGCAACAGCTTTACCATGGACCATGATTTCCATGGGGCCCGGGTCATTCTGGACAGCCTGGCCACCACGGACCTCGCTGCCATTCGAAACTTGCACGAAAAACGCTAAAAATGGATAGGGAGTACCACGATGCCAACCAAAAACCGCAGCACGCTGACGCAGTTCCTGATCGAGGAGCGGCGCAAGCATCCAGATGCCAGCGGTGATCTCAACGCCCTGATCCTGAATGTGGCGATGGCCTGTAAAGCCATCGCCAAGGCGGTGGCTTTTGGTGATTTGGGTGATGTCTTGGGTGACCATGTGGCTGGCGGCAGTGCCGCGCAGCAGGCCAGCGTCAATGTGCAGGGCGAAACCCAGAAGAAGCTCGATGTATTGAGCAACGATTTGTTCATTCGCATGAACGAATGGTCCGGCCACCTGGCCGGTATGGCGTCCGAGGAGATGGAAATGCCCATCGATATCCCGGCGCGCTTTCCCCGCGGCAAATACCTGCTGGTTTTTGACCCGCTGGACGGCTCATCCAATATCGACGTCAACGTCACCGTGGGCAGCATATTCGGCGTTTTCCGTCGCCCCGTTGCTCCCGGCGCGGTCGACACCCCACCTTCTGGCGCCGATTACCTGCAAGCGGGCAGCGAGCAGGTGGCAGCCGGATACGCCTTGTACGGGCCGACGACCATGTTGGTGTTATCGGTTGGCACCGGTGTCTTCGGTTTCACCCTGGACCCGACCCTGGGTGAATTCCTGCTCACCCACCCGAACATCCGCGTGCCCGAGCAGACGCAGGAGTTCGCCATCAACGCGTCCAACAGCCGCTTCTGGGAGGCACCGGTGCGCCGCTATGTGGACGAATGCCTGGCCGGCAAGACCGGGCCGCGTGGCAAAGATTTCAATATGCGCTGGATTGCCAGCATGGTCGCGGAGGCGCACCGCATCATGATGCGCGGCGGGGTTTTCATGTACCCGCGTGACACCAAAGACCCGACCAAGGCCGGTCGGCTGCGCCTGATGTACGAGGCCAACCCGATTGGCTTTTTGATTGAACAGGCCGGCGGGCGCGCCAGCACGGGGGAGTTCCCGATTCTGGGGATTCAACCCCGCGAATTGCACCAGCGCATCGGTTTGGTGTTCGGCTCCAAAGCCGAAGTCGAGCGCATCGAGGACTACCACCGCAACCCGGCCGCCGTCAAAGACAGCAGCCCTCTGTTTGCCGCGCGCAGCCTGTTTCTCAGCGATACGCCCTAGCTGCGGCGTTCCGCGCATATTCATTTCAGGAGTCCGATTCCATGTCCGAACGCCATCCCATCATCGCCATCACCGGGTCATCCGGCGCTGGAACCACCACGGTTTCCCGTACCTTTGAGAACATATTCCGCCGTGAGGGCGTCAAATCCGCCATCGTCGAGGGCGACAGCTTTCACCGCTACGACCGCCAGGAGATGAAGAAACGCCTGATCCAAGCGGAGAAAGATGGCAATAACCATTTCAGCCACTTCGGCTCTGAAAACAACCTCTTTGGCGAAATCGAAAACCTGTTTCGCAACTATTCGGAAAAGGGGACAGGCCGGGCCCGCAAATACCTGCACAACGCCGAGGAAGCCGAGCCCTTTAAGCAAGAGCCCGGCACCTTCACCCCGTGGGAAGATTTGCCTGAGGGCACCGACATCCTGTTTTATGAGGGCTTGCATGGCGCCGTCGTGACGCCCGAGCACAACATCGCCCAGTACCCGGATTTGCGCGTCGGCGTGGTCCCGGTGATCAACCTGGAGTGGATCCAAAAGCTGTGGCGCGACCAGCACAAGCGGGGCTACAGCACCGAGGCGGTTACCGACACGATTCTGCGCCGCATGCCCGACTATGTGCACTTCATCGTGCCGCAGTTCGCGCACACCCACGTGAACTTCCAGCGTGTACCCATGGTCGACACCTCCAACCCCTTCATCGCCCGTGACATTCCGTCGGCCGACGAGAGCATGGTGGTGATCCGTTTCGCCAACCCCAAGGGTATTGATTTCCAGTATCTGCTCAGCATGATCCACGACTCCTGGATGAGCCGCGCCAACACCATCGTCGTGCCCGGCGGCAAGATGGAAATTGCCATGCAGCTCATCTTCACGCCCTTTGTCTGGCGCATGATGGATCGGCGCAAGCGCGCCCTCGGAGGCTGAACATGGCAGCGCCCACGCAAGCCCTGCGTTTGGTGATGTTCGACCTGGACGGCACCTTGATCGACACCGCGCCGGAAATTGCCGACGCGGTCAATGACACCTTGGCCCAATGCGGTCTGCCGCTGGTGAGCCAGCAGCAGGTCCGGGATTGGATTGGCCACGGCACCCGCACCCTGTTGATCGCGGCGCTGGCCAGTGTGCAGGGGCGCACCGTGCAAGAGATTGGCGCAGACCCGGATCTGCCGCGCATCGCCGGTATTTTTGATGGCCACTACCAACAACGCTGCGGCAGCAGCAGCCAGCCCTACCCCCATGTGGTCGATGTCCTTGACAGCCTGCGCGCCCACGGCGTGCATCTGGCGGTGGTCACCAACAAGGAGGGCCGGTATACGGACACCGTGCTGCGCGCGCACCAGTTCAACGAGCGCTTTGATCTGGTTATCAGCGGCGACACCCTGGCAACGCAAAAAGCCCGACCCTGCCGGCATAGCGCACTGCCTGGCGCACTGTGCAGTCACGGCCTCGCAGGCTTTGTTTGTTGGTGATTCATCCATCGACGCGGCTACGGCCCGCAACGCCGGCGTGCCGGTCTGGCTGCTGCCCTACGGCTACAACATGGGTCAAGCCATTGAGGCTTGCGGGCCGGACCGGGTGATCCCCGACATGCGGGCGCTGCTGGCCCTTTTGTGATTGTTTGTGTATCTACTTATTTAGGAGTCTCCATGGCCTTGGTATCCCTTCGTCAGGTTTTAGACCATGCCGCCGAAAACGGCTACGGCGTGCCCGCATTCAACGTCAACAACCTGGAGCAGGTGCAGTCCATCATGGAAGCGGCGCAGGAGACCGACAGTCCGGTGATCCTGCAGGCTTCGGCTGGCGCGCGCAAATACGCCGGTGAAGCCTACTTGCGCCACCTGGTGCTCGCGGCTATTGAGTCGCATCCGGATATTCCCGTGGTGTTGCACCAGGATCACGGCGCATCGGCGGCGCAGTGCTTGCAGAGCATACGCAGCGGCTTTTCCAGCGTGATGATGGACGGCTCGCTGATGGAAGACGCCAAAACACCGGCTAGCTACGACTACAACGTGGCTGTCACCCGCAAGGTCTGCGAGATGGCGCATGCCATCGGTGTATCGGTCGAGGGCGAGCTGGGTTGCCTGGGATCGCTGGAGACCGGCGAGGCTGGCGAGGAGGACGGCGTCGGTGCCGAGGGCAAGCTGACCCACGACATGATGCTCACCGATCCGGTGCAAGCCAAGGACTTTGTGGAGCAAACTGGTGTGGATGCGCTGGCAATTGCCATCGGCACCAGCCATGGGGCGTACAAATTCACCCGCAAACCCACCGGAGACATCCTGGCCATGGACCGCATCGCCGCCATCCATGCGCAAATTCCCAACACCCATCTGGTCATGCACGGCTCGAGCAGCGTGCCGCAGGAGTGGCTCGAAATCATCCGCAAGTTCGGTGGCGACATCAAGGAGACCTATGGCGTTCCGGTCGAGGAAATTCAGCGTGGAATCCGCAGCGGGGTGCGCAAGATCAATATCGACACCGACATCCGCCTGGCCATGACCGGGGCGATGCGCCAGCTCATGGCACAAAACCCGTCTGAATTTGACCCTCGCAAAGCCCTCGCGGCTGCCAGGAAGGCGGCGCGCGGCATCGTGAAAGACCGTTTCATTGCCTTCGGATGCGCCGGTATGGGCGGCAGGATCAAGCCCGTGGCGATGGATGCCATGGCGGCGCGTTACCACTGAGTCCGGCCACAGCGCCGCCGGGGCGGCGGCTTACACTTGGTGCGCCGCCAACCCCATGCCGATTCCGCCCATGCGCCCCTTTATTGATTCCGTCCGCACCTACCTGCTGGGGCTGCAGTCCCGCCTGACCACCGCGATTGCCGACAAAGACGGCGGCACCTTTGTGGTGGACGCCTGGTCCAAAGGCGAGGGCGAAAAACTACAAGGCGACGGCATCACCCAGATTCTGGAAGGCGGCCCGGTATTCGAGCGTGCGGGTTGCGGTTTTTCGCATGTGCGCGGCCCGCAGCTCCCGCCATCGGCCACACAGCACCGCCCCGAATTGGTCGGCGCGCCCTTTGAGGCGCTGGGTGTCTCCTTGGTGTTCCACCCGCGCAACCCCTATGCGCCCACCGTGCACATGAACGTGCGCATGATCGCCGCCCAGCCCGCACAAGGCCCTCTGGTCGCCTGGTTTGGCGGCGGTATGGACCTGACGCCTTACTACGGCTTTGACGAAGACGCGGTCCATTTCCACCAGACCTGCCACAACGCGCTCGCGCCTTTTGGCGCAGACCTGTACCCGCGTTTCAAGACCTGGTGCGACAGCTACTTTTGCAACAAACACCGCAACGAGCAGCGCGGCGTGGGCGGCATCTTTTTTGATGACTTTGTGGAGCTCGGAATCGAGCGCAGCTTCAGCATGCTCCAAAGCGTCGGCGACTCCTTGCTCACGGCCTATATGCCCATCGTGGAGCGCCGCCACACCATGCCGTATGGCGAGCAGGAACGCGCGCACCAGCTCAACCGGCGTGGACGCTACGTGGAGTTCAACCTGGTCTGGGACCGTGGAACCCACTTCGGGCTGCAGTCGGGTGGCCGCACCGAATCGATTCTCTTGTCCATGCCGCCCATGGTGTCGTGGTCATACCGGCACGAGGCCGCGCCGGGCACGCCCGAGCGCGCGCTGACCGACTATTTTTTAGTTCCCCGCGACTGGCTGGCGCAGCGCGCGTGAGTGGCTGTGTACCGCATCGATCAGGGCGCTGACATGCTCCGGGTTGCTGTACTGGCTGATGCCGTGGCCCAGGTTGAAGATATGGGTTGGGCCGGTGGTGGACGCATCGGTGTGCGGTGTGCCAAAAGCGTCGAGCACCTTGCGCGCTTCGCTGGCTACCGCAGCCGGTGTGCCGAACAGCGCATTCGGATCCAAATTCCCCTGTAGCGCCTTGCCCGGGCCGCCCACCGCGCCGCCCACCTGGGCGCGGGCTTTGGCCAGATTCACGGTCCAATCCACGCCCAGCACTTCGCAGTCCAGCGCTGCCATATCGTCCAGCCACAAGCCGCCGCCTTTGGTGAACACCAGGCGCGGCACCGGCGTGCCATCGGCGCCAGTGCGCTTGAGCTGGCGCAGCACCCGCGCCGTGTAGGCCAGGCTGAAGGTCTGGAATGCGCCGTCGGCCAGCACCCCACCCCAGCTGTCAAACACCATCACCGCCTGCGCGCCCGCGTCGATCTGGCAGTTCAGGTAAGCCGCCACCGAATCGGCGTTGATAGCCAGAATCTGGTGCATCAGGTCCGGGCGGCTGTACATCAGGGTTTTGACGTGGCGGTAGTCGTCGGAGCCGGCTCCTTCGACCATGTAACAGGCCAGTGTCCAGGGGCTGCCGGAAAACCCGATCAAAGGCACCCGGCCGTCCAGCGCTTTGCGGATCGATGCGACCGCGTCGAACACATAGCGCAGCTTGTTCATATCCGGCACCGCCAGTTCGGCAACCGCCGCCTCGTCGCGCACGTTTTTGGCAAAGCGCGGGCCCTCGCCGATGGCAAAGCTCAGGCCCAGGCCCATGGCGTCCGGCACGGTGAGGATGTCGCTGAACAGGATGGCTGCGTCCAGCGCATAGCGCTCCAACGGTTGCAAGGTGACCTCGGTGGCGAAGTCCACGTTGGTGGCCAGGCCCATGAAGCTGCCGGCCTTGGCCCGGGTGGCGCAGTACTCGGGCAGGTAGCGCCCGGCTTGGCGCATCAGCCAGACCGGTGTGTGATCCGTGGCCTGGCGCATGCAGGCACGCAAAAAGCTGTCGTTACGGGTGGGAGCGAAGGAGCTGTTGGGCATAGCGCAATGCGAGTGGGTGGGCCTAGAAGGCGGGTAGGGGGTAATTCACGCTTGACAAGTTGAAATTATTGTGTAAATTGACACCATGATATGTAAATTTCAATTGACACACTTGAAAGCGGGTCTGCCATGAGTCTACTAGAGCGCGCCGAGAAGTCCCTCGCTTACCACTTTGACGTCCTGGTCACGCCGCAGACGCCCCCGCGTTTGGTTGCCGCCATGCGGCATGCCGTGTTTTCCAGCGGCGCGCGGGTGCGGCCGCAGCTCTGTACTGCCGTGGCGCTGGCTTGTGGTGATGACGCGCCGGGCCTGAGCGACGCCATGGGCAGCGCCATCGAATTGATGCATTGCGCCTCCCTGGTTCACGACGACATGCCGGCCTTTGACAACGCCGATACCCGCCGCGGCCAGCCTACCGTGCACAAAGCCTTTGGCGAGCCGCTGGCTTTGCTGACCGGCGACGCGCTGATCGTGCTGGCTTACCAGGTGCTGGCCCATGCCGGCGCGCAGCAGCCGCAGCGCCTGGGGGCTTTGATCCGCAATCTGAGCGCCGGGGTCGGTGTTCCGTCGGGCATCGTTGCCGGGCAGGCCTGGGAGTGCGAAGTGCGCGCCGATTTGAGCGAATACCAGCGTGCCAAAACCGGGGCGCTGTTTGTCGCAGCCACCTGTGGCGGTGCCTTGGCCGCAGGTGCCGATCCCCAGCCCTGGACGCCGCTGGGCGCCTTTTTGGGTGAGGCCTACCAGGTGGCAGACGACATCCGTGACGTCATGGGCCATGCGCAGGCGCTGGGCAAACCGGTCGGCCAGGACGCCTTGCATGGCCGCCCCAGCGTGGCCCAAAGCCTGGGTCTGGCGGGTGCGGTGGTCTATTTCCAAAACCTGATGGACCAGGCCGTGGGCTCGATTCCCGACTGCGGTGCCCGCGGGCTGCTGTCGCAGGTCGTACGGCGTGAGTCGGAACGCCTGGTACCCACCAGCATCTGCGAGGCCGTGGGCCAGCCTTACCCGCACCTGCAGTCTCTGCCCGCCGCTGTAGAGGCGCCAGGAGCGGGCAATGCAGTCGCTTGACGTCGCGCCGGTTGGCGCGCACGGCCCGGCGCAAGCCAGCTGGTGGGAGGCAGGGCGCGAGGCCGTGCAACGCCGGCTGGACGCCTGGTTCAGTGACCCTGACCTCTACCGCTGGGCGATTGCCAACCCCTTGACCCGCTGGGTGACGCGCCGGCGCACCGAAAAACTGTTTGACCTGATGGCCGGCTTTGTGCACTCGCAGGTCTTGCTCAGCTGCGTGCGCATGGGGCTGTTTGTGCGCCTCAAGGAACAACCGCAGACCCTGGAGGCATTGGCCCAGCAGACACAGATTGAGCCGCCTGCCTTGCAACGCCTGCTGCTCTCCGCAGTGGCGCTCGGGTTACTCGAGCACCGCTCAAAAGGGCGCTTTGGCTTAGGGCCGCTGGGAGCGCCCTTGGCCCGGCAAGACGGCATCGCAGCCATGATCGAGCACAACAATTTGCTGTACCAGGACCTGCTGCAGCCGGTGGAATTCCTGCGCGACGCATGGGGCGGCAGCATGGCCGGGTATTGGCCCTATGCCCACGGCAAGATGCCTGCGCTAGGCGCCGCTGCGCCCGCTGGTGCGGCGCTGGAGCCCGTGGCCCGCTACTCCGAGCTGATGGCCTCGTCCCAGAACTTTGTGCTGCAGGAAATTCTCAGCAGCTACCCGCTCGCAGGCCACCGCCGCCTGATGGATGTGGGTGGTGGCAAGGGCCGTTTCATCAGCGCCGTGGCGCGTCAGTACCCGGACCTGGAGCTGGTGCTGTTTGACCTGCCGCCGGTGCTCGAAGTCGCCAGTAGCGCCCTGCAGGTGTCGGGGCTGCAAGCCCGTGTCAAGCTGCAGCCGGGCAGTTTCCTCACCGATACGCTGCCCTCTGGCGCGGACGTCATCACCCTGATCCGTGTGGCGCATGACCACTGTGACGCGTCTGTGCGAGATATCTTGCGCAATATCTTCCAGGCGCTGCCCTCCGGTGGCACCCTGGTGCTGGCCGAGCCCATGGCCCAGGCTGCCGGTGAGCGCCCGCAGCCCAGCGACGCCTATTTCCACTATTACTTGCTGGCCATGGGAGCGGGGCGCTTGCGCACCCACACAGAGTTGGCAAGCCTGATGCGCGACAGCGGTTTTGGCGCAATCACGCTGTTGGACAACGCCATGCCCATCCATGCCCGCATCCTGGTGGGTACAAAAGCCTAGGTATTTTCCCTAATAAAGTGAAATAACTGTAAATATTTGTTGACATGAGTCAATGTAAACCAACACAATGAAACCGTTCCAAGTACCGTCTTTCCAATGGAGTGCCAACGCATGACAACCGCCGCAAATGACAACAGCCAGCCGATCAAATTCGTCGAGCTATTGCGCCGCGAGGCAGCCGAAGAGTCCGCACCGGTGCACACAGGCCCGGTGACCAAAGAGACACAAATCATCGCGATCTACGGTAAGGGCGGTATTGGCAAGAGCTTCACGCTGGCCAACCTCAGCTACATGATGGCCCAGCAGGGCAAAAAAGTGCTGCTGATCGGTTGCGACCCCAAGAGCGACACCACCAGCCTGCTGTTCGGCGGCAAAGCCTGCCCGACCATCATCGAAACCTCGTCGCGCCTCAAACTCGCCGGTCAAGCGGTCAGCATCGGCGATGTCTGCTTCAAGCGCGATGGCGTGTTTGCTATGGAATTGGGCGGCCCGGAAGTGGGTCGCGGCTGCGGTGGGCGCGGCATCATCCACGGCTTCGAAACCCTGGAAAAACTCGGTTTCCACGATTGGGGTTTTGACTTCGTCTTGCTCGACTTTTTGGGCGACGTGGTCTGCGGCGGCTTTGGTCTGCCGATTGCGCGCGACATGTGCCAAAAGGTCATCGTTGTAGCCAGCAACGACTTGCAGTCCTTGTATGTAGCCAACAACGTGTGCTCGGCGGTGGAGTACTTCCGCAAGCTCGGCGGCAATGTGGGCGTGGCTGGCATGGTCATCAATAAAGACGACGGCACTGGCGAAGCCCAGGCCTTTGCAGGCAACGCCGGTATTCCGGTTCTGGCGGCCATTCCCGCTGACGAAGACATCCGCCGCAAGAGCGCCAGCTACGAAATCATCGGTCGCCCCGGCGGCCAGTGGGCCTCCTTGTTTGAGGAACTCGCGCTCAACGTTGCCGAAGCACCGCCCGTGCGGCCCAAGCCGCAGACGCAGGACCAGTTGCTCGGCCTGTTCAGCGCCGACACCGTCGGCCGCAATGTGGTCCTGCAGCCCGCGACCACCTTCGACATGATGGGTCGCCATGATTTGGTCAAGCCCACTCTGGAAGTGGTCTACGACGAAGCCTGAGCCTGAAAAAGCCATGACCGATTCCAAGACCATTCCCATCCATGTCGCGCCAGCGCAAGGCGCGGTGACTACCGCGCTCGAGGGCGATGGCATGGGCTGCCACGGCGGGGGCGAAACCTTGCTGGCAGCAGCCAAGTCCGCAGGCAAATCCGAGGTGCTGCAGCAGTACGCCAAGGATTACCCCCGCAACGAGAATGCCGGTCCGCATGACCAACCGCAAAGCATGTGCCCGGCCTTCGGTTCGTTGCGCGTGGGCCTGCGCATGCGCCGCACGCAAACCATCCTCTCGGGTTCGGCCTGCTGCGTCTACGGACTGACTTTCACATCGCATTTTTATGGCGCGCGCCGCAGTGTGGGCTACGTGCCTTTCAGCTCCGAGACCCTGGTCACCGGCAAGTTGTTTGAAGACATTCGCGAAGCGGTGTACGCCCAGGCTGATCCGGCGCAGCTTGACGCCATCGTGATCATCAACTTGTGCGTCCCCACTGCCAGCGGCGTGCCGCTGCAGTTGCTGCCCAAAGAAATCAACGGCGTGCGCATCATCGGTATTGACGTACCCGGCTTTGGTGTGCCGACCCATGCCGAGGCCAAAGATGTGCTCTGCAGGCGCCATGCTCAAGTACGCCCGTGGAGAAATCATGAATGGCCCGGTGCAGGCGCCCCGTGGCGGTCGCCTGGACAAGCCTGCCGTGGCCTTGTTGGGTGAGATGTTCCCGGCCGACCCGGTCATCATTGGCCAGATGCTGGCGCCCATGGACCTGGTTGCCGGGCCCGTGGTTCCGACCCGCGAGTGGCGCGAGTTGTATGCGGCCCTAGACTGTGTCAGCGTGGCGGCTATCCACCCTTTCTACACCGCCTCTGTGCGCGAGTTCCAGGCCGCAGGCCGGCCCATCATTGGCTCTGCGCCCGTGGGCGTGGAGGGCACGAATGACTGGCTGCAAGCCATTGGCGACGCCAGCGGCGTGCCGCAAGCCAAGATCGACGCCGCGCGCAACCAGACCCTGGCGCCCATGCGCGGCATGCTGGCTTCCAAGCCCATCAAGGGCCGCATCACCCTGAGCGGATACGAGGGCTCTGAGCTGCTCGTGGGCCGCTTGCTGGTCGAGTGCGGCGCAGATCTGCGTTATGTGGGCTCGGCCTGCCCGGCCACCCCCTGGAACCAGCACGACGCTGACTGGTTGCGTTCCAAAGGTGTGCAAGTGCAATTTCGCGCCTCGCTGGAGCAAGACCTGGCTGCCATGCACGAGTACAAGCCGCAACTCGCCATCGGTACCACGCCTGTGGTGCAAAAAGCCAAAGAGCTCAGCATCCCTTCGCTCTACTACACCAACCTGATTTCCGCGCGGCCGTTGATGGGCATTGCGGGCGCGGGCTCGCTGGTGCAGGTGGTGCAGGCTGCCATCGGCAACCAGAGCCGCTTTGACCAGATGAAAGACTTTTTCGGTGATGTGGGCATGGCGCACAACGCTGGTGTGTGGGAAGGTATTCCTGTGGACCGGCCGGAGTTCAAGAAAGAAACCAAGCGCCAGATGGAAAAGTTGATGAAAAAGCGCAAAGCTGAGGAGATGGGCTGATGCTGGTTCTCGACCACGATCGCGCAGGTGGCTATTGGGGCGCCGTGTATGTGTTCACGGCGATCAAAGGCTTGCAGGTTGTTATTGACGGCCCGGTGGGTTGCGAAAACCTGCCGGTTACCTCGGTGCTGCACTACACCGATGGACTGCCGCCGCATGAGTTGCCCATTGTCGTGACCGGTTTGGCCGAAGAGCAGCTCGGGCGCGAGGGTACCGAAGGTGCGATGCGACGCGCCCACGCCACGCTGGATCCGGATTTGCCTTCGGTGGTGGTTACCGGCTCTATTGCCGAAATGATTGGCGGCGGTGTCACGCCCGAGGGCATGAATATCCAGCGCTTTTTGCCGCGCACCATCGACGAAGACCAGTGGCAATGCGCCAACCGCGCCATGTACTGGCTGTGGAGCGAATACGGCATGAAAAAAGTGCCTGCGCGCAAGCCGTACGCGGATCGCCCGGTCGGTGAAAAGCCCCGCGTCAACATCATCGGACCCTGCTACGGCACCTTCAACTCGCCCAGCGATCTGGCCGAAATCCGCCGCCTGGTGCAAGGCATTGGCGCCGATATCAACATGGTCTTTCCCTTGACCAGCCACCTCGCCGATGTGTCGCGTCTGGTGGAAGCGGATGTCAACATTTGCATGTACCGCGAGTTCGGCCGCATGCTGTGCGAAGCGCTGGAGCGCCCCTACCTGCAAGCGCCGATTGGCTTGCACAGCACCACGCAGTTTTTGCGCAAGCTGGGCGAATTGCTCAACATCGATCCCGAACCGTTTATTGAACGCGAACGCCATACCACGCTCAAGCCCCTGTGGGATCTGTGGCGCTCGGTGACCCAGGACTTTTTCTCCACCGCGAGCTTCGCAGTGGTGGCCGGTGAGACCTATGCCCGCGGCCTGAAGCACTTTCTCGAAGTCGAGATGGGCTTGCCCTGCAAGTTCAGCGTATCGCGCACCGCGGGTACCAAAACCGACAACGCCAAGGTGCGTGAAATGTGCCGCACCCAAACGCCGCTCATCATGTTCGGCAGTTTCAACGAGCGCATGTATTTGGCTGAAAACGCCAGCACCGGCCCCATGCGCCCAACCTTCATCGCGGCCTCCTTCCCCGGCGCTGTGATTCGCCGCCACACAGGTACCCCCTTCATGGGCTACAGCGGGGCGACGTATGTGGTGCAAGAGGTGTGCAACGCGCTATTTGATGCCTTGTTCCACATCCTGCCCCTGGGCACCGAAATGGACAAAGTGGAGGCGACGCACGCACGCGGCGTGGTCACCCCGAATGCCACCTGGCAGGACGCGGCCCAGACGCTGATGCGCGAAATGATTCAGAACCAGCCGGTTCTGGTGCAAATCTCGGCGGCCAAACGGCTGCGTGACCAGTCGGAACGGTTGGCCCGTGAAGCCGGCGAAGACACGGTGTCGCAAGACCACGTGCACGCCGCCGGGCGCGAGTTAGGAATGGCAGTTGCGGTATGAGTACAGCAGCTGTTTTTATCAAGAATGTCGTGGCGGTCTGCTGCGGATACCCAGGTTGCGCGGGTTGTGCGCAGCAATGGTCGTAAGGCCTTTTTTTAGGAGAGTTCGCATGTCAAATCATGGAAAGTCTATTTCCGGTCTGACGGACGAAGAAGCGCAGGAATTCCATACCTACTACATGCAGGGTCTGGTGGGCTTCACGGCGGTTGCTGTGGTTGCTCACGCCTTGGTGTGGGCATGGCGTCCCTGGTTCTGAATCGGTTCCATTTAACTTAGAGGGGATACAACAATGGCCAATACCCATCAACCGTCCTACGGTTTACTGAAAGCCGATGCGAGCAGCGCCTTTTGGGGCATGTTTTCACTGGCATTCGTGATCTTGTTCATGTTCGCTTTGGCATCGTCGGTGCTAGGCGTGCAGTGGCGATCCATCCTGCCGGGGGCAGAGAACGCCACGGGCTTGGTTGGCGGTGTGAAAGCTGCGGTTTACACCTTCATGTCTTACATTTTTTAGGAGAAACGCTATGTGGAGAATTTGGCGTCTGTACGACCCGCTTCGCGCGATGGTTGTGCAAGGTATTTTCTTGTTCGCTCTGGCCGCAATGATTCACCTCATTTTGCTCAGCACCAACAAGTTCAACTGGCTCGACGGCCCCCGCAAGGCCCCGACGGCAGCTGCCCAAAACGCACCGCTGCCTGCAGGTGTACCTGCGGCAAAAAGCTAAGGCCAGCTGGTATGGGGGTGAGCCGCTTCGCAACGGCCTGGTAGCTCACCTCCCATCCATATTGACAACAGTAGGAAACAACGTTCCATCAAAGAGGCTTCACTATGGCCATGCTCAATTTTGAAAAAAAATACCGCGTCCGCGGCGGAACCCTGATCGGGGGAGACCTGTTTGATTTTTGGGTCGGACCGTTTTACGTCGGCTTCTTTGGTGTGACCACCATCTTCTTTTCCATTCTCGGAACCACCATGATTTTGTGGGGTGCCTCACAAGGCCCGACCTGGAATCTGTGGCAAATCAGCATTGCCCCGCCCGATCTGTCTTACGGCCTGCGGATGGCACCACTGATGGAGGGCGGCTTGTGGCAGATCATCACGGTTTGCGCCCTCGGTGCTTTTGGCTCTTGGGCCATGCGAGAGGTCGAAATTTGCCGCAAACTGGGTATGGGTTACCACGTGCCCGCAGCCTTCTGCGTGGCCATATTTGCCTACTTCACACTGGTCGTTATCCGCCCGGTTCTGATGGGAGCGTGGGGTCATGGATTCCCCTACGGCATCTTCAGCCACCTGGATTGGGTGTCCAACGTGGGCTACCAATACCTGCACTTCCACTACAACCCGGCGCACATGATTGCGGTGACCTTCTTCTTCACCACCACCTTCGCCCTGTCGCTACACGGCGGTCTGGTTCTCTCGTCTACCAACCCGGCGCCTGGCCACACGGTGCGTACGCCGGAGCATGAGGACACCTTCTTCCGCGACACCATCGGCTATTCCATCGGCACGCTGGGCATCCACCGGCTCGGTCTGTTTCTCGCACTCGCTGCCGTGTTGTTCAGCGCACTGTGCATCGTCATCAGCGGACCGTTCTGGAGCCGCGGTTGGCCGGAGTGGTGGAACTGGTGGCTCAACATGCCGATTTGGAGCTAATTTAGGAGACACGACATGGCGCAATACCAAAATCTTTTCACCACGGTCCAAGCTGTTGGACCGACACACCACGGTGTCGAGCTGGGTCACGGTAACAGCCCGCGCACCGGCGAGCCGCTCATCGTTTACTTGGCCGGTGTGATCGGCAACGCGCAAATCGGCCCGATCTACTTGGGTGGTCTGGGCGTGGCTTCGCTCATCCTGGGTACCCTGGCTTTCAACTTCATCGGCTTCAATATGCTGGCCTCGGTGAACTGGGATCCGATCCAGTTTGTGCGCCAGTTGTTCTGGCTGGCGCTGGAGCCACCGGCACCCGAATACGGCCTGAGCTTCCCGCCCATGAACCAGGGGGGGTGGTGGTTGCTCACGGGTGCTTTCCTGACTGCGTCCATGTTCTTTTGGTGGGCCCGTACCTACCGGCGCGCCCGCGAGTTGGGCATGGGAACCCACATTCCATGGGCCTTTGCCGCAGCCATCTGGTTGTTTTTGGTGCTGGGCTTGTTCCGCCCCGTTTTGATGGGTTCCTGGTCGGAGGCCGTACCCTTCGGCATCTTTCCCCACCTGGATTGGACGGCCGCGTTCTCCATACGCTATGGCAACCTGTTCTACAACCCCTTCCACGCCCTGTCGATTGCCTTCCTCTACGGCTCGGTGCTGCTCTTCGCGATGCACGGCGGAACGATTCTGGCGGTCAGCCGCTTTGGCGGTGAGCGCGAGATCGAACAAATCGCCGACCGCGGTACGGCCTCCGAGCGCGCCGCTTTGTTCTGGCGCTGGACCATGGGCTTTAACGCCACCATGGAATCTATTCACCGCTGGGCCTGGTGGTTTGCTGTGCTGTGCCCGCTGGTGGGTGGCATCGGCATTCTGTTGACCGGCACCGTAGTCGACAACTGGTACCTCTGGGCAGTCAAACACGGTGTGGCACCCAGCTACCCGGCTGTCTATCCGGCGGTGGTGGACCCCGCAACCTTGAGCGCTGTCAAACCGTGAACTACTCCAACCTACTCCTTCGCGTTGCGCTGATTGGCGCAGCAGTGGTCCTATCCGCATGCGAGCGCCCATCGCCCACTAACGTGCAAAGCGGTTACCGCGGCACGGGCATGGTTCAGGTCTACAACGACCGTATCCTGGACGCGCGCACCTTGGCCAATGAAATTCCGGTATCGCTGCCCGCCGCCTCGGCGGATGGTCCGACTGCCGGTCAGGCCTACCAAAATGTGCAGGTCCTGGGTAACCTCAGCGTGGCCCAGTTCAACCGCTTGATGGTCTCCATGACCAGCCTGGGTGGCGCCCGAGCAAGGCTGTACCTACTGCCATAACGCAGCCAACTTTGCCTCAGACGACAAGTACACCAAGGTGGTGGCGCGGCGCATGGTGCAGATGACCCAGCACGTCAACGCCGACTGGAAGCCCCACGTCGCCGACACGGGTGTCACCTGCTACACCTGCCACCGCGGCAAACCGGTGCCGGAGCAAATCTGGTTCAAGGAGGAGCCGCAGGATCTGCGTGCCGACTTCATTGGCGACCGAGCCGGTCAAAACATCGCGGCGGCCAGTGTCGGTTCTGCTTCCTTGCCCAGCGACCCGTTCACCCCCTACCTGCTGAATAACCTCGACATCCGTGTCAACGGCACCAAAGCACTGCCCGGCGATAACCGCCACTCCATCAAGCAAGCGGAGTGGACCTACAGCCTGATGGCCCACATGTCGACGAGCCTGGGCGTGAACTGCACCTATTGCCACAACACCAACTCCTTTTCCAGCTGGGAAAACAGCACGCCTCAGCGGGCCACCGCGTGGCACGGGATTCGCATGGCGCGTGATCTGAACCTGGACTACATGGAGCCGCTGACCGCCACCTTCCCGGTGGAGCGTCTGGGTGCAACGGGCGACGTGGCCAAGGTCAACTGCGCCACCTGCCACCAGGGTGCTTACAAGCCGCTCAACGGCCAGTCCATGCTCAAGGATTACCCTGAGCTGGCCAAGCCCGCCCAGCCGGCCCCCGCCAAGCTTGTCGAAGACCAGCCAAGCGCAAAAACCAAAGGCTGAGATTTCTCAGCCTGGAGTCAGCCTGTGCCTGCTCCACAGTCCTCCTCCATGCCGGCCGGCGCAACCGTGCTGGTTGCGATGGTGGACTTGTTAAAAGAAAATCGGCTCTGGGGCTGGCTGCGCATCGCGCAAGGGGCCCACAGTTTGGGTGCGGCACCGGGCTTACGCTTTGCCAAAGTCATGGGCAGCGGCCACGCGGGCGGGTTCGGCTTACGCCCCAGCGCCAGCCACCAGGGCCTGGTCTGTGTGTTCGATTCGTTGGCTGACGCGCAGGCCTTTTGTGACGGGGCCGTGTTTGCGCAGTACCGCAGCAGGGCACGCGAATTGTGTTTCGGCTTGTTTGGCATCCAGTCCAGCCGCGGTGCCTGGGACGGCGTGAGCTGGACCCCGCAGGCGACTGAACCCGGGAGCGAGCAGCCGCAAGGCGGTCTGGTTGCTGCCATCACCCGCGCCAGCATTCTTCCTACCAAGGCACCGGCCTTCTGGCGCATGGCACCCGCTGCCCAAGCCCAGTTGCCGCAAGCCGAGGGCTGTCTGGTGGCCATGGGTCTGGGCGAAGCGCCTTTGCTGCGCCAATGCACCTTCAGCATTTGGCGCAACACCGAGGCCATGGACGCCTATGCGCGCACCGGTGCGCACAGCAAAGCCATTGCCGCAACCTACCGCAACGGCTTTTTCTCTGAGTCCATGTTTGTCCGCATGCGGGTGCTGTTTTTTGAGGGCACCTGGGAGGGTAAAGCGCTGGAACTGGGCGTCGGCTTGGACAGCCAAGCCCCTATGGCGGCGGCGTAAATGGCAGCCCAGCGCGTCGTGGTGGTCGGCGCGGGCATCGCCGGTCTGGTCAGCGCCTTGCGCCTGGCGCATGCTGGCATGGAGGTGCATGTGGTCGAAGCCGCGCCGCAAGCCGGTGGCAAGATCCGCCAGTTGAGCGCCGCTGGTGCGCAGATCGACAGCGGTCCCACTGTCTTCACCATGCGCTGGATCTTCGACCAGATTTACCAAGCGGTCGGAACCCGGCTGGAAGCACAACTGCAAATAGACCCCTTGCCGGTGATCGCCCGCCACGCTTGGAGCGATGGTTCGGTGTTGGATTTGTACGCTGATCAAGAGCGCTCGGTTGCGGCGGTTCGGGAATTTGCAGGGCCGGCCGAGGCCGACCGCTTTGTGCAGTTTTGCGCCACCGCGCGCCGGGTCTATGACGAGCTCGAGGGCCCGTTCATCCGTTCGCCTTCGCCCAGCGCGGCGCAGATGATGGGTCGCTTGGGTGCGCGGGGCTTGGGCGTGCTGATGGGCTTGGGGCCCACGCGCAGCCTGTGGGACAGCCTGGGACGGCATTTCCGCGACCCGCGCATGCGCCAGCTCTTTGCCCGCTATGCCACTTACTGCGGCTCTTCGCCCTGGGAGGCGCCGGCCACGCTGATGCTGATCGCGCAGGTCGAGATGGATGGCGTCTGGGCCATCCGTGGCGGCATGTACGCGCTCGTTCAAAACCTGCAAACCTTGGCGCAGGCGCGCGGCGTGCAGTTCCACTTCAACACGCCTTGCCAGCGCATCGACGTGCAGGGTGGCGCCGTGCGCGCCGTGTACTGCGCCAATGATTTGCGGCTGGAAGCCGATGCGGTGGTCTTCAACGGCGACGTGGCGGCCTTGCGCACCGGCCTGCTGGGCAGCGGTGTACGCGAGGCAGTGGCCGGCCCGGCGCGCACCCGCTCGCTGTCTGCGCTGACCTGGTCGGCCTGCATTCCCACCAGCGGCTTTGCGCTTGGACCGGCACAATGTGTTTTTCCAGTCCGACTACCGTGCGGAGTTCGACGACATCTTCAGAGCCCGCACCTTGCCCCAGCGCCCCACGGTCTACATCTGCGCGCAGGACCGCGGGCTGGGCAGCGTTCCCGAGGGTCCCGAGCGCCTGCTGTGCCTGGTCAACGCGCCGGCCGTGGGCGATACCAATTTGCTTCAAGCGGAAGACCTGCAGCTATGCCAAACCCGAACCCAAGACCTTTTGCAGCAATGTGGCCTCACGCTGGACCTGGCGCAGCCGCCGGTGGTGCGTACCAGCCCGGTGGAATTCAACCAGCTTTTCCCGGCCACGGGCGGGGCGCTGTATGGCCAGGCGACGCACGGCTGGAGTTCGGCCTTCCAGCGTTCCAACTCGGCCAGCCGGATAGCGGGCCTGTACCTGGCGGGGGGCAGCGTGCACCCGGGGCCGGGGGTTCCCATGGCGGCCATGTCGGGCCAGTTGGCGGCCGAAGCGCTGATGGCGCACCGCAATTCAACCAAGCGGTTCCACCCGGTGGCTACCTCTGGTGGTATGTCGATGCCCTGAGCGACGATGGGGCCTTCGGCCTGACCATCATCGCCTTTGTCGGCAGCGTTTTTTCACCCTATTACGGCTGGGCCAGAGGTGCCAGCGGCTTGGCCGACCCCGAGAATTTCTGTACCCTCAATGTCGCGCTCTACCGCACGCACGCGCCGCCCCTGTCCGGCCGTTGGACCATGACCGAGCGCGGCGCGCGCCACTGCCACCGCGAGGCGCACCGCTACACCATAGGCCCCAGCCAACTGCGTTGGGACGGGCAGGCGCTGCACATCGACCATTGACGAAGTCACCGTGCCCATTCCGCGCCGCGTGCGGGGCAGCGTGCGCATCGAACCGCAGGGCTTGTTTAACTTCAGCACGCCGCTGGACGCCATGGGCCGCCACCGCTGGGGCCCGCTGGCACCCCGGGCACGGGTCGAGGTCAACTTGCAGCACCCGGCGCAGCGCTGGTCGGGCAGCGGCTACCTCGACTCCAACGAAGGCGACGAGCCCATAGACCGCCCGTTTCGCGAATGGGACTGGTCGCGCAGCCAGCTCGCCGACGGCAGCGTGGCCGTGCTCTACGACGTGCAACACAAGTCCGGCCCGGACACCCTGCTGGCGCTGCGTTTTTGTCCCGACGGCCGGGTCGAACATTTCGACGCACCGGCGCGCCAGACCTTGCCGCTCACCGCCTGGCGCGTCGCCCGCCGCATGCGCAGCGAAGGGCCGGTCCAGGTCAGCGAACAACTTGAAGACACGCCTTTTTACCAACGCGCCGTGCTGCGCAGCACCTTGTTGGGTGAGTCTGTTACCAGCTTCCACGAATCGCTGGACTGCGCCCGCTTGGTCTCGCCGGTGGTGCAGGCGATGTTGCCTTGGCGGATGCCGCGCAGGGGGTGATTTGGAGAACTTGGCTTACTGAATCTTTAGCAAAGGTGATGCGACAAACTAATTGATCGTTAAACGGATAACAGGTACGATCCATCCAATGGCAATTCAATCCTTCGCCTGTGCCGACACCTACGCACTTTTCACCACCGGACGTTGTCCCCGGTTTGCCAACATCAAGAAGGTTGCGGAACGAAAGCTGGCACAGCTGGATGCGGCACCTTCACTGGCGTTCATGCGAGCCCCTCCTGGAAATGACCTGAAGGAGTACGCGGGCGCATGGCATGTGCGGGTTAACGACCAGTGGCGATTGACATTCAAGTGGGGTGACAGTGGCCCCTATGACGTGCTGATCGAAGATCCGCATTAAGAGCGGTATAGTTTTGAACCAACGGAGTGCATCATGTTAAAGAATGGAATGCGGGCAGTTCATCCGGGAGAAATTCTGTTGGAAGACTACATCAAACCCATGGGCATCAGCGTTCGCGCTCTGTCTTTGGCTTTACATGTTCCGTATTCGCGCTTGCGAGAAATCGTGGATGGCAAGCGTGGCGTGTCAGCGGATACCGCCTTGCGCCTAGAACGCTATTTCGGCAGCGAAGCCCAAGGGTGGCTGAATTTGCAAGCAGCCTATGACCTGCGGGTAGCCGAGAAGTTAAGTGCCAAAGTTATCTTTCGCGAGATTTCGCCCTTGGCCATGCCGGCTTAAGCAGGATTTCGGCGGCCCAACAGCGAGCCCGCGATGACAAGCAAAGCGGCTACACCGCCCGGTTCAACTGCCCTGTCCACCAATCTGCTCTGCCTTGACGAGTAAGGCCTCAGCCATGCGGATACTGGCGATGTCGATCATGCGGCCATCCAGACTGACGGCGCCTTTGCCTGCTTTAGCCGCTTCGTCCATCGCTTGCATGATGCGCCGGGCACGCGTGACTTCGGCCTCGGAAGGCGTGTAGACCTGGTTCGCCAGCGCGATCTGTGAGGGATGAATCGCCCACTTCCCCTCGTAGCCCAACACGGCAGCACGGTTGGCCGCTGCCACATAACCATCCGGGTCACTGAAATCACCAAACGGACCATCGATCGGGCGCAGTCCATAAGCACGGCACGCCACCATCATGCGCGTCTGCGCTGCATGCCAGGGGTCGGTCCAGAAATACTCGCGATTGCCATCGGCGTCACGATCCGTCAGCACACCAGAGTCTTTATTGACGCCGCCAATCACCGTCGTGCGCGCACGGGTCGATGCAGCGTAATCTGCCACGCCAAAAGACATGGCTTCCAAGCGCTTGCTGGATTGCGCGATGGCTTCAACATTCGCCATACCGAGCGCAGTTTCGATCAGCACTTCAAAGCCGATGCGTTTGGTGCGCCCCATCGCGGTTTCAATTTGCGTCACCATCATGTCGATGGCATAGACGTCCGCCGCTGTCCCCACCTTCGGTATCAAAATCATGTCCAGGCGTGGGCAGGCTTCGACGATATCCACCACGTCGCGGTACATGTAGTGGGTATCCAGACCATTGATCCGTACCATCATGGACTTGCGGCCCCAGTCGATATCGTTCAGTCCTTGAATAATGTTCTTGCGGGCCTGTGCCTTGTCATCGGGTGCCACCGCATCTTCCACGTCGAGGAAAACAACATCCGCAGCTGAGTTGGCGGCTTTCTCGAACATGGCGGGATTGGAACCGGGGACCGCCAGTTCAGAGCGGTGTATCCGCGATGTGGCTTGCTCGATGATGGTGAAGCTCATGACATTTCCTTAGTTGGTTACGGTGTCTTACTTGCCGATACGGGCAAGCGCTTTTTGGACTGTGATGCCCAGCTCGGAGGCACTGGGCGAAACCAGCAAACCGTACGAAGCCATGATGTCGGATTTTTCGAGAGCCGTATCACCTTCGCCCGAAATAATCGCGCCTGCATGACCCATGCGACGACCTCGCGGTGCGGTCAGGCCCGCGACATAACCCACCACGGGCTTGGTCATGTTTTCTTTGATCCACTTGGATGCTTCGGCTTCCTGCGGACCACCAATCTCGCCAATCATCACCACCACTTCGGTTTCAGGGTCTTCCTGAAAACGCGCCATGTGGTCTAGGAACGAGCTACCGTTGATCGGGTCACCGCCGATGCCGACACTGGTGGTGACACCAATGCCCAGTGCTTTCATCTGCGCCGCTGCTTCATAGCCCAGCGTGCCGGACCGCGAGACGATGCCGACATTGCCGCGGATGTAGATATGCCCCGGCATGATGCCAAGCATGGCTTTGCCCGCACTGATAATGCCTGCGCAGTTGGGACCGACGATCGTGGTGCGCATTTCTTTTTGGTAGCGGCGCAGATAGCGCTTCACGCGCATCATGTCTTGCGCAGGAATACCGTCGGTGATGATGCACACCAGCTCGAGTCCCGCATCTGCGGCCTCCATCAATGCGTCCGCCGCATAAGGTGGCGGTACAAAGGCAAGGCTGGCCTGCGCACCCGTGGCCCTAACGGCCTCTTGCACGGTATTGAATACCGGGCGATCGAGGTGCTTCCTGCCGCCCTTACCCGGTGTGACGCCACCCACCACATTGGTGCCGTATTGAATCATTTCATTCGCGTGAAAGGTGGCCTTGTCGCCGGTGAAGCCCTGCACGATCACGCGTGTTTTTTCGTCGATCAAAATACTCATTTACGCAATCTCCAAACTTTGTAATATCAGTTGACCAGTTCGCCGCGGGCGAGCTTGACCGATTTTTCACAGGCTTCCATGAGCGAGTCAGCGGTCATGATGGGCAAGCCGCATTCGCGGATGATTTTTTGTCCCTCTTCGACATTGGTGCCGGCTAAACGCACGACCAGCGGCACCCGTAAATCTTTAGCTGCTTGCACGACGCCCTGCGCCACCCAATCACAACGATTGATGCCGGCAAAAATATTCACCAAAATGCATTTCACGTTTTGATCGGTCAGCACCAGATTGAATGCTGCGGCTACACGTTCGGGTGAAGCACCACCACCGACGTCAAGGAAGTTCGCGGGGTCACCACCGCAATACTTGATGTTGTCCATAGTTGCCATGGCCAGACCAGCGCCGTTGATGATGCAGCCGATATCGCCGTCCAGGCCCACATAGTTCAAACCGAACTCTGCGGCACGGGCTTCCCGTGGATCTTCTTCGGCTGGATCGCGCATTTCTGTGACCTGCGGGCGACGGAACAAGGCGTTGTCGTCGAAGGACATTTTTGCGTCGAGCGCGATCACTTGGTCATCTTTGGTCACCACCAGCGGATTGATTTCCACCATGGTGGCGTCGAGATCACGAAACGCGCGGTAGCACCCCAAAATAGTCGTTACCGCCTGCGAGACTTGTTTCATATTCAGCCCAAGACCGAACGCCAGTTGGCGTGCCTGAAAGGGCTGCATACCCACCGCAGGCTCGACTTCCACCTGCAAAATGGATTCAGGTCTTTCCTTGGCGATTTCTTCAATCTCCATGCCACCTTCGACCGAGGCAATCACACGGATTCGCTCTATCTTGCGGTCCAGCACAAAGCCGAGATACAACTCACGCTCAAACGCCGTGGCTTTCTCAACATACACCCGGTGCACCACCTTACCCTCGGGCCCGGTTTGGTTGGTCACCAGCGTGGCGCCCAACATCGATTTGGCAGCAGCCGCAACGTCGTGGTAGGTGCGGCACAGCTTCACGCCGCCAGCCTTGCCACGTCCGCCTGAATGAATCTGCGCCTTGACCGCCCAATGCGCACCACCCAATTCAGTGGCAACAAATACCGCTTGATCTGGGCTGTAAGCCACACCGCCCGGGGGCACGCTAACGCCAAAGCCCGACAGCAGCGATTTGGCTTGGTACTCATGAATGTCCATAAGGTCTCCTGTGATTCGAAATCGGATACGGCGGCTTAGCGCATGGCCGCTCAATACATATCAAATGTAAATGTAATTTCAGCAAGATTTTTTAACCTTACTGAGCAATAGCGCGGCGTCAATTCATGTTGAACCTAAGGTGTCGTTGAGGAGCGCATCGCGACCATGCCGTCAAAGTTCGCACGGCAGCCGTTTTCAGAAGTTGAGAGAGGACACAGTGCTGCCGCGCTGGCGCAAACCAGCGGGCAAGCATCAGGCCTCAAGGGTACAAGTTCAGATTCAAGCCGCAGCTTTGACTTGTTTGAAGTTGCGGCACCAGCCGTCCACAGGAACCACGCGCTTGAAGAAAGAGCATTGCCCCGTCGGTTCACCCGCAACGTTTTTGAAGAGTTGGCATTGGCTGCAGCGCTGCTCGACCGTATGTCGCGGGTACTTGACTTTGTCCACGTCGTTCGTATTCAAACGAAAGCCCATCGATTTCGCATAGGAATCGGTCTCCTTCACGGCTTCAGTTGAAGGCGCTGCGTTTGCCTGGCTCGCAGCAGCGATGACGGACGCGCCGACAAGGGTGTGCAGCATGAATACACGGCGGTTATTGTTTGGCGTATCAGATTTCATTTCAGACTCCATGGTTGTTAAAGGGTGGAAGGATAAAAGGGTAAAAGGGTTTAGGTAATCAAAGCTTCACCGGCGCGTGCCTCGCCCAGGTTGTCAGTCCAGGTAACGCGCAGCCGCTCTCCGGCCAGCACGCCGGACAGTCGAAAATTCAAAAGTGGATCTTCTGACACCGCAAAGCTCATCCGGGCAGAGAACACGGTACGTCCAGTGACCGTGACCAACACGCGGGTGATGAAGTGCGGGGGTTTGGTGTTTCCCGCCGCGTCCTGCCGCAAGCCTGTCTCCATCGGATGGGGCATCAGGATCGTCACGTCAGCGGTGCCGTTACGGACACGTGCGCGGATACGGATGGGCTGCGACATGGCGGGAATAGGAAATGGGTGCGTCAGCCGCAACCGCCAACGGTGACCTGGATCGCACGGGCCGCAGAAAACAGGCCCTGATCTGTGTGGACCACCACGTACACCGTTGCGCTCTGCGCCAAACGGATACGGGTCGCGGCATAGGCCTCGGTGCCATTGGGAATACTGAAACAAGCCGCCACCGGCTGAGGATTGCCGTCGACCAAGATCAGGATGTCCCGGGTGTCCCCCAACTGGCTACTGACCGTGATCGGTACCAGCGCTCCGTTTTCTGCAACCTGAGGCAACTCCAAGGTGATCTGGGCGCTGACCGGGGGCATGCCACCCAGTGCAACGATGGCCTCGGGAAAAGTTCGCGCTGCAAACGCCAGTTCTATATCCGGCGGTCGCGCCACACTGGCGAGCTGCGCAGCACGTGCTGCGCCTGCTGCCGACCATGCACCCGCAGCGAGAAGCACCTGTCGACGCCGTAATCTGACTTCAGAATGCACTTGGAACTTTCATCACATCGCATTGCGAACGAATCGCACATAAAAGCGCTCATCTTTGCGGGCTACCAGAACACCTTCCGCGCCGAAGCTCAGGGCAAATGCCAGATCCTCGGACTTTCCGCCGGGGCGGGGGGTAGATGTCCAAAATACCGACGACGGTGTGCCTGGAAAAAGGAGCAGGTTGGTACGCGGGTTCTCGCAACCCCGGTCCGTGATTGTCGCCAGATCGCGCAAAGCAGGTAGGCGCCAATCGTTAAAGAAGGCGTCCCCATTGCGGTTGATTTGATGAGCCTCACGCACTGCGTCTGACCAGTTGTACGCGGTCGCTTGGCCGGTGCACTGGTCATTCGCCCAACTTTGGCCGCTTGAACAGCGCATCCACATCAATTTTGAATCGACGTCCGTGACGGTTCCATCGCCATTGTCTTGAAACCGTGTCACCTGCAGGCTTGACTGACTGGCTTCACATGTTTGCTGGGTTGCGGCACCCTGCGCGGATGCCGCACCCATCCATAACACCGAGGCCAGCAGACTGACGGTCCAAACCGCCCAGCCCGCTGGCTTGGCAAACTCACTTATCGAAGCCAATACCAGTGCCCTTGACATTCAGGCCGCGGGCGCTCGTTGGCGTGGGACCCGCAGTCTGACGGGTTTGCAGACCCGTTTGGATCGCTACGCCCCGGTGCAGGTAGTAGGAGTAGGACTCCAAAGCAATCATGTCGGCGCTGTCGGAAGCCATTTCCTTGCCACCCTGGGGGTTCTGGATGCACCAGTTCACCATCTCGCGGTAGGCCATGACCCTGTCGGTTTGTGGCATGTACTTGGGGAAAGTCTGCGGATTGGTGGCAGCCGCATCGGGGTGGCAGTTCGCGCAGGCCAGGCCGTTATTCGCCATGTCGGCGCGGGCGCCGTACCACATGTCGTATCCACGCTTGGCTGACTGCGTCAACTTGTCATCCGCGAGTTTGAGCTCCTCCTTGGTGAATGGCTCACGCGCAGCCACCAGCGTGGCCGTGGCCACCACCGCGATGGCGACCAGCGGTGCCACGAAGCGACGAAGTGATTGAGATTGAAAGTTCATGGTCGCTTCTCCTTTTAAGCTTTGAAGCCGTTCTTCATCTTCGCCGGCAGTGAGTCGGCAAAGGGCTGGTGTATTGACAAAGGAACGACCCTTTTTGGTCGAGGTCGATGGCCGCGCTTCCCATGCCGTCGGAGGTGTTGGAAGGATCGGCCCGGTTTTGCTGGAACTCGGGGTACGGCAGCTTGACCGGCGGGTAGGGCCAAGGCCACGAGGTGCTCATCGTGCCGATGGACGTCATGTTGCCGATTTTGTTGTAGACGGTGTGGTGCACATGTCCATGGAAGGCCGTTACCGCAGCGAACTTACCCAGGATCTGGCGGATCTCCTTGGAATCCGACACCTGAAAGTTCCAGCGCGGGTAGTAGTCCCACAAAGGTGAATGCGTGAAGATGACCACCGGGGTTTTGGGATCGACTTTGGCCACATCCTTTTTGAGCCAGTCGCGCTGCGCCTCGCCGCAACCCCACAGGCCTGGAACCGGGCTGTTCAAGGGCATGAACCAGTCGCGCCGCTCAGCGGCAGTCAGGTTCGCAGCAGTCCAGAAGTCGGGCGTCAAGATCGAATTCAGACCGATGAAATGCACACCCTTGTGATCAAATGACCATGTCTCTTGGCCAAAGTTCTCACGCCAACGCAGCGCCCATGTCCAGGTACCAATCGTGTTCGCCTGGGATGGAGACGCAATTTGGAGCCTTGAGCGCGGAGAGGATGCGTTTGCCCTTCTCCATTTGATCCCTCTCGCCATGGTGCGACTACGTCACCCATCGCGATAACGAAATCAGGCTGCTTGGCCAGCCCGTTGACCTGCGCAACGGCGTCTTCCAAGTTCTTGTCAAAGACATGGTCTACGCCACTGTAGAGGTGGGGATCGCTAATGATCGCGAAACGAAACGGCTCGACCTTGCCTTGGGCAGCGCCGGCAACGCCGACCAGGCCGAGATTGACGCCAATGGCCTGCGCCGTCAATGTGGTCATTCCGGCCTTGCCGGTCAGGGCCAACATAGACCTTCTGTTCATAGCTAGCTTTTCACGCATCGAAATATCTCCTAGGTAGTAGTTAGTGGTACGAAGAACACATGTGGCCGATTGGCCGTCAGGGGGAACAAGGTTGCCGCTGGCTGGTCGAGCACCAAAGTGCATCGCGCGTGGCGGGTGATATAGAGAAAAAAGCCATACCCCGGCAGGGGCGTGAGGCGTGCCGAACGGTCAGGGAAGGAGGTGTCGAGCAAGGGGCACTGGAACGCCGCAGCGCAGATTTCGCACAAACGCGCTTCGCCAGCGTTTTGGCTGCCGGCGAATCGGCCCGTCTTCATCAGGTTTTTGTCCATCTGTCTGACTGCTCCTGCATCTGTTGCGGATTAATGCGAGGAGGCCATATTTCACCTTTGTCGCTCGCTTATTTCATGGAAAAAAGTGTACGGGGGAAAGCGGATATGTGGTAGTTAAATTTTTTGACAATGACATTTGTTAAAGCTAATATCAGCCCATGCTTTCCAGGATCGCAACGCTCAAGCAGCTCCATGCCTTTCACACCGTTGCAAGGCTGGGCAGCATTTCCCAGGCGGCCCAAATTTTGCACCTGACGCAGTCGGCTATTTCGATCCAGATCGCGTCCATAGAACAAAAGCTGGGCACTCCACTTTTAACGCGCACCGGTCGTGGCATGCGCCTCACCGAAGCAGGCGTCATGCTGCAGGCTTACGCGGAGCGCGTCATTGACCTGTGGGGCGAGATGGGCGATAGCCTGGGTACGTATGTAGGCGCCTTTGCGGGAACCTTGCGCGTGGGTGCAGTTGCCACCACCGAGTACTGGTTGCCCAGCCTGCTGGTGGCCTATACCAACGAAAATCCCAAGGCCAAGGTCAAGCTGCATGTCGGCAACCGCGATGAAATGGTGCGAAGCCTGGAGTCGCGGGAAATCGACGTCGCTGTGATGGGTAACCCGCCGGACAGTCTCAAGCCGACTTCGACGCGATTTGCAAAGAATTTGATGGGGTTTCTGGCTTCACCTGCACATCCCTTGATTGCTGAAAGTAATGTGACGATGGCCAGGCTGGCCCAAGAGCCCATGCTGGTGCGCGAACGCGGCTCTGGCTCGCGCGCAACGCTGACGCGGCTGTTCATGGAAGCTGGCCATACCCTGCGTATCGGCTCCGAGTTCGCCAGCAACGAAGCGATCAAGCAGATGTGCATGGCCGGATTTGGTCCGGCCTACCTGTCACTGCCCACCTGCATTCTTGAAATGAGAGCAGGTTTGCTCACCTTGCTGCCGATGGAGGGCAACATCATTGAGCGGGAGTGGTTTGTCGCGCACTTGCCTACGACTAAACCCTTGCCGCAGATGGCCATCACGTTTGAGCGTTTTCTCAGGCAGAACGGGCAGAAGAAGATCGATCAGTTGCTAGCACTGCCCGAGTCATTACCGGGCATGGTGCTGAAGCGCAAAAAGTGAGGCCCTGTCGCCCGAGGCGTGCGCTTAGCCCAGGGTGTCTGCCCAGATGTTCTCCGCCCACGCATGCGCATACCGGGCCTCCATTGGGTTCGGGGCAGCCGACACACCGCCTGAACCTGGAACAGTTTTGTAAGTCCGCTCGGACGCGTCGTATTGGTGGACCGATGCAACATGGATGGCGTCCGTCGGCGTGATAAAGCTGTAGCACGTGTTCATCACCACCGGCGTTGCATTCACGGGCTCACCCTTAAGTAGTTGTATGACGGCGGCCGCAGCAACCTTTGCTTGCTGGTTTGCCATATGGGCGGACTTGGGCATTTGCGGCGCGGAGAACGTGGCGTCGCCGAGCACATGGATGCCCGGTGCTACGGTGGACTCCATCGTTAACCAGTGAACCCCCACCCACCGCTGGTTGACGGTCACCAGACCGGCCTTACGCGCGAGATCACCCGCGCGCTGTGGCGGCACCACGTTCAGCACATCCGCCTTGACATCCTCAAACTCCAGTCTGGCCAGGTTTCCCTCCACTTCCTTGAGTTCGGCGTTAGGCCAGTACTCCAGGATGCCTGCGTGGTACTGCGCAAATGCACGCTCAAACAGCGCCTTTTTGGACTGAATCTCCGGATTGGCGTCGAGCACCAGCACCTTGCTTTTAGGCTTTGTTTGTCGGAAATAGCTGGCGACCAAACAGGCGCGCTCATAGGGTCCAGGCGGGCAGCGATAAGGCGCTTTGGGAATCGTGATGGCGAAAACGCCCCCATCGGGCATGGCCTCCAGTTGTTGGCGCAGCGCCAGGGTCTGCGCTCCGGCATTCCACGCGTGGACGATTTGACCGCCTGCTAGGGCCGGCAACAGTCCCGGCACCAGATCGGAGATGAAGTCGATTCCAGGGGACAGGATGAGGCGGTCGTAGGCCAGCGCAGTGCCGTCGGCCAAGCGCACGCTGCGGCCAGATGCGTCAATGGAAATGACTTCCCCCTGCACGATCCTGACGCCCAGTGCCGACAAGCTATCGTATGTGCGCGTGATACCACCCATCTGGCTGTAACCGCCAAGCACCAGGTTGGACATCGGGCAGGAGGTGAAGCTGGGATTGCGCTCAATGAGCGTGACATGGATATTGCCGCCCCAAAGCCGAAGGTAGCGCGCGGCTGTAGCGCCACCAAATCCGCCGCCGACCACGACCACCCGCCCGAGCGACAGCTCTGAAGATCTGCTGGCACCGCTGGTCAGCACGCTCCCTGCGAGTGCCGCGCCGGTGCGCAGCAGCTGGCGACGACCTGGGTCCATGGTTAAAACCGCGGGCGCCGCGTGCAGCTCAGTGCGTAGCCGATTGCGCGGCGAAATAGCCGGCGATCAGACCGATTTGCGCTTCGGTGTAGCCCCTGGCGATCTGGTGCATCACGGTTGCGGGCCGGGCACCACGCTTGAACTCGGCAAAGGCTTCCATGATTTGTTGCGCAGGCATGCCCGCCAGTGGCTTCATGTCGCCGAGCGCGTGGCCATTGGTGCCGTGGCAGCTGGCACAGGTGGCGGCAAGATTTCGCGCGAGATGGGTATCTTGGGCGAGTGCCGCGAAGGGCGATAAAGCACCTGTGAGCAAGATGGCCGGGATACCAACTCTCAGGGCTTCAATAACGGCCATTGACCAGACTCTCAGGGGGTATGACCGGGTTATTCACTTCGACTGGGGGCGGGGACACATACCCGGTATTGATTTGCGGCCCACCGGTTCGCCACAGCTCTTCGTAGTCCGGCTTCATGCTTTTGCCAAAGAGGGGCTTGTAGGTTCCTTTGTGGCAGGTAGCACACCCGACCTTGGGCCCATCGCCGTGCTCTCCGAGGCGGTAATCCGGCAAAAGGTCTGCAACCGGCTGGAGATAGGTCGTATTCAAATCACGCACCATCCGTATCCCGTACCACGCGGTGGCTCTTTGTGGGCTGCTATTTTCCCAGCTACCAAAAGCGCGCGTCGAATGGCAATAGGTGCAATTCACGCCGAGCGATTTGGACATGTACAGCATCAAGGCGTAGGTCATTTCAGCTTTTTTGACGCCAGTGTCTGGATAAGGGTTAGCGCCAGCCAAGGGGACGATGCCTTGCACACGGATGCCGTTATCTTGGAGAAGGTATTTGCTGAGTGGATCAAAGGGCAGCGATGAGTTTGCGACATTGGCCACCCCAGGCTTGCCTTGGTTGTCTTTATTGCCGAGCATCGGTGGTAGGTCAGGTTGCGCGGTGGTGTACCAATCTCCCGACGGTACGGGCTGACCGCGATGGCAGGTCCAGCAGGTGACCCCGGTTTCACCAACATGGGACTTCCATTCGTTGTTGATGCGGCGGGTCATCTTGAGCATCATCCGCGCAACGTGCTTGGTGTACTTCTCATCGGAAGCCATGTTTTCTGTGTTGTGGCAATACTCACATCCCTGTTCGGGCGCAACCCAGGTTGATAGCGCCCCCATCAGCCTTGAAAATTCCAGCACGCTCAGATCGTTCAGAACCTGCACGTTCTCATACTCTTCACTGACCTTTGGCAGACTAGGATCTGGCGGGTCAATCGGGTCGGCCTCGGGTATGGCGTTCAGTGCCACGCTGGCCGGAATGGCATCGGGCGTGTACAGCAGAAACTGCCCTGTTCCGCGGTAGCCGGTTGGCACACTGATGGTGGGATTCTGGTAAGCAAAGAACACCCCAAACATCGCTGTCATGAAAGCTAAAAATGCAAGCCAGACTCGAATCATGAACTGAACTCCTTTTGCGCTCAACAATCCAGAAACTTGCCGCAAAACCGGCATCCACCACGCCCTTTGCGCCCATGTCGGATCGCTTTAATGCACTCGGCGCCAGGGCCTTGGGCTGTTGAAAGACAATCGCTTGAGAGTGCGTAAATGTATCTTTACACTGACATGAGCAAGTGTCAATATAAATTTACAATAGAAACATATTTCCAGGGAAAACCCTGATGTTTGCGACCTATCAGAATTCCCGTTTGCCTCAGCGTTCGCGCTGGCAGCAGAGCGGGGCATCGGGCTGGGAAAGGTCCCTGGGCGGGGCAGGGCCATGTTTTGCTGCCCCCGGTCGGTGCGCGTTGCCGTGGCGAATGCGGCGTAGGGCTTGGGCGTGCTAAATTCTGACCTGTTTAGTCAGAATATGAGAAATGGGGTTTTCTATGCACGCATGGCAAATGCAAGAGGCGAAGGCCCGGTTATCCGAAGTCGTCAAGTGCGCTGAAAGCGAAGGGCCGCAAAACATCACGCTGCATGGGCAGTCGGTGGCGGTAGTGGTCTCACGCTCCATGTTTGATCGCCTGACCGGTAATGATCACTCCCTGGTCGAATTCATGCGCCGCTCCCCGCTCTACGACGCGGATGACATCGTGCTCCAGCGCGACGTCAGCCCCGCGCGCGAGGTCTTGCTGTGAGCTATTTGCTCGATACCAATGTGTTGTCTGAGCTGCGTCGCAAGACGCCAGATACCGCCGTGCTGGAGTGGTTTGCCCGCAGGCCGGCATCCACTTTGTATTTGAGCGTGTTGACATTCGGCGAATTGCGAAAAGGCATTGAAGGGGTGACTTGATGCCAAACGGCGCATGGCCCTCACGGATTGGCTGGAAACCGATTTGCCGGCGTTTTTTGCGGGCCGTATCCTGCCCGTTGATACCCAGGTTGCCGACCGTTGGGGTCGTTTGCTGTCTGCCGCTGGCCGCCCACTGCCAGCCATCGACAGCCTTTTAGCTGCATGCGCCGCGCAGCATGGCTTGAGCATGGTTACGCGCAATAGCCGGGATTTTGCGGATCTGGGTTTGGATGTAATCAATCCATGGGTGACTTCTTCGTCGCCCTAGAAAATGGAGACAGACTGGTAAGCTGTGCGCCTACGGACGCCGTCTTTTTAAAGCGGGTGCCGCTGGATACGGGTTTCATTCACAGCGCCGCGCCCGGAACGCGCTAACCCGGCCCGTAATGCATGGTCTGCCGCACCATGCTTTGCTGCCGCCGTTCGGTGCTCAGGCGTTCGAACAAATTGATCATCCACAAAATCCGTTCGGTGACGCTGCGGTTGGGGAAGCCTTGGGGGAGCGCGTGGCTGGGGGCCGCTGCGTGCTGGCAGGCTTCCACCAGAAAGCGGATGCCTTCCAACGGTGGCGGGTTGGTGATGGACGGTTTGTCCCACACGGCTTGCAACTGGGCTTGCCCGATGAGGGCCATCTTGCGGGTGGAGCTGACCACGGTGCGCTGGTCCACAGAGTTGAGTCCACTGCGAACCAGTTGGTGGCCGATTTCGGCATAAATCAAGCGGGCGGCCTGTATGGCGGAGCGGCAGTCGCGCGGTAAGGTCGGCGATGCCGGGGGTGGATTGCAGGTACAGCGCGTCGGCATGCTCCAGCATGCGCGCGACCACACGGCGGATGGCAGGATGGTCGCTGGGGTTTTCCAACCATAGCTGCGGGTCCAGGCCCTCGGCGCGCACCCAGTCCAGCGGCAAGTACATGCGGCCGTTGCGCGCGTCTTCGCCAACATCACGCGCGATATTGGTGAGCTGCATGGCCACGCCGAGTTCGCAGGCCCGTGCCAGGGTGCTGCTGGCGCGCGCGCCCATGATCCAGGCCATCATCGCGCCCACGGTGCCGGCTACGCGGGCGCAGTAGCCGTGCAGGGCTTCCATGCTGTCGTAGCGGGTGCCTTCGGCGTCCCAGCCAAAGCCGTCGAGCAAGCCATCCAAAAGCGGACGCGGTAGTTTGTGCTGGTGCACCACCAAGGCCAGTGCGTGGTCCTCGAGGTGGTTTTCCGGGTTGCCCTGGTAGATGCAGTCCAGCCGCAGGCGCAACTGGCGCAGACCTTCGGCCGGGTCATCGCCTTCGTCGACCACATCGTCGGCCACGCGACAAAACGCGTACAGGGCGATGGACGCCGAGCGCACCCGTGGCGGCAACAGTTTGCTCGCCGCGAAGAAGCTTTTCGAGCCGCCGCGCATCAGCGCCACGCAGGCATCGAGGTCGTATTGCGGGCCTAGAGTGCCCGCAGCGCTGTCGCTGTCGTTCAGATCCAGCGCGGGCTCATCGTGGAAGGACATGCGGTACCACCGTTTCAAGTGCTTTAGCTGACATCAAAACCCCGGGAACGCCCGCACCGGGGTGCGTTGCCGCGCCCACCATGTACAGGCCATCTACGTCTTCGCTGCGGTTGTGCGGGCGAAACCAGGCGCTTTGCAGCAGCAGCGGTTCCAAGCCAAAGCCCGCACCTTTGAACGACCACAAGCGGTCGTGGAAATCCTGCGGCGTAGTGACCTTGGAGGTCACGATGTGGCTGCGCAGATCGGGCAGCACGCTGGCTTCCAGCAGCGCGGCAATTGCCTGGCGGTAGGGCTCGGCCTGCAAGGCCCAGTCGGTGCCGCTGTCCAGATGTGGAACCGGTGCCAACACATAAAACGTGTCGCACCCCGCAGGTGCCAGCGAAGGGTCGGTGGCGGTGGGGCGGTGCAGGTACAGGCTGAAATCATCGGCCAGTTTGTGGCGCTTGAAAATGTCGGTCAACAGCTCTTTGTAGCGCGGCCCCAGCACCATCATGTGGTGCGGTACGTCGTGGTACTTCCGCGAGGTGCCGAAATACCAGACAAACAAGCCCATGGAATAGCGACCTTTGTCAATCTTGCGGTCGGTCCATACCTTGCGGTGTTGCGGCTCGATCAGATGCTTGTAGGTCCAGGCCGAGTCGGCATTGGAGACCACGATATCGGCGGCCATGAACTCGCCATTGGCCAGTTCCACTCCGGTGGCGCGCTTGTGTTCGACGCGGATTTTGACAACCGGCGTGTTGCAGCGCACCGGCACGCCGCGCTCGGCCAGCAGTTTGACCATGCCGCGCACGATAGACCCGGTGCCGCCCATGGCCGAGTGCACCCCCCAGGTCCGCTCCAAGGAATTGATGAGCGCGTACGCGCAGGTGACTGAGAAGGGGTTGCCGCCTATCAGCAGCGGATGAAAGCTCATCACCGTGCGCAACTTCTCGTTCTTGAAATGCTTGGCGGCCAGGGTGTAAATGCTGCGCCAAGCGCCCATGCGTGCAAACGCGGGAATGGCGCGGATCAGGTCGCCCAGGCTGTCAAAAGCCACCGAGCCCAGGCCCTCAAAGCCCAGCTTCTTGCAGCGCTCTGCGTCTTCCACAAAGCGCATGTAGCCTGCTACGTCAGCGGGCTCGAAGCGGGCGATCTCCTCCAGCATGGCTTCTTCATCGCCGCTGTAGTCAAAGTGGGTACCGTCGTGGAAACGGATACGGTAGAACGGGGCCATGGGCCGCAGATCAACGTCGTCGCTGAAAGTGCGGCCGCACAGGGTCCACAACTCTTCCAGCAAAAAGGGTGCGGTGATGATGGTCGGGCCGGCATCGAAGGTGAAGCCGTCCTGGTAGTGCACATAGGCGCGTCCGCCGGGTGCGTCGAGCTTTTCCAGCACCTGCACCGCATAGCCACGCACACTCAGGCGTATGGCCGCGGCCAATCCGCCAAAACCGCTGCCAATCACGACTGCCAGCGGTTGCCCCGGCAGGCGGAAAGGGGGATCTATCCCGAGGTCAGCGGGCGATAAAAACTCGGGCGGCGTGGGGGCATTCATTTTGGCTCCAGGGGGGCGGCGGCCGTGAACACCGGGACATGCTGGCGCTCCAGCGCCCAGGCCCAAACCCGCTCCAGCGGCACCGGCAGAATCATCAGCGCGTGTTCCACGATAGCCAGGCCCAGCAGCGAAGCCAGCAAGACCCAGCCGGTGGTGATCGATTGCGAGGGCGATTGGGCCTGCACCAGCATCCATACCCATATGCAGCACGCAATGCCGGTGCTGAAGGCAAACCACAGGCCGACCGGCTTTTCGACAAAGTAGCTGGCCAGGTATTTCAGGTGCTGAGGCAGATAGTCAGCGCCGGTGCGCGGCACGCCGAAATACAAATTGAATTTCGCGCTCACCCGCATACACCACAGCAGCGCAAAAGTGCACACCGCCAGATGGTTAGGTTGCCCGGACTGCATGGCCAGTAGGAGGCCGAAGTTGGCAATCAGCGCCAGTTCGTGGTGCAGGATCACGGCAACCGCCTGGCGCAGGCGTACCCAGCCACGGGCATCCGCATCCAGCGGGACGCGGCGCGGCCCGGTGACCGAGCCTGTGAGGAAAGCCAACTCGTGCCAGCCCCACATCACGATCACGCTGCCAAATCCGATGAAGGCGTTGCTGACCGAGTGCGAGCCCATGCTGATCTGTACGCCCCACAGACTCAGGAACAGCAGCACGGTCCAGCCACCGAGACTCCAGCGGAAGCTTTGCGCGGGCAAGCGGTTGAGCAACAAAATAATGCCCGTACCGAACCACCAGCACACCAGGGCAAACAGCACCGCAATGGCGGTGTCCGTCATGCCCATCTGCAGCGCCGTACTTACCATGCAGGCACCATGCGTACGGTCTGCGGCAGCTCGCTGGATTGAACCGGCATGAGATACAGACGGCCAAAGGTCAGCGCTGCGCGCACTGCGCACACCGCTTGGCTGAGCTTGCCGACCACGCCGCCGCGGGCTTTGGCCCGCTCATTGGCCTGCGAAATCGCGAACAGCTTCTCCAGACCGGCGCGGAAAGCCGGATGGTCGGTATCCAGCGCAATCGGGAATACCTGGCGCGAAATTTCGGTGGTGATGCGGAACACGGTGTAGTCGTATTCGTCGGAGTCCAAGCCCATGGCGTGGTGCAGCATGGGGCGGGTGTGGTCGCGCACATACATGGTGGCATAGACCGCCAGAATGAAGAAGCGGATCCACAGCTTGTTGAGTCCGCGCAGCAGGTGCGGGTTGGCGCGCATGATGAGCGCAAACGATTCGCCATGGCGGAACTCGTCGTTGCACCACAGTTCGAACCAGCGGAAGATGGGGTGGAAACGCTTGTCTGGGTGCTTTTCCAGTTGGCGGAAGATCGTGATGTAGCGGGCGTAGCCGATTTTTTCGGACAAGTAGGTCGCGTAAAAAATGTATTTGGGTTTGAAGAAGGTGTAGGCCTTGGTGCGCTTGAGGTCGCCCATGTCGATACCCATGCCGAAGTCCCGCAGGGACTGGTTGATGAAACCCGCATGGCGTGATTCGTCGCGCGCCATGTAGGTCATCAACTGCTTGATATCGGGGTTCTCCACGTTCTTGCGGATCTCGTTGTACAAAATGCAACCGGAGAATTCGGAGGTCAGCGAGCTGATCAGGAAGTCCAGGAATTCCTGGCGCATCTCCGGTGATAGTTTGGGCATGAGCTCGGCCACTTCTTCCGCGAATTTCTCGTCACGCTGGAAGTGGTCGTGGTTGTTGTCGCCCTCGTACTCGCGCATCATGGCGTCCCACTCACCGCGCACGGACGACACGTCCAGGCGGTCCATCGCGTCAAAGTCGGTGGTGTAGAAGCGTGGGCTCAAAACCGTGTTTTCCACTGCCTTTTGGTTGGCATCGTTCGCGCTGGCGATGGACTTAGCTGCTGTTGCGGTGCTGCTCATGGTGCTGGGCTTTCGTGGGTGTCAAAAGATCTTTATTTACCGATAAAGGGCGCGAACGATCCGATGTTGGCCGGACCGAATGCGCCCAAATCCAGGCGTTCACCGGTGCTGCGGTCGCTGATTACCAGGCGGCCGTCGTCAAACCGGGTGAGCTCAAAGGTGCCGTCCGGCCCCAGCCCGTGCATCTTGCGGCTGCGGTTGAGCGCGCGCAGGATGCCGCGGATAAAACCTTGCTCGCCCTGGACCCGACCGACCTCTTCGCCGGTCTTGGCGTCGGTGATCAGGATGGCGCCGCCGGGCATATCGCGGAACTGCAGGCTGCGGCTGATTTGCACATCGGTGGGCACGGGGTCGCGCTCGGCGTGCAGGCTCATCCAAGCCACCACCACCAGAACCAAGGACAGCGCCGCCACGGCCCAGGTAATGGGCAACCGGGTGGGAATGGAGCGCATGGGCATGCTGGAGGAAGCGGTGGTCATGGTGGTGTTCTGGGGTTCAGGCCATCAGGCCGTGGTTGGGTGCCATAGCCGGTGCAGAGACCGCTTCGCCGGCCAGCATGCGTTCGCTGGGGTTTTCCAGACGCCAGGCTTGCAGCAGAATTTCGCTGACAGCCTCGGCACCTGCGATGCTGCGCAGCGTGGGCTGCGGCGCTTTGAAGTGCCAGGGGCGGGCGTGCGGCCACAGGTGCAGGTAGGCGATATGGCTGTCCGGCTTGATCTGAACCGCCAGGTCTCCGGTTCCGCGCGCCAGTGGCTTGAGCGAGGCGCCGGTGATTTGCCGGTAGGGTAGGTTCAGGGTCAGGCCCAGGACCACGCCGATGCGCATTACCACGCGGCGGTTGGTCAGGGTGTAGAGCGTGGTGCTAGACACCAGGTAGGTGAATCCAGCCAGCAAGGCCCAGGCCAGCGTGGCGCAGACACCGCTGATACCCAGGTACTTGGCCATCTCCAGCGCGCTGCTGCCCTGGTCCCACAGGTGGGCAAACTGCAGCAACCACATCACGAACAGGTACATCGCGATGGTGCGCAAGCCGAAGGCCGCCACGCCCAGACCACGCCACTCGGGCGCACCCTGCCAGAGGATGCGCTCACCGGCCGGCAGCTTCTCGGGCAGGCCCGGCGCGGCCTCGAATTCGTGCTCGTGCTGGGTGCTCATACCAAGGGTTCCTGGCGGTCCGGATCGGCGTACAGCAGGCCTGCGCCGTAGTACGCCATGATTTTTTCTTCTTCCAGAAAGGTCACCTTCTCGGGCGAGCGGGTCTTGGGCACGTTCGCAAACTGGTGCGCGTACAGGGCATGCACGTGCACGCCATCAGCCCGGATCACGCCAAAGTTGATCGGGAGCAGCACAGGCTGGCTGCTGCCGTTCGGCTGCAGCTCGATGTAGCGGAACAGCATTTCGGCGCGGTCCACCCACATGTCGACCACCGTGCCGGCTTGCTCGCCTGCTGCATCAAAGAACGGCAGACCACGCGGATCGGTATCGCGCGAGGAAACTCCGTGGTCCGATGCGACGCGCAGCGGCACAATTTTGACTTCGCCATGGTGGGTCATATCGGGCACATCCGCACGCGCTGCCCAGGCACCGGGGCCGACGCCAGCCAGCAGCGGGTCGCCCACCGGCTCCAAGGGCGCACCGTTGAAACGGTGCGCTGGCACGGCGCTGTAATCGCCATCGGGGCGGTTCACATCGGGCGATAAGAAGACCTGGCCGTCGTGCATCTCATAGCGCTTGGGCTCGGGTACCGGCGGCCAGCCATCCTGCTTGGGGCCGGGGTCGCGACCGGCGTCCAAGGGGTAGCCCTCGCGGTGGTTTTCGCGCACGAGGTAATAAACCAAGCCCGCGAAGAAGCCCCAAAAAATGTAGAGCACCAATTGCGCTACATCGACATATTGGGTGATGGCACCCGTTTCGGTAAAAGTAGTTCCCATGTTCTCGCTCCTTCAGACAGAAACAAAACGGCCTTGCTGCATACCGCTGCTGCGCCGCACCCGACCCACCAAAGGTCCTAAGGCCACCAAGGTGGCAAAGACCAAATAAATCTCGCAATGAAAAACAAAGCTGTAACCCGTGGCCACGTTGTCCATGACTTCTCCCATGGCACCTTGCGCCGTCCACTGCCCAACCGCATCCCGCAGCAAGGCAGCCAGAATCGCGCCCACGCCACCGGCGGTCGCATGTACCGCGCCCCAGGCCCCGAGGCCCAGGCCGACAAATTCTTTGTCCTGGTAGGACATGGCTGTCACCAGAGTTCCGACCGAAAACAGGCCGGTGCCCAAGCCCAGCAAACACGCGCCGCTCTGAAACAAAGGCACCGAATGCAGCGGGACCGAGAAAATCAGAAAAGCAAAAGCGGGCAGTGCCAGCAGCAGGCCGCAACCCGCCAGACGGCAGGCATGCACGCCCTTGCGCAGCCACATGGCTGCCAGCGCAAATGCCACAAATGCGCCACCGGCGGATAAGGCGTTGAGCGAGCTGGTTTGGCTCACGCTCATGCCCAGAACCTGCCCGCCAAAGGGCTCAATCAGGATGTCCTGCATCGATAGCGCGCAGGTGCCCAAGCCAACCGTCCACAGAAAAGCGAACCATTTGAGGCTGGGCCAAGAGTCGCTTCAGGCTGCGAGAGAAACCACCTTCGGCGCGCGGCGGGCGACGTTCCTGGCGGGCTTCCTGCTTCCACAGCGAAACCAGGTTGAACACCACCACCACCACCGCGCTGCCCTGGATGACTTGCACCAGCACCTTGGGCGAAAAATCTTGGAGCAGGAAGCCATAGAGCAGGCTGCTGACGACCATGCCCAGCAGCAGCATGCTGTGCAGCAGGGCCACCACGCTGGGGCGCTTTTCCTCGGTGGCCAGGTCGGTGGCCAGCGCCATCCCGGCCGTCTGCGTGACTTGCAGGCCCAGGCCGACCAGCATGAAGGTCAGCGTCATACCCAGACGCCCGATCCACAGCGTGTTGGGCATGGGGTCGGAGAGCAGCAGCAGGGCGAAGGGCATGATGGCCAAGCCGCCGAACAGCAAAAGAGTACCCATCCACAAATAGGGCAGGCGCTTGAGGCCCAGCACCGAGGGATGCGTGTCGCTGCGGTAGCCGATCACGGTGCGCAGGGGTGCCAGGATCAGCGGCGCGCCGACGGCGAACGCCACCCACCAAGCCGGAATTCCCAGCTCCAGAATCATCACGCGGTTCAGTGTGCCCACCAGCAGCGTGGTCACCATGCCGATCACCGCCTGGAACAGCGACAGGCGCAGCAGCCGCCCCATGGGTAACTCGGGCGAGGCAGCCTCGGCAAAGGGCATGAAACGCATGCCGTACGCCATCACCCACTTGGGCGGGCGCAGCAGGCTTTGCGCGCGCCGAACCAGCACAGCGGAGAAGGCGCGCAAGAGCGTCATGTGCGTGTCCACTCCCAGGCGTGGGATGTGTAGAAGCCGCTGCTGATGCGCTGTGAGCGCGCCGCTTGCCAGCCGGTGGTGGCAATCGTGCGGCGAAAGCCCCATTTCAAATCCCACTTGAGCACCGGTTGCAGGGATGGTGAGCGGTCGCTGCGCGGGAACAAGCGCCCCACGCTGTGCAGCAGCCCCAGCCAAGGCGTGTGCGGCGCGAAGGTGAAGATGATGCTGTTGCGGGTGCGCAAGCTCAGGCGACCCACCGCCTTGACGATGTCCGGTGTGTCGTAATGGATCAGCGAATCCATGCACACCACATGGTCAAAGCTGCCCAGATCATCGGCCAGCATGTCACCGGCGCTGAATTCAATGCGGCCGCCGCGCGCACCCAGCGTGGGGTCCTGGTGCAATTCCTTGATGTGGCGCTGCTGCGCCAGGTCCACCAGCGTAGGCGACAGGTCGATAGCGACCACATGCGCGCCGCGCCGCATCGCCTCGGAGGCCAGGGCACCTGTGCCGCAACCGGCGTCGAGCAGGCGCAAACCTTCCATGTTCTCGGGCAACCAGGACAGCAGCGTGCCGCGCATGCGGTCGCGCCCGGCGCGCACCGTGGCGCGTATGCGTCCCACCGGCGCGTTGGAGGTCAGAACCTCCCAGGCCTTGGCGGCTGTGCGGTCGAAATAGTGTTCTATTTCGCCGCGCCGCGCGATGTAGCTGCTGTGGTCCATCAATCAAATCCGAGAAGGTCAAAAATGTCGCGGTCTTTCATGGGAATCGACGGCAGCGGATCGCTGCCTACCCACAAGGCGGCAGCGAGCCGCAGGTATTCGTTTTGCACCGCGACGACGGCGGGTGTGGGATCGAGCTCAAACAAAGTGCATTTCTTCAGGCGACTCTTGCGGATCTCGTCGAGCATGGGGAAATGCGCCATGGTCTTGAGTCCGGTGGCGGCATTGAACTTGTCGACCTGGTCGGTTTCGTCGCTGCGGTTGACGATGACGCCGCCCAAGCGCACGTTGTAGTTTTTCGACTTGGCACCGATAGCCTGCACGATGCGGTTCATCGCGAAGATCGAATCGAAGTCATTGGCGGTGACGATCAGCGCGCGGTCGGCGTGCTGCAAGGGCGCGGCAAATCCGCCGCAGACCACATCGCCCAGCACGTCAAAAATCACCACGTCGGTGTCTTCCAACAGGTGGTGCTCTTTGAGCAGCTTGACGGTCTGTCCGACCACATAGCCGCCGCAACCGGTTCCCGCAGGCGGGCCGCCAGCTTCGACGCACATCACGCCGTTGTAGCCGGGGAAAACAAAGTCTTCCAGCCGCAGCTCTTCCGCATGGAAATCCACGGTTTCCAGCGCGTCGATCACCGTGGGATTGAGCTTCTTGGTCAGGGTGAAGGTGGAATCGTGCTTGGGGTCGCAGCCGATTTGCAGCACGCGTTTACCCAGCTTGCTGAAGGCCGCCGACAGATTCGACGAGGTCGTGCTCTTGCCGATTCCGCCTTTGCCGTAGATTGCAAAGACTTTGGCGGTGCCAATTTTCACGCTGGGGTCCATCTGGACCTGCACGCTGCCTTCACCATCGCCGCGCGGTTTACCGCCACGGGTGATCTGGGAAGGGGCTATCAAGGTCGTTTCAATCATGCGGCTACTCCGGTTTGAACGCCTTCAAGGCGGTCTTCTAGCTCTTCGCCTGCTTGCTTCAAAGCTTCTAACGTGGCAGCGTCGGGCTGCCAGTAGTTGCGCTCGGAAGCTTCGATCAGGCGGTTGGCCATCCGCAGGGATGCGGTTGGATTCAGTGCGGCCAGGCGCTCGCGCATGGCCGGGTCGAGGACAAAAGCCTCGGTCAATTGTTTGTAAACCCAGGGCTGGACCTGGCCTGTCGTGGCCGACCAGCCCATGGTGTTGGTGACATGCACTTCGATTTGGCGCACACCCTCGTAGCCGTGCTCCAGCATGCCCTCCAGCCATTTGGGGTTGAGCATGCGGGTGCGGGTTTCCAGCGCCACCTGCTCTTGCAGCGAACGCACGGTACCCGCGCTTTTGGTCTGGTCGCCGATGTACACCGGTGGCGTTTTGCCGCCCTGCACCGAGCGCACGGCCTGGGTGATACCACCCAGCGTGTCGAAGTAGTTATCGACTGTGGTGACGCCGAGCTCTAAAGAATCGAGGTTTTGGTAGGTGAGTTGCACATCGGCCAGCGCGGTTTGTAGCAGCGCGGTTTGTTGCTGGGCGACGCCATTGCGCCCGAAAGCAAAGCCTTTGCGGCGGGTGTAGGTCTCGGTGATCTCGCTGTCGTTTTCCCAACGGCTGCTCTCGATCAGGTTGTTCACGTTGGCGCCGTATGCGCCCTCGGCATTGCCGTACACGCGCAATGCGGCGGTCTCCAGGGTGCAACCATGCTCTTGCTGGTAGGCCAGCGAATGCTTGCGGATCCAGTTCTTCTCCAGCGGCTCGTCGGCGGTGGCGGCCATGTAGGCGGCGTCGGCCAGCAGCTTGATTTGCAGCGGCAGCAGGTCGCGGAAGATGCCCGAGAGGGTGACGATCACGTCGATGCGCGGGCGGCCCAGTTCTTCCAGCGGAATCAGCGTCGCACCGGCAATGCGGCCATAGCTGTCAAAGCGCGGGCGCGCGCCCATGAGGGCCAGCACCTGGCAGATGGGCGAGCCTTCGTTTTTCAGGTTGTCCGAGCCCCACAGCACCATGGCAATCGATTCGGGCAGCGGGTTGCCGTCGGCCACATAGCGGTCGATCAGGCGCTGCGCCTGGCGGGAGCCGTCGCTCAAAGCGTAGGCGCTGGGGATCTTGAAGGGGTCAAAGCCGTGCACATTGCGCCCGGTAGGCAGCACGTCGCGGGTTTGCAGGATGTCGCCGCCGGGTGCGGGCGTGATGAAGCGGCCTTCCAGGGCGCGCAATAGGCCCGTGACTTCGTGGTCGGTGGCCATCTTGAAGTTGCTGTCCACCAGGTCCGTGATCATGGTCAGCGTGGCCTCATCGCGTGGCAACTTGCCCTTGGTGATGACGGTCGCTGCATCGTCACCGGCCACGATAGAGGCCAGGGCGGCATCGCCGAGCTGGGTGCCGAAGGTGGCGCTGGCCATGGCTTTGAGCATCTCGCTGCGGGTGGGTCCGTCGGGTGCGCGGCCGGTCACGTGCAAGCCGCTGGGGATCAGGGTGTATTCCAACTCCAACAGCTCATCCGAGAGCTTTTGCATGCGCGGCTCCAGGGCGGCGTCGACGGTCCAGTTGCTCTGCGCTTCGCGCAAATCCAGAACCTGCGCCTGGGCCTGGATCTGGGCAATCAGCTCCAGCGTCTCAGGCGACAGGGTCTGGGTTCCGGTCTTCTCGGCAGCGCTCAAAGGCGGCAGGCTGTTCCAGCGCTGCAGCGATACTTTCAGGTCATTCAGACCTTTGTACAAACCGGCGTTGGTGACCGGCGGCGTGAGGTAGCTCACCAGCGTCGCGCCCGAGCGGCGCTTGGCAATCGCGCCTTCTGCGGGGTTGTTGCAGGCGTAGAGGTAGACGTTGGGCAGATCGTCGATCAGACGGTCGGGCCAGCAGGAACCGGACATGCCGCTTTGTTTACCCGGCATGAACTCCAGCGCGCCGTGGGTGCCGAAATGCAGCACCGCGTGGGCCGCGAAGTCTTCGCGGATATAGCGGTAAAAAGCCGAGAACGCATGGGTGGGCGCGAGGCCTTTTTCGAACAACAGGCGCATGGGGTCGCCCTCATAACCGAATGAGGGCTGCACGCTGATCAGCACATTGCCAAACTGGCAGCCCAGCACCATCATGCCGTCGCCGGTACTCAATTGGCGACCTGGCGCCGGGCCCCATTGCGCTTCGATGTCTTGGAGCCAGCGCTCGCGGCGCACATGGTCAGCAGCGGGTATGACGGTGTGGACATTGGCGTCGGCACCGTATCGCGCGGCATTACCCTTGAGCACGCTGTCCCGCAACACGTCCACGCTCGCAGGCATGTCCACGCTATAGCCTTGCTCCTGCATGGCGGCCATGGTGAGAAAGAGGGACTCGAAGACCGACAGGTAGGCCGCTGAACCGACGTTACCCGCATTCGGCGGGAAGTTGAAGATCACGATGGCGACTTTGCGCTGGGCGCGCTCGCTGCGGCGCAGGGCCACCAACTTGGCCACGCGGGCGGCCAGCATCCAGGCGCGCTCGGGGCAGGTGTGCATATCCTGGGAGCGGTCGCTGGCCTTGAAGGTGCAGCGCTGGTCGCAGCCGGTGCAGGTCACGCCGGGTGCGCCGGGACGGCCACCGAAGACCATGGGGTTGGTCGAGCCGTCCAGCTCGGGGATAGAGACCATGATGGTGCTCTCCACCGGCATCAGACCGCGGTCGGAGCCGCCCCATTGGTCCAGGGTCTGGAATTCCACCGGGTGCGCTGCGACATAGGGAACGTCCAATTTCGCCAGCGCCTCTTGCGCGGCTTTGGCATCGTTGTAGGCGGGGCCGCCGACCAGTGAGAAGCCGGTGAGTGAGACGACCGCATCCACGCAGGGCTTGCCGTGTTCATAGAAAAACTGGTCAATCGCAGGGCGGCAGTCCAGGCCGGAGGCAAAGGCTGGAATCACCCGCATGCCCTTGGCTTCCAGGGCCGCAATCACGCCGTCGTAATGGCCGGCGTTGTTCGACAGCAGGTAAGAGCGCAAGACCAGAATACCCACGGTTCCCGCAGGGGCAGCGCCGCCGGTCGGTGGCAGTGGCAGTTCGTGGGCGCGCTCTGAGAACCGACCCGCCATACGGGGGTGGTACACGCCGACTTCAGGGTAATCCACGGGCGCTTGCACCACCACGCGCTCGCGCAGTGCTTTGCGCGGCCCGGCGGCGCCGCGCGCCACGGCGTGGCGCAGCATGTTGAGCACGTTCTCGTCCGATCCACCCAGCCAGTACTGCAGGGTGAGAAAGTAAGCGCGCACATCTTGCGCGGTTCCGGGCACAAAGCGCAGCAGCTGCGGCAAGCGGCGCAGCATCTTCATTTGGGCCGCACCGGCGGGCGCGGCTTTTTCTTTGGAGTTGCCGCCACGCAGTTTTTTCAGCAGCGCCATGGGGCCGCTGGCGGGCTTGCTCATGTCGAAGTTGCCCAGCCGTGTGAGCTTCACCACTTCGGATGCAGACGCCATGCAAATCATGGCGTCGCATTCCATGCGGCGCGCCTGCAACACATCAAGCACCGGCAAAAAGTGGTCTTCCAGGAACAACATGCCAGCGATCACGATGTCGGCGCTGGCCAGGTCGCTGCGGCAGCGCGCCAGCGCGGCGGCGTTGCCCGCGTATTCCGACGCGGCGTGCAGGGAAATGCTGAGTTGCGGCAGTTCGCGCGACAGGCGCTGGCGGGCGCGCTCCACGCTGCTGGCCAGATGCGTGTCCATCGTCACGATGACCAAATTCAGCGCCATCGCGCTGCGCGGGTCAGCGGCTGAAGTGGGCTTTTGCATCGTAAAGTGTCTCCACGGTGATGTTCTGGATCCCCATTTCGGACGCGAAGCGTTCGGTGTTGCGACGGGCTTTTCCGCGCACAAAGAAGGGGATTTTTCCCAGCTCTTTTTCGGCATCTTTGGACCACATGGCGATGCCTGGCTTGCTGTCTACAGCCGGTGCTGCGGGCGCAGCAGAGGCGACGACCGCCGCAGCTGCGGTATGGGCAGCATCTGCGTGCGCGGGCTGCGCAAGCGCTGCCATGCTCTTGCCCGCGCCCAGGTGCGAGGAACCGGCGCCGTCATGGAATTCAAAGTCCTCGCGGAACATGCCCAGCAGGTGTTCTTCCAGGCCCATCATCAGCGGATGGACCCAGGTGTCAAACAGCACGTTGGCACCTTCAAAACCCATTTGCGGTGCGTAGCGCGCGGGGAAATCCTGCACATGCACGGGGGCTGAAATCACCGCGCAGGGAATCGCATGGCGCTTGGCGATGTGGCGCTCCATTTGCGTGCCCAAAATCAACTCGGGCTGCAGCTGGGTGATTTGTTCCTCTACGGCCAGGTAGTCGTCGCTGATCAAGGCCTCGACGCCATACAGCTTGGCGGCGTCGCGCACTTCGCGGGCGAATTCGCGGCTGTAGGTGCCCATGCCGACGACCTCAAAGCCCATCTCGTCTTGCGCAAAACGCGCTGCAGCGATCACATGGGTGGCGTCGCCGAATACATACACGCGCTTACCGGTCAGGTAGGTTGAATCGACCGAGCGGGCATACCAAACAGCGTGCGCATCGGCCTCAATGTCGGCGGGCACCGCAATACCGGCCAGTGTGGCGACTTCTTGCACAAACTCGCGGGTGGCGCTCATGCCAATCGGTATGGTTTTGGTGAAGGGCTGACCGAATTGGCGCTGCAACCACTGCGCGGTGGTTTGGGCGATTTCGGGGTAAAGAACGACGTTGAAGTCAGCGTCCGGCAGGCTTTGCACATCGGCAGCGCTGGCGCTCAGGGGGGCGACGACGGCCACGTCCACGCCCATGCGGTTCAGCAGTTGGCGGATTTCTTTCACGTCATCGCGGTGGCGAAAGCCCAGTGCGCTGGGGCCCAGGATGTTGCAGCGCGGGCGGCGTGTGCCGTCCATCGGGCTTGCCACATCGGACTTCTTCGCCAGGCGGCGCACCAGGTGGTAGAAGGTCTCGGAAGCGCCCCAGTTTTCCTTGCGTTGGTAGGCGGGCAACTCCAGTGCCACCACTGGAATAGGCAGGTTCAGCGCCAGCGCCAGGCCGCCCGGATCGTCTTGAATCAGCTCGGCGGTGCACGAGGCACCCACCAACATGGCCTTGGGCGCAAAACGGTCGTAGGCGTCTTTGACGGCGGTTTTGAACAACTCTGCCGTGTCGCCACCGAGGTCGCGCGCTTGGAAGGTGGTGTAGGTCACGGGCGGGCGGCGGGGCAGGCGCTCGATCATGGTGAACAGCAGGTCAGCGTAGGTGTCGCCCTGGGGCGCGTGCATCACGTAATGCACGTCCGTCATGGCCGTGGCCACGCGCATCGCGCCGATGTGCGGCGGGCCTTCGTATGTCCAGAGTGTCAGTTGCATGGCGGTGCGGCTCCTTAGGCGACCAGTTTGAGCTTGCGCGCCAGCGGGCGGCTGAACAGGTTGGCCAAATCGCCGGCCTGTTCGTAACCCTGGATGGGCGTGAACACCAACTCGATGGCCCACTTGGTGCTCATGCCTTCGGCTTCCAGCGGGTTGGCCAATCCCAGGCCACAGACCACCAGGTCGGGCTGGTCTTGGCGGCAGCGGTCGAGCTGTTTTTCCACGTCCTGGCCTTCGCTCAGACGGGTGTTGGCGGGCAGCAGTGCCAGCTCGGGCTCCATGTGCTGGCGGTGTAGGTAGGGCGTGCCGACTTCGCACAGGTCCATGCCGAGTTCACGCTGAACAAAGCGCGCCAGCGGTATTTCCAGCTGCGAGTCGGGGAAGAAAAAGATGCGCTTGCCGGTCAGCGCGGTGCGGTGGCGGCCCAGCGACTGCTCAGCCCGTGCACGCGGTGCCGCGGTGACTTCTTCAAAGCGCGCTTGCGGGATTCCGAAAGCCTGCGCAGCGGCCTGCAGCCACAGCGTCGTGCCTTCGCTGCCCAGCGGGAAGGGCGCGCCCAAGCGGCGTACACCCATGGCATCCAGGCCGCGGGCGGTATCGGCCAGAAAGGGCTGCGCCAGCAGGTACACGGTGTCCGGCCCCACCTGCGGCATCGCGCGGCTTTTACGCGGTGGGAAAAAAGCCACCTGCGCAATACCCATATCGTTCAAGAGCTTGCGCATCTGGTCTTCGACCACATCGGCCAGCGTGCCCACAATCAGCAACTGCGCAGGCGCAGCGTCGGGCGCGGGGGCTGGTGAGCGCGGCAGCACCGGCAGCAAAGAGGCCAGGCAGGCGTCTTCGCCCTGGGTGAAAGTGGTTTCAATGCCGCTGCCCGAATAGTTGAGTACCCGCACATCGGGCAGGTACTGCCTGCTCAGGCGCTCGGCGGCGCGGGAGAGGTCAAGCTTGATGACCTCGGAGGGGCAGGACCCGACCAGGAACAGCAGTTTGATGTCGGGGCGGCGCGCCAGCAATTGCTGCACCACGCGGTCCAATTCTTCGTTGGCGTCGGCCAAGCCGGCCAGATCCCGCTCATCGATGATGGCGGTGCCAAAGCGGGGCTCGGCAAAAATCATCACGCCGGCAGCGGACTGGATCAGGTGTGCGCAGGTGCGCGAGCCGACCACCAGAAAGAACGCGTCCTGGATTTTGCGGTGCAGCCAGATGATGCCGGTCAGGCCACAAAACACCTCGCGCTGGCCGCGTTCAACCAAGACCGGGGCGGTTTGGCAGCCCGTAGCAGCAGCGGTTTGGATGGGGATCACGGTGCTCATACGGCCGGCTCCATCGCGCGCGTGTCTGGCGTGGCGTCGGTGGTTTTCCCAGCGCTTTGCAGACGGGCACGGCGCAATTTGAGGATGTATTGCGCCGCGTTGATCACGTAGGTGAAATAGGCGGCGAGTGCCAAAGCGAGCTGCTCGGTCGGGGTGAATCCGCCATGCCACCACATGGCCACATACGCGGTGTGCAAGACCATCACCACCATGCTGACCATGTCTTCCCAGTAAAAGGCCTCGGCAAACAGGTACACGCCGTAGACGACTTTTTCCCAAATACAGCCGGTGACCATGATGATGTAGAGCACCACGGTCTTGACCACGACCGAAATCAGGGCAGTTTCCTCACCCTCGCCGGTCCAGAAAAAGCGCAGAACCAGCCCCAAGCTGACCAGAAAAACCAGAAACTGCACCGGGGCCAGGATGCCTTGAACCAGCGTCCACACCGTGGAGTCGCGCTTGACGCGTTGCTCGGGTGTGTACAGGGGCTGGGTCACTTCGGGCTTCCTTGTTTGGGTTAACGGGGTGCGTAATAGCGTTTCACTTGCGGCTCAATGTAGAACCATTATGAACTAGTGTCAACCTAAATTGACGTATTTTTTTTAATACAAACCTAGGGTTTTCCATGATTACAAGAGGGGCAAGCCACACCACACTTTTGCATCCGAAACCATGCAAATAAAGGACATGCGTATGCTGGACGCAGCGGTCAAAAGACTTCCCCGCTTTCTCATGGATATCGCGCCTATCCAACGCCTCATCAAGGGCCCGACCCGCCTGCGCTTGGTGGCCAAGCCGGAAGCGCTCGAGCAGCCGGTCCCCTCGCATGCGTTCCCGGCTTTAGGCACCAGCCAATGGTCTGAGTTGGCGCATGCAGCCATAGATAGCCAGGAAGCGACCCTGACCCTGCTGCGCGCCTGGCGCGACCAGGGCCGCAGTTGGCCCGACATTTACCTGCGCGGAATCAGCCCCACGGCCCAGTTGATGGGTGACTGGTGGGGCGCGGATCGCATGGACTTTGCCAGTATGTCGATGGGCGTGGTGCGTTTACAGACGGCGATGTATGCGCTGAGCCCGGAGTTCATGGCGGGCTCCCGCCCAGCTCAGGGTGCGTCCAGACGGCTTTTATTGGTCAACGCCGCCTCACAGCACAGCTTGGGTAGCCTGATGGTTGCCGAGTTTTTCCGGCTGGCGGGCTGGCGGGTTCAGGCGGCGCAGGCCCCCAGCGCCCATGAGCTGTCACTGGCGCTGCAGTCCGACTGGTTTGACGTGCTGGGCGTGGGGATTTCCATGGAACAACAGGTGCCGGAGGTCCAGCGAGTCTTGTCCGGGGCCCGCGAGCGCAGCGCCAACCCGGGTATCAAAATCATGTTGGGTGGGCCTTTGATCCAGCAACGCCCTGATTTGGTGCGCATTTTGGGGGCTGATTTCTCCGCGGATGCGGCCGATGAAGCGGTGCTGCTAGCAGAGCGCTGGCTTGCCATGGGCTGATCCCGCGAAGCCAGCATCCATAAAACTGTCAACATTTATTTCTAAACAAGTGTATGCTTTTGTTGACACTATGTTTATAATAAGACTAACAAAACTAACCGTTGGCCAGCAGTGGCCAGCTCCGCTCTTTTGACCACATCCATGAAACTGCCCCCGATCGACGCCCACACGCTCGCATCCCTTATCGGAGTGACGTCGGATTTGGCCCTGGTCATCGACAAAGAGGGAGTGGTGCAGGACGTCTCGGTCAAAAAAGACGATCTGGCCAGCCTGGGATGCCACAACTGGATCGGGCAGGCATGGATTGACACGGTCGCGGTGGACAGCCGCGGCAAAGTGCAGGACATGTTGGCTTCCGCTTCGGATGGTGCTAATTTGCGTTGGCGCCATGTCAACCACCCTTCGCCCCAGGGCAACGATGTTCCGGTGCAGTACGCATTGGTCAAGTTTGAATCGGACGGGCGGTTTTTAGCGCTGGGCCGCGATATGGAGGCTTTGGCGGCATTGCAGCGCCGCCTGGTGGAAACCCAGCAGGCCATGGAGCGGGATTACCTGCGGCTGCGGCACATCGAAACCCGCTACCGCATTCTGTTTGACACCTCGATCGAGGCGGTTCTGCTGGTGGACTCGAACACGTTGCGCGTTTCCGAAGTCAACCTCAGCGCGCAGGCGCTGCTCAAAGATGCCACCAAGCGCCTGGTCGGCCGCGAGGTCATGGAAGCGTTCGAACCCGCAAGCCGCGAGGAAGTCCAGGCCCTGATGCGCATGGCCTACGCCACCGGCCGGGTCGAGATGCGCAAGGCACGGTTTCTTGGCGCAGTGGCTGACTGCACCGTCACCGCCGCGGTGTTCCGCCAAGAGAACGGGGCCCAGTTTCTGGTGCGCCTGCTGCCCCAGGATACGGCCAAAGAGCAGGGCGCGCAGGGCGTGTCCGCCTTGCTGTCCCAGGCGATGGAGCGCGCGCCCAACGGATTTGTGCTGACCGACCGCAGCGGCTCCATCAAGGCGGTGAATGCCGAGTTCATGTCCATCGTCGGCGCCACCGCCAGTTCGCAGCTGAACGGCCAGGCGCTGGAGCGGTGGTTTGTGCGCGGCGGCATTGACTGGGGTGTGCTCAATACCAATTTGCGCCAGCAGACGGCGGTAAAAGACTTTGCCACCAACCTGCTGGCTTTTACCGGCTCGGCTGTGGCCGTGGAAATCGCAGCCCTGACCCTGCAATCGCCGGAGGGCGAAGTTTTTTACGCCTTTTACGTCCGGGATGTGACACGGCGTCAGTTACCCGAAGTGCGGGAAAGCTCGGGCATGTCGGATTCGGTGGCCCAGCTCTCCCGCTTGGTGGGTCGGCTGCCCATGAAAGACATTGTGGGCGAGACGGTGGACATGATCGAGCGCATGTGTATCAAATCGGCCCTGGACCTGACCCACAACAACCGCGCCTCCGCTGCCGAGATGCTGGGCTTGTCGCGCCAGAGCCTCTACGTCAAGTTGCGCCGCCATGGCATGGTGTCCGAGGGCGAAACCGAGTAACTTCCGGTCAAAAAGCGCCAAAAAGCGGGCGGCCGGAGTGAAAAATCCGGAAATAAGTGTCAACCCCTATTGACATTCTGAAGTGTCATGCAAAACTGCTTGCATGGATTACCCCAAATTGTCCACTGTTGCGGAGCTGCTCAAGCCGATCACCTGGTTCCCTCCGGTGTGGGCATTCGCCTGCGGAGCGGTGTCCTCCGGGCAATCGCTCAGCGACAACTGGACCCTGGTACTGGCCGGTTTGATCTTGACCGGCCCGCTGGTCTGCGCGAGCAGCCAGGCGGTGAACGATTGGTTTGACCGGCACGTAGACGCCATCAACGAGCCGCAGCGTCCCATTCCCTCGGGGCGTATGCCGGGGCGTTGGGGCCTGTACATCGCGGTGCTATGGACGGCGCTGTCGCTGTTATGGGCGCAGGCTTTGGGGCCTTGGGGTTTTTACGCATGCGGTCTGGCCTTGCTCTTGTCCTGGGCGTACAGCGCGCCGCCTTTGCGTTTGAAAAACGACGGCTGGCTGGGCAATGCCGCCTGCGCCTTGAGCTACGAGGGTTTAGCCTGGATTACCGGCGCGGCAGTCATGGTCGGGGGCGTGATGCCCGCCCCACCTATCGTGGTGCTGGCCTTGCTGTACAGCCTGGGTGCCCACGGCATCATGACGCTCAACGACTTCAAGGCGGTGCAGGGCGACTTGCAAATGGGTGTGCGCTCGCTGCCGGTGCAGCTCGGCGTGGTGGGTGCGGCTAAGGCCGCCTGCCTGGTCATGCTGGTGCCGCAGGTCTGGGTGAGCTTGCTGCTGCTGCACTGGGGTGCGTACCCGCATGCGCTCGCGGTAGCGTTGCTGATGCTGGCGCAGCTGCCCCTGATGCTCCGTTTTATCCAGTCTCCGGTTGAAAAAGCGCTGTCGGTCAGTGCTTTTGGTGTCCCGCTCTTTGTGGCCGGGATGATGGTCAGCGCCTGGGCCTTGCGCCTGGGCTATGGGATGCCACAAGGGCTTGCAGCATGAACCGCACGCACGCCCTCAGCCGCCCTTTTTGTGTTCGTTGTGCCTGTATTTACCCCCTCACCTTTGGCAAGGAGCCACGCTATGCAAACCCAAGAATATGACGTCGTCGTTGTCGGCGGTGGTCCCGCCGGCGCAACCGCTGCCGATGACCTGGCGCAAGAAGGCCGCACGGTGCTGTTGCTGGACCGCCAGGGCCGCACCAAGCCCTGCGGCGGCGCGATCCCGCCGCGCCTGATCAAAGACTTCCAGATCCCTGACCACCTGCTGGTGGCCAAGGCGCGTTGTGCGCGCATGATTTCGCCCACGGACAAAAAAGTCGATATCCCCATTGAAAACGGCTTTGTCGGCATGGTCAACCGCGACGAGTTTGACGAGTGGCTGCGTGCGCGGGCCCAGGCCAATGGCGCACAGCGCGTGCGTGCTGTCTTTGACAAGATCACCGAAGACGCCGACGGCGTGGCCCGCGTGCACTACACGCCTGCCGGTAAAAACGAAGACCATGCGCCGATCAGCGTGCGTGCCCGCTATGTGATTGGTGCGGACGGTGCCAAGTCCGAGGTGGCGCGCCAGACCATCGAGGGCTACGAGAAAACCAAATACGTGTTCGCGTACCACGAGATCGTCAAGGCTCCGCAGAACGACGCCAGCCACGACCCGAACCGCTGCGACGTCTATTACAACGGCGCGCTCTCGCCCGATTTTTACGGCTGGGTCTTCCCCCACGGCGACACCATGAGCATCGGCACGGGCAGCGCTGACAAGGGCTATTCCCTGCGTTCCGCTGTCGGCCGCCTGCGCGAATTGGGGGGTCTGGCGCACCTGGAGACCCTGCGCCGTGAAGGCGCACCGATTCCGCTCAAGCCGCTGCCGCGCTGGGAAAACGGCCGCAATGTGGTGCTGGCCGGTGACGCGGCGGGTGTGGTGGCCCCGGCATCGGGCGAAGGCATTTACTACGCCATGTTTGGTGGCCGTGTTGCCGCGCACGCGGTGAACCAGGCCATCATCCACAACAACCCGGCGCTGTTGAAACAGGCGCGCAAGCAGTTCATGCGCTTGCATGGCAAAGTCTTCTGGGTGCTGGGCATCTTGCAGTACTTCTGGTACCAGAATGACAAACGGCGCGAGCGCTTTGTCAAAATTTGCGAGGACAAAGATGTGCAGCAACTGACCTTCGAGTCCTACATGAACAAAGAGCTGGTGCGCAAAAAACCCATGGCCCATGTGCGCATCTTCTTCAAAGATTTGGCGCATCTGTTCGGGATGGCGCGGGCTTGATTTTTCAGGGGCCACGCCCGCCGCTGTGGCCCGGCCTGCCGCTGGCTTTCGCCCTCAGCCTGGGCGTGGCCTCGGTAGGTGCTTCGCTAACCGATATCGGGCCCTGGTACCTGGCCTTGCGCCAGCCCGATTGGAAGCCGCCGGACATCGCCTTCGGCCCGATTTGGACCACCATCTTCACCTTGTGCGCTGTCAGTGGCTGGCTCGCGTGGTACGCCGCGATCAACCGCGCTGAGCGCCGCGCGCTGATTCTTGTATTCGCCTGCAACGCAGTGTGCAACGTGCTGTGGAGCTACCTGTATTTCACCCTGCAGCGACCCGATTGGGCCATGCTGGAATGGGTGGCTTTATGGCTGTCGGTGCTCGCCGTGGTGCTGGTTTTGCGGCGTATTGAGCCCGCAGCGGGCTGGATGAATCTGCCCTATCTGGTCTGGGTCAGTGCGGCCGGTCTGTTGAACTTGGCCACCGTGGAGCTCAACGGGCCGTTTGGCTGAGTGATTCGAGCGCCCAGCTGCGGATGTGGTCGGCCACCAAAGCCGGTGCTTCCTCGTGGGCCAGGTGGCCCAGTTCCGGCTCCGTGATGCCGCGCGCCTGGGCCACTGCCGCGTAGGTGCGACCGGACCAGCTGGTCGGGACCGTGGTGTCGCGACCGCCCAGATGCATAAACACCGGGCCGCGCAGCTCCGGCATACGCCGTCCCAGTGCGCCCATATCCCATGCGGCCATCATGGCCAGCACGCCGCGCACATGTGCGGGCTGCCGGATCAGGCGTGCGTAATAGTCCACGCCCTGCGCATCAAGCCGCGAGCCCGTGTCGGCGACGAGTTTTTGGATAACCCCCGGGCGCGTTCCGTGGCGCGCGATCCATAGCGCAGACAGCGGATTGAGGGCCAGCACCTTGGCCGCTACCGGGAACATCCAACTGGCCATGCCGGGAATGGGCAGCCAGGCCGGGTTCAGCCCGATCAAGGTGGTGTTTCCTGCGGGCGTTTGGCTCTGGCGCTCCAGCACCCATTGCGCACCCACCGCGCCACCGGCTGAATGGCCAACGACCACCTGCGGTTGCAGATTCAGCGCGCGCAGCAAATCGTCCAGCGCCCCCGCCATCTCGCGCAGGCCGGGTCGCCATCCGCTGGCGATGTGGCTGAGCGCGTGGCCGGGCAGATCCGGGCAGACGACTGTGAAGTTTGCGCTCAGGGCGGGCAGCAGATCGCGCCAGGTATGGGTGGAAGCGCCTGCGCCGTGCAGCAGCACCAGCACCGGCCCGCTGCCCGCAATCTGCACATGCCAGCGCACACCTGGCGTCTGCACAAAGCGGCTGCGATCCATGTGCGGCCAGTCCGCGCCCAGATCTGCGGCTTGCAGCGGCGGGTACAGCCCATCCAACACCGGGGTTCAGCTCCGCAGGGTTTGCATGGCTGCGGCCATGCGCTGCGCCTGCACGTAGGGCATGGGCAGGTAGTGCGCGCCCATGCTGCGCGCCAGCGCCTGGGCCAGCGGTTCGGGTTTGGGCGCGGTATCAATCCACAGCGCGGCCCACGGACTCAGCGCCCAGCGCTGCGCCAGGGCCAGCGCGTCGGCACTGGCCTGTACCCGTCCGCCCAGACCGGCCAGATCGATATTGGCGCGCCCGTCGCTGAGCACCACCAAGCTCGGCGTCATGCCCGCGCGCTGCAACTGCATGGCCTGCTCCAGACCGAGCTGCAGCGCCATGGCCAGCGGTGTGCCACCGCCTCCGGGCAGACCGGCCAGGGCGCGCTTGGCCCGCACCAACGAGCGCGTGGGCGGCAGCAGCACCTCGGCTGCCGCGCCGCGAAATGCCAGCACACAAATGCTGTCACGCCGGGCGTAGGACTGCTGCAACAGAATTTCCACCGCGCCCTTGGCCTCGGCCAGCCGCTCCAGCGCCGCCGAACCGGATGCGTCAATCGCAAAAATCAGGCAGGAGGGGGTACGCTGCTCGAAGCGCTGGATATGAAAGTCCTCAGGCCATAGGCTGATGCGATTGCGTGTGAGGGCCTGCGTGCCAGCCGGTTGGCGGCGCAGTTTTTGTTTGGGTGCGGCCGCGCGCAGTGTGGCCAGCAAGTGCAGGCGCGCCCCGGCATGGGGTTTGCCTGCGCGCGGGCTTAAAGGGCGTCCGCGCATGGTGTGTTTTTGCGCCTGTCCGCTGCTGCCGCTTGGGGCTGCGCGCACGCCTTTGGATGCGTTCTGGCGCTGCAGCAGCATGCGGTCCAGCAGATGCGGGGGCAGGGCGGCAGCGGCGGCGGCAACCAGCATCTCGGCGAGTTCCTGGTCCGTGGGCACTTCTAGCTGGTCGGACTCGCCTTGTTCTTCCGGCGGTGGTGGCGCAGGGCTGTCATCCGGCGGCTCTTCCTGCGGGGGTGGCTCTTCGGGCGGCGGTGCTTGGCTGTCGGTTTCTTCGGGCGGCGGTTCCTGCTGGGGGCGGCGGTACCACGGTGGCGCGCGGGGCGAGCACCCAGCGCGCGGCCAGTGCCAGGTCCTCTTGCGCCAAGGTATCGCGCTGGTTCAGCGCCGCGTGCACCCGCGCCACCTGCAAAGCCAGCAAGGGCGCGCGCAAGCTGTCTATGCCCAGTGCCAGCGCGGCCTGGCACAGTGCGCCCAGGTCCTGGTCTTGCGCTTGCACGTTTTTCAGGTCGGATTGGGTGCGGGACAGCTCGTCGGCGCTGAGCAGTTCCAGGGTGTTGAGGCTGTCGAAACGGCTGACCGTGTCCAGGCTGAGCCAGACGCCCAGGCGCTCGGCCAAAGCGGGGGTCAGGCCTGGCTCGTCTTCGCCGGATTCGTCCAGGGCGATGATGCCGAAGCGGCAATCCTGCTCACCCTGGTTTTGCCGGATTTGGCCCTTGTCCAATATGTAGAGCATTTGGGCTGCAGTTGCCGGGCTCAGGCGCTCGGCCATGGCCAGGGTGGTGATGCCGCCATGGGCCTGGGCCAGTACGCCGTCTTGCCACTGGAGCTTGCCGGTTTGCAGGGTATGGGTCAGGTCGGTGCCGCCCAACAGACGCTCGGTATCGACATGGTGCGGCACTTTGACCAGCGGGCGTTGGCCCATGGCGCGGGCCAGTTGCGTGAGCCAGGCTTCGCGAACCGGCCCGTGCCCTGCGCGCAGCCATACGCCGCCAAAACCCAGGGGGTCGACCTGCAAGGCCAGCAGCAGCAGTTGCGCGTCGCTCCACTGAACCGAGGGCGGCGCGTCTTGCTGCGCGTCCTGCGCTGCGGGCGGGCTGGCGGTGCGGAGGTCCTGGGTCATGCGCGCCGTATCCCGCAGGGCCTACTTGGAGCCCGCAACAGCGCCCAGAACGTCGTCCATGGCGCGCTGCACCCGCACGCTGGAGCCGGTGTCGTCCAGCGGGTTGCGCCGCAGGCGGTGGCGCAAGACCATGGGCGCGATTTCGCGCAGGTGCGCCAGGCTGACTTTTTTCGCCCCGCGCAGGGCCGCGATGGCGCGCGTGGTGCGCAAAAGGGTGAGCTCGGCGCGCAGGCCGTCGGTGCCCAGTTTCTGGCACAGCGCGGCGCACTGGTGCAGCATGTCATCGCTCACTGCGAGGCGCTCCAGCGCGCTGCGGGCTTTGAGGATGTTTTTGCGCAGTTTCAGATTCTCAGCTTCCCATTGGGCGCGAAAACCGGCGGGGTCGCGCTCGAACGCATCGCGGCGCTTGATGACTTGCACGCGCAAAGCCAGGTCTTGCGGGGTGCGCACTTCTACCGACAGGCCAAAACGGTCCAGCAATTGCGGGCGCAGTTCGCCTTCTTCGGGGTTGCCACTGCCCACCAGCACAAAGCGGGCGGGGTGGCGCACGCTCAGGCCTTCGCGCTCCACCAGGTTCTCGCCGGATGCGGCTACGTCAATCAGCAAATCGACCAGATGGTCTTCCAGTAAATTGACCTCGTCGATGTACAAAAAGCCCCGGTTGGCCTGCGCCAGCAGGCCGGGCGCAAATTCCTTCACGCCTTGCGTCAGGGCTTTTTCCAGATCGAGCGCGCCGACCACGCGGTCTTCGGTTGCGCCCAGCGGCAGATCAACCACCGGGACCGGGCGCTCCAGGGTCGGGAGTTTCTTGCCTGAGGATGCCCGCGCCGCTTGGCATTGGGCACAGGGATTGGTGGCCGCCGGGTCGCAGCCATAGGGGCAGCCCTGCACGACGCGGATCGGCGGCAGCAAATCGGCCAAGGCGCGCACTGCAGTCGATTTGCCGGTGCCCCGGTCTCCCAGCACCAGCACGCCGCCGATGCTGGGGTCGACGGCCACCACCTGGATCGCCAGCGTCATTTCTTCTTGGCCAACAATGGCCGCAAAGGGGAAAGTCAATGCCATGCGTGTTCTCTCGTTTTCTCAGTGAAGGGCCGGTGCGCAGCCGCTCAGGCCGCCATGGCTGCGATAGGGGCTACGCCGATCAGCCAAAGGTGTACCACCATAATAAAAGCGGCCCAAACGGCTGTGCCGGCCAGTACCGTGCCCACGGTGGCAGCGGCAGATGTTGGAGGATTTTCAGCCATGTCACCGGCTTCAAGGGCCGCGCGGTCGCGTTGGCGGGCGGCGCGAAAGCTCAGCACCGCCCAGACCAAAAAGCCGCCGAACAGCAGTACATCATGCAGCGTGCCATTGGCCAAAATATGGGACAGGGCCCAGACCTTGACGCCCAGCACCATAGGGTGGCGCAAGCGGGCCTTGATGGCGTTGCGCGGAATCCCGCTGGACGCCAACATCACCATAGATATCCACATCAAGGCCAGCGTGGCGTGGCCCATGCCCGGCGGCGGCGTCCACAGCGGAACCGGCTCCAGACGCGCCTGCCCATAGCCCAGGATCAGCAGATACAAGCCCGCCAGCGAGGCGATGGAATACACCCCTTTGAAGCCCATGGGCCCCAGCTTCAGCACCAGCGCGCTACGCAAACCCTCGCCCCACACGCGCAGCGCATGGACACCCAGAAAAATCACCAAGCCCGCTATCAACATGTCCATATCAGCTCCCCGATGGGCGGCTGCAGCGTGGATATCACGGCCGCCAAGCCAGCACCATTTTCAGGCAGTTTGGGTCGGTGAACGCCGTGGTGTACGCCGCCTGGGCGTTTTCCGGGGTTTCGGTGTGGGTAATCAGCCCTTCCAGGTCGAGCTTTCCCTTTTGTACCAGCTCCGTGACCGCCAGCAGATCGCCCGGCGACCACTGCGCCGCAATACGGATGCGCGCTTCGCGCATAAAGGCCGGCGCGTAGGCAAAGCGCAGCTCTTCCTTGTAAAACCCGGCCAGCACCACCTCGCCGCCCGCGCCGGGCTGCAGACGCCCGATCAGGGTGTTGAGCAGGCTGGCGTCGCCGCTGACGTCGTAGACGCCACGGTAGTTTTTGCGGCTGTCTTCATCGGGGTGGACCACCGGGTAGCCGTGGTTCCCTGCACGCCGCGCCGCCTGCGTCTCCCAGACCGTAGGCGGTGGCAAATCCAGCGCCAGGTTCAGGCGGGCCAGCAAGCGCCCCATGACGCCGTGGCCGATGATCAGATCGGGCACGCCCAGCGGCAGATCATGGCGACCGCCCGACATGGCGTGGTAAGCGGTGGCAGCGAGTGCCAGCAGCACGCCGCGCGCGCCAATGCCGGCAGGCAGGCGCACCGCGCGGCTGTCCGCGAGGATCAGGCGCTCGGCCGAACCGCCAAACACATTGGCAGCCTCTTTGAAACTGTAGGAGCCCGGCACAAACACGGTCTCGCCAATCTCCAGCTTCGCGTCCGCACCCCGGCGCACCACCGTGCCTACGGACTCGTAACCCGGCACCAGCGGATAGGACAGGCCGGGAAAGGGCGGCATGGTGCCGTCCCACAGCAGGCGCTCGGTGCCGGTGCTGATGCCGCTGTAGGCCACCTCCACCTCCACGTCGGCGGGCCCCATCTCGGCGAGTTGCAAGCTTTGCACCGCCAGCACCTGGGGGCTGACGAAGACGATGGCGCGGGCGTGTTGCGGGGCGACGGTTTGCATGGAACAGGCCTTGGTTTGCGGTTGACAGGGATGCCGACGCAGGAAAGCCGGACGGCCCAGCAAAATATTTTTCGCTTAAATCCCGCTTTTCGGGAAAAACCGCCTTGACTATCGTCAGATTCTTGTTACAGTAATTTACATCAAAAGTGTCAAGTGAGGTTGACAACATGGAAAATTTACTCACATCGATCCAGGGGCCTGCCGATCTTCGCCGTCTGCCGCGCGCGCAGCTGCCGGCTTTGGCGGCTGAGTTGCGGGCCTTTTTGCTCGACAGCGTGTCCAAGACCGGGGGGCATCTGAGCTCCAATCTGGGCACCGTCGAGCTGACGGTGGCCCTGCACTATGTCTACAACACGCCGGAGGACCGGCTGGTCTGGGACGTGGGCCACCAAACCTATCCGCACAAAATTCTGACCGGGCGGCGCGAGCGCATGTCCACCTTGCGCCAGCAGGGCGGCCTGAGCGGTTTTCCGCGGCGCAGCGAAAGCGAGTACGACACCTTTGGCACCGCCCATTCGTCTACCAGCATCTCTGCCGCTTTGGGGATGGCCGTGGGCGCGCAGCACCAGGGCTCGGACCGGCATGCAGTAGCCATCATCGGCGACGGTGCCATGACCGCTGGCATGGCCTACGAGGCCATGAACAACGCCGGTATCAGCAAGGCGCGCATGCTGGTGATCCTCAACGACAACGACATGTCGATCAGCCCGCCCGTGGGTGCGCTCAACCGCTATCTGGGCAAGCTGCTCAGCGGCTCCTTTTATTCCGCGGTGCGCGAGACCGGCAAGGTTGTATTGCAGGTGGCGCCGCCTTTGCGCGAACTGGCCAAGCAGATCGAAGCCCAAGCGCGCCGCGCCGCTGGCTTCCCCACTATTTTTGAAGAGTTGGGCTTCAACTACGTCGGCCCGGTGGATGGCCATGATGTGGACGCACTGGTGAATGCCTTGCACAAAGTGCGCAATGCCAGCGGCCCGCAGTTTCTGCACGTCGTCACCCAAAAAGGCCATGGTTATGCGCTGGCAGAGGCCGACCCGGTGACCTACCACGGGCCGGGCAAGTTCGATCCCGCAGTGGGTATCAAACCCGCTGGCGCGCCGCAAAAGCCGACCTTTACCCACGTGTTCGGCCAATGGCTGTGCGATATGGCGGCCTGCGACCCCAAGCTGGTGGCCATCACCCCGGCCATGCGCGAGGGCTCGGGCATGGTCGAGTTTGACCGCCGCTTCCCGGACCGCTTTTACGACGTGGGCATTGCCGAGCAACACGCGCTGACCTTTGCCGCCGGGCTGGCGTGCGAAGGCATGCGCCCGGTGGTGGCGATTTATTCCACCTTTTTGCAGCGCGCCTACGACCAGCTGATCCATGACGTGGCCTTGCAAAAGCTGCCTATGGTGCTGGCGCTGGACCGCGCGGGCATCGTCGGGGCCGACGGGGCCACGCACGCGGGGGTTTTTGATATTCCCTTCCTGCGCTGTGTGCCCGATGTCAGCATTGCCTGCCCGGCCGATGAAAACGAATGCCGCCAGTTGCTCACCACCGCGTACCAGCAGGACCACACGGTGGCGGTGCGCTACCCGCGTGGCGCGGGCGTGGGCGTGGCGGTGCAGACCGATTTATCGCCGCTTGCCCTTTGGCCAGGCCGAGCAGCGGCGCAGCGGAAAAACCATCGCCGATTCTGGCCTTTGGCACCCTCTTGTACCCGGCGCTGGCGGCGGGGGAAGCGCTGGATGCCAGCGTGGTCAATATGCGCTGGGCCAAACCGCTGGACACCGCCATGCTGGACCGCATGGCCGCCGAGCATGTGGCACTTGTGACTTTGGAAGAAGGCGCGCTGATGGGTGGCGCAGGTTCGGCGGTGCTCGAATACCTCGCCGACGCTGGCCTGGCGATTCCGGTGCTGCGCCTGGGTATTTCTGATGCCTTCACCGAACACGGCGACCCGGCCAAACTGCTGGCGCAAATGGGCCTCGATGCCACCGGTATCGAGGCCTCGATCCGTACCCGCTTTGCGGATCTGATGGAGCGGGCCCGCCACCCGGCGGTCTACGACGTCAGCAAACGGCGGGCGGCCTGAACATGACGGTCTGGACCATCGGGCTGAACCACCACACGGCACCGGTGGATGTGCGTGGGCGCTTCGCCTTTGCGCTGGACCAGATTGGCCAACGCCTGGACCATTTGCGCAACGCCGTCAGCCCGCACCTGGAGGCGGCGATCCTCTCCACCTGCAACCGCACCGAGATGTACTGCTCGGGCGGCTCCGAGCACATGCCGCAGACCCTGGACTGGCTGGCCCAAGCCGGTGGTGTCGAACCCCATGCGCTGCGGGAATACAGCTACAGCCACCAGGACGAGCATGCCGCGCGCCACGCCTTCCGGGTCGCCAGCGGCCTCAATTCCATGGTGCTGGGCGAACCGCAAATTTTGGGTCAGATGAAAGACGCGGTGCGCGCCGCCTCAGACGCCGGCGCCCTAGGCACCACGCTCAACCAGCTGTTCCAGCGCTCGTTTTCTGTGGCCAAAGAGGTGCGCAGCGCCACCGAAATCGGTGCCCATTCCATCAGCATGGCCGCCGCCGCGGTGCGTCTGGCCGGGCAATTGTTTGAAAACCTGGGCAGCACCCGCGTTTTGTTTGTCGGTGCAGGTGAGATGATTGAGCTATGCGCCACCCACTTTGCCGCCAAGAAACCGCTTGCCATGGTGATCTCCAACCGCACCCGTGCGCGCGGCGAGCAGTTGGCAGCACAGTACGGCGCGCAGGTGATGGCGCTTTCCGAATTGCCCGACCGCTTGCACGAGTTCGACATCGTGGTGAGTTGCACCGCCAGCACCTTGCCCATCATCGGCCTGGGCGCAGTCGAGCGGGCGCTGAAAAAGCGCAAACGCCGACCCATGTTTCTGGTCGATCTGGCGGTTCCGCGCGACATCGAGATGGAAGTCAAATCCCTCAACGACGCCTACCTGTACACAGTGGACGATCTGGCCCACGTGGTCAAGGCCGGGCAGGAGCAGCGCCATGCGGCGGTAGCGCAGGCGGAGTCCATCATCGATGGCGGGGTGAAAGCCTTTTCCCACTGGCTGGATCAGCGCGGTACCGTGCCCCTGATCAAGCAGGTGCAGGAGCAGACCGACCACTGGCGGCGTGCCGAATTGGCGCGGGCGCTGAAGATGCTGGAGCGGGGCGAGGACGCGGCCACTGTGCTGGAGACCATGTCACGCGGACTGACCCAAAAAATGCTGCATGGCGCGCTGCACGAGTTGCGCAGCGCCGAAACCGAGGCCCGCACCCAAGCCTGCGGCAGCGTGCAACGCTTCTTTCTGGGTCGGCGGCGCTAGCTGTAGGACTGGGCGCACCATGCTGAGCGTGCAGCAGCTCGCCTGCGAGCGCGGCCGCAAGCGGCTTTTTTCTGATCTGAATTTCCAGCTGCAACCCGGGCAGTGCTTGCATGTGCAAGGTGCCAATGGCGCGGGCAAAACGTCTTTGCTGCGCATCGTCTGCGGCCTGGCGGAGGCGCTACAAGGGGAGATCCACTGGCGGGGCCAGGACACCCGGCTGGACCCCGGCGCATGGCGCGCCGAACTGGTGTACCTGGGCCACACGCCAGGCCTGAAAGATGAGCTGAGCGCCGCCGAGAACCTGCACTTTCAGAGCCAGATCGACGGCTGCTCGCTATCTGATGCACAAATTGACGGGGCCCTGCAGCGCGTGGGGCTGGGACGGCAGCAGCAGGTGCCGCTGCGCCGCTTCTCGCAAGGCCAAAAACGCCGTGCGGCCTTGGCGCGGTTGATCGCCCGCCCGGTAGCATTGTGGGTTTTGGACGAGCCGCTGGCCGCGCTGGACCAGTCGGCACAGGCGCTGGTGGCGCAATTGCTGGCCGAGCATGTACAGGCCGGCGGCTTGGCGCTGGTGACCAGCCACCAGCCGCTGGGTGTGCCCTGCCTGGACCTGAGGTTGGGCGCATGAACCCGCATCTGCGCGCCTGCGTGGCGCTGGTGCTGCGGGATTTGCGCAGCGCCGCGCGCCGCCCGGGCGATGTGGCCACGCCGCTGTTTTTCTTCGTGGTGGTGTCGGCGTTGTTCCCGCTGGCCATTGGGCCGGAGTTGGGCACCTTGCGCCTGATCGGGCCGGGCATTGTCTGGGTGGGCGCGCTACTGAGCAGCATTCTGGCCATGCACCGCTTGTTTGCGGCCGATGTCGCCGATGGCAGTTTGGAGCAACTGGCGCTGTCTCCCACGCCCTTGGGCTTGCTGGTGGCGGCCAAGGTGCTGGCGCATTGGTTGCTCACCGGCGCGCCGCTGGTGCTGGTCGCGCCACTGATTGCGGTGCAGTTTGACCTCAGCCTGGACTCCACGCTGGTACTCATGCTGGTGTTGTTGCTGGGTACGCCGGTGCTGTCCTTGATTGGCGCAGTGGGCGCGGCCTTGACAATGGGCTTGCGCGGCGCTGAGCTTTTGTTGTGTCTGCTGGTTTTGCCCCTATATATTCCGGTGTTGGTTTTTGGTGCCGGGGCGGTACAGGCGCAGTTGGGCGGTTTGGGCGCGCAGGCGCATGTCTCGGTACTCTTGGCTATGCTGACTGTGGCCGTGTTTCTGTGTCCTTGGGCGGGTTCGGCCGCTTTGCGCATTGCCCTGGAATAAGGGAGTTTCTATGTTTTGGTTGCAGTACGCCGCACCCCAACGCCTGTATGCGCTGGCCGGGCGCATTTACCCGCTGGCCTTTGCGCTCGCGGCGGTGCTCACGGCGATTGGCTTGTATTTGGGTTTTTGGGTTGCCCCCGCTGATTTCCAGCAGGGTCAGGCCTACCGGATTATTTTTGTGCACGTCCCCGCGTCCTGGATGTCCATGCTGATTTACGTGGCCATGGCGTTTTGGGCCTGGTTGGGTTTGAGCTTCAAGACCCGGGTCTCGGGCATGATGACCCAAGCCCTGGCGCCGACCGGGGCCCTGTGTTGCTTTTTGTCGCTTTGGACCGGCGCGCTGTGGGGCAAGCCCATGTGGGGTGCTTGGTGGGTCTGGGATGCGCGGCTGACATCCGAGCTGATTTTGTTGTTTTTGTACCTGGGCTATATCGCCCTGACTCGCGCCATCGATGACCCGCGCCGCGCCGACCGCGCCGGGGCCGTGGTGGCATTGGTGGGTGTGGTCAACGTCCCAATCATTTATTTCTCGGTCAAATGGTGGAACACCTTGCACCAGGGCGCGTCGGTATCGCTGACCAAATCGCCCAGCATGGCAGCGATCATGTTGTGGGCCATGCTGGTAATGACCCTGGCTTTTTGGGCCTATGCCGTGGGCATGGCCTTTTACCGGGTGCGCCAAACGATACTGGAGCGCGAGCAGGATGCTGCGTGGGTCGGTGAACTCAAGGAAATTGCACCATGAGCTGGAACAGCTGGGAAGAATTTTGGGATATGGGCGGCTACGCCGTTTTTGTGTGGGGCAGCTACAGCGTAGTTTTCGCTGGCGTGGCTCTGGAGCTGTGGCTGGCAGTGCGCCGGCGCAGCGCGCTGCTGGGCTTGCTGCGCCGCAGCCGTGAAGACGCACAGGTCGGAGACTCCACATGAAGCCCCGCCACCAGCGTTTGGCTTTGATCGGCGGCGGTTTGCTCTGCCTGGGTCTGGCCGCAGCCTTTGTGCTCAACGCCTTCAACAGCAATCTGGTGTTCTTTTTCAGCCCGACCCAGGTCGAGGCGGGCGAAGCGCCTACGTCCTCGGTGTTCCGGGTCGGCGGCCTGGTCAAGGACGGCTCGCTGCAGCGCTCCGGCATGGATGTGCGCTTTGTCGTCACCGACACCACCCACGACGTGCAAGTGGTGTACCAGGGCATGTTGCCCGATTTGTTCAAGGAAGGGCGTGGCGTGGTCGCCCAGGGCAAGCTCGATGCCCAGGGCCTTTTCACCGCCAAAGAGGTGCTGGCCAAGCACGATGAAAACTACATGCCGCCCGAGGCCGCCGAAGCTTTGACGCAGGCCGCGATGCGCCGGGCTGCGGAGTCGGCCAAACCCTGAGCGGGATTGCCGACGGTTAACGGTCGATCAGGCCTGTTCTTTGAGGTTTTCGTCGATGAACGCGGCCATTTGCGATTTGCTCAGGGCCCCGACTTTGGTGGCGGCCAGCTTGCCGTCTTTGAACAGCATTAAGGTCGGAATGCCGCGGATGCCGAACTTCCCGGGGATTTCCCGGTTTTCGTCCACATTCATCTTGGTGATCTGCAACTTTCCGTTGTAGGTGGTGGCCATCTCGTCAAGAATCGGGGCAATCATCTTGCAAGGGCCGCACCATTCGGCCCAATAATCGACCAGCACGGGTTGCGTGGATTGCAGCACATCGGCCTCGAACGACGCATCGGAAATATGTTTGATCAAATTGCTGGACATCTGGGGTTCCTCAGTGGGATGGCAGGGGCTACTGGCCCGGTTATCTATCGCGAAGATTGTGACAGAAAGCCGCTTGCACCACGCTTTGCCACCGCTTGTATATGGCTATGGCGGTAATGAATACAAGTGCCGCCCATGCCGGCGTGCGCTGGCTCGATCTGGCGCAAGACCATCCCGCCACGCTGCTGTGGACCGCACCGGACAGCGGGGTGCTGGCACGCATGACGGCGGCCATGCAGGCCCGCAACGCCCACCCCGCCCGCACCCTGGTGCTGCTGCCCTACGCCCAGCTGCTGGGGCAGGCGCGCCAACTGTGGGCCCAGCAGCGGCCCGACGGATTCAGCCCCCGGTTTGAGACCACCCGCAGCTGGTGCGAAACGCTGGCCACCTTTTCCCCCAGCAGCCACGATCTGCGCTTTGACGCCGGCCTGGACGGATTGACCGCCCGCGCCCTGTTGCGCCAGGCTGGTCTGGCGGCGCAGGCCGAGCCACTCGGCCCGGTGCTGCTGGAAACTGCCAGCACCCTGGCCCCATGGGCCGCCGCCCAGCCGCCGCACGCCCGCCAAGCCTGGGCGGGCGCTGCCCGAAGCGCCTTGGCTGCGGGGCTGGACACGCAACGCCTGGCCTGGGAGCTGCAGATCACCCAGGTGGCGCTGGCCTGGGTTGGCACCTGCGCCTACGCCAGCGACGTGTTGTTTGCCCCGGCGCGCTTGCAGGAATGGGATTGCGTGATCGCGGTCCAGGGCGTGGGTCCCGACCCGCTGACCCAGGCCCTGGCGCTGCTGTGGGGCGCGCGCTGGGTGGATCTGCCGCTGGTCGAGGCTGCCAGCGCGGTCCCGCCACCGCGCAATTGCAGCGTACATGCCTGTGCGGATTTCCACGAGGAGGCCGAGCGCAGTGCGGCCTGCGTGCTGGACCATATTGCCGCCGGGCGCACGCCGGTTGCGCTGGTATCCGCAGACCGGGCCTTGACCCGCCGCGTGCGGGCGGTGCTGCACAGCCGCGGCGTGCAGATGCGCGATGAAACCGGTTGGAAGCTGTCGACCAGCCAGGCCGGTGCGGCGCTCATGGCCCTGGTCAAAGCCTGCGCCTGGAGCGCCAGCAGCGATGCGGTGCTGGCCTGGCTCAAACTGGCCCCCATTTTTGCACCGGCGGTGCCGAAGCTGGAGGCCTGCCTGCGCCGCGACCAGACCCGCTTGTGGCGCGATGCCGGGCGCGGTGCGGCCCTGCGCCGGGATCCAGACCTGCAGGCGCTGGTGCAGCAGATCAACCAGGTGCGGGCGCACCTGCCGGGTAGTGCCCGCTTCGGCCAGTGGCTGGCGGCCCTCGGCGCTGCGCTGCAAGACAGCGGCATGTGGGACGGCTTGCTGGCCGACAGCGCCGGTGTGCTGGTCTTGCAGGCCTTGGGCCTGCGCGCCACCCCGGGCCAGGCGCCAGCGCTAGAGAGCCTGGGCGATGCACCGTGGGCGCAGACGCCCTTGGATCTGGCCGACTTCAGTGACTGGGTGCAGGCCAGCCTGGAGGGGCGCAATTTCTCGCCGCCTTATCCGGACCAGGAAGAGCTGGTCATCCTGCCCCTGAACCAGACCCTGGGCCGCCCCTTCGCTGCCGTGGTGCTGGTGGGCTGCGACGCGGACAACCTGCCGCTGGCCGCCGACTTGCCCGGCATCCTCACGCCGCGCCAGCGTGCGGACATGGGTTTGCCCCAGCGCGAAGACCTGGAGCAAGCGACCCGCCTGGCCTGGGCGCAGATCGTGAACCAGCCGCTGACCGCGATTTTTTGGCGCAAAAGCAGCGGATCGGGCGAACCGCAGTTGCCCAGCCCGCTGGTGCAATTGCTGCTGCTGGATGGCGGCGCGGGCATAGCGACCGGCACGGATTTTCGGTCGCGTTTGACACTCCCCGTGCGCCTGGCAACGCAGCCGCAACCGCTTGCGCCCGCGTTGCCGCTGGCACGCCTGAGCCAGGGCGCATACGAAGATTTACGCAACTGCCCCTACCGGTTTTTTGCCCTGCGCCAGCTGGGCTTGCAAGCCCGCGACGAGCTGGAGGTCGACCTGGGTAAGCGCGCCTTCGGCCTGTGGTTGCACGAGGTCTTGAGCCGTTTCCATCAAAGCCAAGGACCGGGGCAGCCGCCTGCGCTGTTGCCGCCGCCGCAGCGCAGTGCGCAACTCGATGCCTTGGCCGATGCCGTGGCCCTGGAGCAGGGCTTGGGCGATGCCGAGTTCCTGCCCTTTCGGGCGGGTTGGCCGCAACTGCGCGATGGCTATTTGAAGTGGCTGGAAACCCATGAAACTCTCGCCGGTTTCGAGCAGGCCGAGGCCACGCGTGAACAGCCTCTAGGGCCGCTGGTCTTGCAGGGTCGGCTGGACCGGATTGACCGGCTGCGCAGCGGCGCGGCGCTGGTGCTGGACTACAAAACCGAATCGTTGGACAAAACCCGGGCCCGCACCAAGAACCCATTGGAAGACACGCAAATGGCTTTTTATGCCGCGCTGCTGGGCGAAGAAGCGGTGGAGGGCATGTACCTGAACCTGTCCGAGCGGGGCGAGGTGACGCAGGTTGAACCCAAGGACCTCGCGCTGTCACGCGCTGCGCTGCTGCAAGGCATTGAAGACGATATGGCGCGCATCACGGCAGGGGCTGCACTGCCGGCTTTGGGTGAGGGCGCAGCCTGCGATTACTGCGCTGCGCGCGGCATGTGCCGCAAAGATTTTTGGGCCGTGGCATGAGCGAGGGATTGACCCAGGCAGCCTATGCATGCAACGGGCAGGCGGTCACGCAAGCGCAGTTTTACGCCGTGGCCTGCGACCCGGCCCGCCACGTGGTGGTGGAGGCCTGTGCCGGGGCGGGCAAGACCTGGATGCTGGTATCGCGCATGCTGCGCGCCCTGTTGGAAGGCGCGCAGCCGCACGAAATTTTGGCCATCACCTTCACCAAAAAAGCCGCTGGCGAGATGCGTGCGCGCTTGCTGCAGTGGCTGGAAGAATTCAGCCGCGCCGATGACGCGCAACTGCGCCAGGCCCTGGCCCAGCGCGGCCTGGGCGCGACCGCCACGCCCGACGATCTGGCCCGCTTGCGTGGCCTGCACCGGCAGTTGCTGGCTTCTGGGCGGCCAGTGCAGGTGCGCACTTTCCACAGCTGGTTTGCCAGCATCGCTGCGAGCGCGCCGCTGGGCGAACTCGCCGCCCTGGGGCTGCCTGCGCGCTACACCTTGCTCGAAGACGACAAACCGGCCATCGAGCAGGTCTGGAGTCGCTTCTATGCCCGCGTGGCCGCCGATGCGCCAGCGCGCGCGGACTATGTGGCACTGGTGCAGACCCATGGGCGCAGCAACACCCGCAAAGCGCTGGAGAGCGCGCTGGCCAAGCGGGTCGAGTTGGCGCTGGCGGATGCGGCGGGCGTGTTGGCTGGGTCGGTGGCCACCGCTGCCGCGCAGTTTCCGGAGTTCGCGGCCTGGGAGCAACCCTGCGATTCTCTGCAGGCTGCCGACGCCAAAGACCTGCTGTGGGCGGCGGCCAAGGTGCTGGGCGCGGCGACGCAAAAGACTTTTGTGGACGCAGCAGGCAAGCTGGAAAAAGCCCTGACCGAAGGCGACAACGAGGGTCTGTTTGGCGCATTGCTCACCGACAAGTACGAGGCCCGCAAATTCAACGACACCCTGCCCGGCATCGCACAGGTACGCCAAGCGCAAGACCTGTTGCTGCGGGTGCGCGTGGCGCAAAGCCAACACGACGCCTGGGAACACCAGCAGCGCCTGACCCGCCTGAGCCGGGGCTTGCTGCAGGACTATGCGGCGCTCAAGCGCGAGCGCGGCTGGATGGACATGAACGATCTGGAGCAATTGGCGCTGCATCTCATGTCCGACTCCGTGCTCAGCGGCTGGGTGCAGGAAAAGCTGGACGCGCGCGTGGCGCATGTGCTGATCGATGAATTCCAGGACACCAGCCCGCTGCAGTGGCAGGCGCTCAAAAGCTGGCTCGCGGCCTACAGCGGCGCCGGGTATTCGCCGGGCGTCTTCATCGTGGGCGACCCCAAGCAAAGCATTTACCGGTTCCGCCGCGCAGAGCCGCAGGTGTTCCAGGCCGCCATCGCATTTGTGCACGATGAACTGAGCGGCGCGGTGTTGCGCTGCGACCACACCCGGCGCAACGCCCCGGCGGTGCTGGACTGCGTGAACCGGACCTTTGTCGCCGCGCAGGACGTTGGCCAGTTCGAGGGCTTTCGGCCGCATACCACCGAATCCCAGGCTCCTGGACAGGTGCTGGCCTTGCCGCCCATCGTCCGAGACGCGCGCGACACGCGTGCTGCAAGTGCGCAGGCAGCGCCCCTGTGGCGCGACTCGCTGCAAAGCCCACGCTACGAGGCCGAAGAAAACCGCAAGGTGCTGGAATGCGCGCAGGCGGCGCGTTGGATCGCCGCAGCGTTGCAAGACCCGACGCGGGGCATCCAAGCGCAAGACGTGATGGTGCTGGCGCGCAAGCGCGCGCTGCTGGGCCCCATGCAGCAAGCGCTGGCGGGATTGGGTGTGCCCGCCGAGCAAGTCGAGAAGCGCGAGCTCGCCGAGGTGCCCGAGGTGCAGGACCTGCTGGCGCTGGTGGATGCACTGGTATCGCCCGGCCACGATTTGTCGCTGGCGCAGGCACTCAAGTCGCCCCTGTTCGGCGTGGACGACGAGCACCTGGTGGCTTTTGCCCGGCATGTGCGCGCGCAGCGCGATGCGGCAAGCGCCCAGGGCCTGGCCGCGCCGGTCTGGCTGCACACGCTGCAAAGCCTGGGTGATCAGCCGCCTGTGGACTTACAGATTTTTGGGCCGATTGCCGCCCGGCTGACGCGCTGGCAGGCACTCTTGCAAAGCCTGCCGCCGCACGATGCGCTGAGCCAGATTTTTGATGAAGGCGATGTGCTGGCCCGCTACGCCCAAGCGGTGCCACCCGGGCGCTGCGCCGGGGTGCTGGCGCATCTGCGCGCGCTGCTGCTGGCGGCTTTGCAGGTGGACGCCGGACGCTTTGCGAATGCCTATGCGCTGGTGCGGGCCTTGCGCGCCGGTGGTTTTCCAGCGCCGGTGGTGGCCGCCGAAGGCGCGGTGCGGCTGCTCACGGTGCATGGCGCCAAGGGCTTGGAGGCGCCGCTGGTGGTGTTGCTGGATACCGACAGCGAGTCGCCGCGCGCCGACAGCATGGGCACGCTGGTGCAATGGCCCGGGCAGGCGGCGCACCCGACACGCTTTGTTTTTCTGGCCAGCGGTGCCCGTCCGCCGCCCTGCGCGGCGCAGGCGGTGGCCGAGGACCGGCAGGCGCAGGCGCGCGAGGAATTGAACGCGCTGTACGTGGCGCTGACCCGAGCCGAATCGACCGTGCTGATTTCCAGCGCGGTGCCCAGAAACGCCAACCCGCTGAGTTGGTGGTCGCTGTTGAAGGCACCGGAGCTGCTTGACGCGGCGTTCGATGCCCGGGCCGCAGTCGCGCAGTCAGACGCTGCGTCCGGTCGCGGGGCCGCAGCGGTGACGGTGGAGCTGCCGCTGGTGCAGCGCTTGGACCGCGCTGGTCCGCCGCCTAAAGCGCCACTGGCACCACCCCCGCCCCCGCCCGAATCGACGCCCGCTTCGCTGACCGGACAGGCCATGCACCGCTTGCTCGAGCGCTTGCCGCCTGCGCACGCCGCGCAGGCAGCGCCCTGGAGCGCTGCGGACTTGGCCGCTGTGACCACCGAATTCGGATTGGATGCAGCGCAATGCGACGCGGCCCACACCATGGCGCTGGGCATTTTGCGTGGCCAAGGCGCCTGGTGTTTTGACCCTGCGGCGCTGTGCTGGGCGGGCAATGAAGTCGGGATCCAGGTCGGCGGACGCAGTTTGCGCATAGACCGGCTGGTGCAGCTGCGCGATAGCGCACACTGGTGGGTGCTGGACTACAAATCATCCGCCGCGCCCGAGCAGGACGGCGAACTGCTAGCCCAACTGCGCAGCTACCGCGATGCGGTGGCCCGCGCCTACCCGCAAGCCACCGTGCGCGCGGCTTTTCTCACCCCACAAGGCGCATGCATTGAACCCCTTACCGACTCCCGCTGACGCCACCTCCGCGCCCGAAACCCGCACCCTAGACATTGCTGTTGCCGTGATCGGGGGCGGCCCGGCTGGGCTGATGGCGGCCGAGGTATTGCAAGCCGCAGGGCACGCAGTCCATGTGTTGGATGCCATGCCCTCGGTGGGGCGCAAGTTTTTGCTGGCTGGCAAAGGCGGGCTCAACATCAGCCACTCCGAGCCTGCGCATCTTTTTGCCAGCCGCTATGGCAGCCGCAGCGCGGTGATGGAGCCGCTGTTGGGGACTTTTGATGCCGACGCCTTGCGGGCCTGGGTCAAGCGGCCTGGGGGTGGAGACTTTTGTCGGTAGCTCCGGGCCGCATTTTTCCGACCGACATGAAATCGGCCCCGCTGCTTCGGGCCTGGTTGCACCGCTTGCGCCACCCGCAGCAAGGGCAGCCGGTGGTTTTCCACATGCGCCACCGCTGGACCGGTTGGGATCCGTCGGGGCGCTGGCTTTTTGACAGCCCGGCCGGACCGGTTGCGATGCAAGCCCGCGCCGTGGTGCTGGCCTTGGGCGGCGGCAGTTGGGCGCGTCTCGGTTCGGACGGCGCCTGGGTGCCGCACCTGCAAGCGCGCGGCATCGATGTCGCACCCCTGCTGGCCTCCAATTGCGGCTTTGATGTGGCACCTGCTTGGAGCCCATTTTTCGCCCAACGCTTTGCCGGACAGCCCTTGAAAACCGTGGCGCTGGAGCTGCCTTGCGCGCCGGGTGCAAGCCCCTGGCGGCGCAAGGGCGAAATGGTGGCGACTGCCACCGGCCTGGAGGGCAGCTTGGTCTATGCCGCCAGCGGCCCCTTGCGCGAAGCGCTGGCGCGTGACGGCCAGGCCGGTTTTCTGCTCGATTTGCTGCCCGACCTCTCTGTGGAGCGGGTGCACGCCGAGATCAGCCACCCGCGTGGCGCGCGCTCGCTGGCCAGCCATTTGAAGAGCCGGCTGCGGCTGGACGGCATCAAAAGTGCGCTGCTGCATGAGCTCTTGCCCAAAGCGGTTTTTGATGACGCTGCCGCGCTGGCCGCTGCCATCAAGGCCTTGCCTATCCGCCTGGCCGCAGCGCGTCCGCTGGACGAGGCCATCAGCAGCGCCGGCGGGGTGCGCTTTGAGGCGCTGAGCCCGGAGTTCATGACCGGCCTACCTGGCGTTTTTTGCGCCGGAGAAATGCTGGATTGGGAGGCGCCCACGGGCGGCTACTTGCTCCACGCCTGTCTGGCAACGGGGCGGCAGGCTGGCCAGGGGGCGTGTAATTTTTTATTTACACCTCAAAGTGTCAAAAGTAGACTACACTGCAGCTAAATACCAATTTGCGGTCATGGGGGCCGTGAACCCACCGTGCGGGTAGAGCACGGACGTGTAGGTCTATTGAGGAGTCAAAACTATGTCAGATAGAGTAGGGCCATCCGGCCTGACCGACGCCCAATCGGAAGAAATACACCGGCATCTGATTCAAGGCACGCAAATCTTCGGAATGATTGCTGTCTTGGCCCATTTGTTGGCGTATATCTATTCCCCTTGGCTCAAGTAAAAGGAGAGCAACATGATTTATGGAAAACTTTGGACCGTGGTTAAACCTACGGTTGGAATTCCCATCTTCATCGCTGCTGTTGCCATTGCATCGTTCTCGGTGCACCTGGCACTCACGCTGAATACCACGTGGGTCAAGGCCTTTCTCAATGGCAAGGCAGCAACGGCGGCAGTCGTTGTTCAAATGCCGATTGATTCGGCCTGACAAACATCAACTTCGGTTTATGTTTGATGTAATGGACCGGGAACCTGTTCCCGGTCCATTTTTCGTATGACGAGCTTCACACACGACGCGCCCGAGACGCCGCAACAGCCCTGGTGGGTGCGCTTGCTGCCGTTTGCGGAAGTAGCGTCCAAAGATTTACCGCTGAGCCGCCTGATGCGGCTGGCCCTGTTCCAGGTGTCGGTGGGAATGGCCCTGGTTTTGCTGATTGGCACACTCAACCGCGTGATGATTGTCGAGTTGAAGGTGAGCGCATCTCTGGTGGCGGTGATGGTGGCTATGCCCCTCGTCTTTGCCCCGTTTCGCGCCTTGATCGGATACCGCTCGGACAAGCATGTGTCGGCCATCGGCTGGCGGCGGGTTCCCTATATTTGGATGGGCAGCATGATCCAATTTGGTGGGCTGGCCATCATGCCGTTTGCCCTGCTGGTGCTGGCCGGTGGTGGCCAGTCGGCCAGCGCGCCGGCCTGGGTCGGGCAGTTCGCGGCGGCCCTGGCATTTTTGCTGGTGGGCGCGGGCTTGCACATCACCCAGACCGTGGGTCTGGCGCTGGCCACCGATCTGGCACCGGTTGAAGACCACCCCAAAGTGGTGGGTCTGATGTACGTGATGCTGCTCGCTGGCATGGTCTTCAGTGCCCTGCTGTTTGGCTACCTGTTGCGCGACTTCAGCCCGGGCGCATTGATTCGGGTGATCCAGGGTGCCGCTGTGGCCACTTTGCTACTCAATGGCATTGCGGTGTGGAAGCAGGAAACCATTGGCAACCCGCCCGCGACCGCGGCGCAGGCCGATCAGGATTTTGTGCAGGCCTGGAGCCGTTTCACCAAGGGCGAGAACGCCAAGCGGCGTTTGATCGCAGTGGGTCTGGGAACCATGGCCTTCACCATGGAAGATGTGTTGCTGGAGCCCTTCGGGGGCGAGATTCTGAATTTGACGGTGGGCGTCACCACCGCATTGACCGCCACCTTGGCCCTTGGCGGTTTGGCCGGGTTCGCCTGGGCGTCGCGCGTGCTCAGCCAGGGTTTTGATCCGTTTCGTATGGCGATTTGGGGAACCTTTATCGGCATACCGGCTTTCTTGCTGGTCATCGGGTCTGCGCTCACCGGTGCCGCCTGGATGTTCGTGCTCGGCACCCTGCTGATCGGTTTCGGGGCCGGCATTTTTGGCCATGGCACCTTGACGGCAACCATGAATCTCGCACCCAAAGACCAAGCCGGTCTGGCCCTGGGCGCCTGGGGAGCCGTACAGGCCAGCGCCGCAGGCGTTGCTGTCGCCTTGGGCGGTATCATGCGCGACCTGGTGGCCCATGTGACCAACTCAGTTACCGGCTACCTGTCGGTGTACGCGCTGGAGGTCGTTTTGCTGCTGATTACCATGGTGGCCATGGTTCCCCTGCTCCGTTCCCGCTCCCCATCCAAACCTGTTATTTTTCAAGGAGAGTCCGCATGAAAGTTCACCATATTCTGTTGATTATGTGGTTTGTAGCCCTGATTTTCATGTTGGCGAATTGGTTGAACAGACCCAAGAAGTAAGCCTGCTGTGGTCCTTCGCCCCGCGCCAGCGGGCGCAGAGACCTCGCAAAAAAAGGTGACGAGCCTTGACCCCGGCACTGGCTCTGCAGTTAGGGCTGCTTGGTTCCCCACCTGACCCGGTTGGCCGCTTCACCATGCGGGAAGGCCCGTCGAGCGTGATTGTATGCCCCGGCTTGCGCGGGTGCGGCTCTTAGAATCCTGGCATGTCGTATCTCGTGCTCGCCCGCAAATACCGTCCGCGCAATTTTGCGGAAATGGTGGGGCAGGGCCATGTGGTGCAGGCACTATCCAACGCACTGTCATCCGGACGTTTGCACCACGCCTATCTGTTCACCGGAACGCGCGGCGTGGGCAAGACTACCGTGGCACGGATACTGGCCAAATCGCTCAACTGCGTGGGTGCCGACGGGCAGGGTGGCATTACCGCCACGCCCTGCGGTGTATGCCAAGCCTGCGTGGACATCGACAGCGGGCGCTTTGTGGATTACACCGAGCTCGATGCCGCGTCCAACCGCAGCGTCGACGAGATGCAATCCCTGCTGGAGCAGGCGGTCTACAAGCCGGTGCAAGGGCGCTTCAAGGTCTTCATGATCGACGAGGTGCATATGCTGACCGGGCATGCGTTCAACGCCATGCTCAAGACCCTGGAAGAGCCGCCGGATTACCTTAAATTTGTGCTGGCCACAACCGACCCGCAAAAAGTGCCGGTCACGGTGCTCTCGCGTTGCCTGCAGTTCAGCCTGCGCCCCATGGCACCCGAGACCGTGCGTGAACATCTGCAGACGGTTTTGGCCGCCGAGCAGATCACGTCAGACGCCGGAGCCCTGCGCTTGCTGGCGCGCGCGGCGCGCGGTTCCATGCGCGATGCGCTGAGCCTGACCGACCAGGCGATTGCCTTTGGCGCGGGGCGGCTGGATGAGGCCATGGTGCGCCAGATGCTCGGCAGCGTGGACCAGTCCTATGTGTTCCAACTCATCGAAGCCTTGGCGCAGGGCGATGGCGCGGCAGTCTGCGCCTTGTGCGAAGTGCTGCGCGCGCATGGGTTGAGCGCCGCCTCTGCCTTGGAAGACATGGCGGGCGTGTTGCAGCGCATGGCGGTGTGCCAGGTCAGCGCGGGTGCAGACGATGACACCGACCCCGATGCCGCGCGGATTGCCGCGCTCGCAGCCATCCTGCCCCCCGACGAAACCCAGTTGCTCTACAGCCTGTGCCTGCATGGCCGCGCCGATTTGGGCCTGGCCCCCGATGAATACGCGGCCCTGACCATGGTTTTGCTGCGCCTTTTGGCCTTCAAACCGGCGGCAGTCCTGGCAGCGGGCCAAGCGACAAACGCAGGAAAAAAAAAGCCTGAATAGTCCCCCCCCGGCGTCTCCGCCGGGCAAGCGCGTGCCTGTGCGCGACAGTGCGCCTGCTCAGGCGAATGTGGTGCGCGCCGGTGCGCAAAATCCTGTCGACGCGGTGCGCCAGGAAATAGACCTGGAGCGCGACAAGCAAGGTCAGCAAACCGAGGCACCCTGGCAGGGCGAAGACGCCACCGAGCCAGCGCCTGCGGGCGACGCGCATCTGTTTGACGACGGGCGGCAACCGGAGGTCGCAGCCGCAGCCGTGCCGGCCACCCGCGTGATTGGTATCCCCGTGCGCGCGGCCAGCCCAGCCGCACCCGAGCCGCGCGGCCACTGCCAGCCTGGAGCCCACTGAAGAGGGTGCGTTCTGGCATGGGGTGGTCCAGCCCTTGGTCGACAACGGTGCCATCCAAGCCATGGTGCGCGAGCTGGCCTTGCAGTCGCAACTGGTGGCCCGCGATGAAGGGCTTTGGCTGCTGCGGGTCGAGCGCGAGTCATTGAACCAGCCCGCCAACCGCGAGCGGCTGGCCGGGGTGTTGCGCACGGCCGGGCACGCAGTGGATTTGGCCGTCGAGATCGGCCGGGTCAGCGACTGCCCGGCGCGGCGTAACAGCGCTGCCAGCCAGGGCCGCTTGGACGCAGCGCGCCACCTGATCGAGTCCGACCCATTTGTCCAGCGCATGGTGCGTGAATTTGGGGCGAAAATTGTCCCCGGTTCGGTTCGCCCGCTGTGATTACATCCCCCACTCTTATTGACCTCTAAGGAAAACCGCCATGTTCAACAAAGGACAACTCGCCGGCCTCATGAAACAGGCCCAGGCCATGCAGGAAAACATGAAGCGCGCCCAGGAGGAGCTCGCCACCATCGAGGTCAGCGGCGAATCCGGTTCCGGCCTCGTCAAAGTCACGATGACCTGCAAGCACGAGGTCCGGCGGGTGCAGATTGACCCCAGCCTCTTGGCCGATGACAAAGACATGCTCGAAGACCTGGTCGCTGCCGCCTTCAATGCGGCGGCCCGCGCGGTGGAGGAAACCACCAACGCCAAGATGGGCAAGTTCACCGCCGGCATGCCTGGCTTGCCCGGCGGCATGAAGCTGCCCTTCTAAGGTGACGCAGGAACCGGGGGCCACCGGCGGCGCGGCGCTGGAGGTCTTGATCGCCGCCTTGCGCCGCCTGCCCGGTGTGGGTCAGAAGTCGGCCCAGCGCATGGCCTTTCATCTCTTGCAACACGACCGGGCCGCAGCCCAGCAATTGGGCCGCGCCCTGCTGCATGCTGCGGACCACGTGCAGCATTGCCAGCGCTGCAACACCTTTGCACAGGCCACACTGTGCGAGGTCTGTGCCAACCCGCAGCGCGATGCCACCCTCTTGTGCGTGGTGGAAACACCGGCGGATCAGGCCGCGCTGGAGCGCACCAAGGCCTACCAGGGCTTGTATTTTGTGTTGATGGGCAAACTCAGCCCGCTCGATGGCATAGGCCCCAAAGACATCGGTATCCAGGCCCTCTTTGAGCGGGCCGGCGACGGCGTGGTGCGCGAAGTGATTCTGGCGACCAATTTCACCGCCGAGGGCGAGGCCACGGCCCATGTCATCAGCGAAGGCTTGAAGGCGCGGGGCTTGCGCCCGACCCGGCTGGCGCGCGGTGTCCCGGTGGGCAGCGAGCTGGAATACGTGGACCTCGGTACCATTGCCCACGCGCTGGTCGATCGCCGCTAGCCGCGCTTCAGGAGGAAAACCAATGATCCATTTTTCGCTCGCCTATTGGTGCGTACTGGCCGCCGCCGTGCTGCCGGTTGTATGTGCCGGGATCGCCAAGTCCGGACGCTTTGTGCCGTTGAGCGAAGGCGGCTATGACAACCGCAACCCGCGCGATTGGCTGGCGCAGCAAACCCAATGGCGCGGTCGCGCCAACGCGGCGCAGGCCAACAGCTTTGAGGCGCTGCCGTTTTTCATCGGCGCGGTCGTGATCGCCCACCAGTTGGGCGCCGATCAGAATTGGTTGGATTTGTTGGCCGCGCTGTTTATCACCCTGCGGGTGGTGTATGTGGGCCTGTATGTCGGGGGACTTGGCCAATGCGCGCAGTCTGGTCTGGACCGGCGCATTTGCGACCAACATCGCGATTCTTTTCATCGGCTACCGCTGAGCCGGGCCGCATCTTTAACCCGACTTTTTCGCGCGCTTGGCGTCCGCCACCTTGCGGGCAGGCCTTGCCTTCTTCGCCGCGTTGGCAGGCAGGAAAACCACCACTTTTTGGCCTGGCTTGAAGGCCGCCGAAGCGCTCACGCCGTTCCATTGCGCCACGTTGGCGGGCGTGGTTTTGTAGCGGCTGGCGATACTGGCAACCGTGTCCTTTTTGCCGGCCTTGATCAGCGTGCGCCGCAGCACAAGCTCCGGGGTCAGGGACAGCTGCCCGTTGTCAACCACTTTGGTGCCCACGTCCTGGTCGAGCTTGGCACCCCGAAGCACCAGCAGCGAGGAGCCGGCGCGGATCAGCATGCGCGGCGGTATACCGTTGAGCTCGCGCAGTTGCCGTTCACCCATGCCAGCGCGCTTGGACGCTGCCGCCACGCTCATGGTCTGCGGCACGACCCAGACGGTCCAGCTCGCCAGCCGTGCGCCCGCAAAGCCTTGGAGGTTGTTTTGAAACACTTCGGCGTTGTCCCAGGGCAGCAGGATGTAAGGCTGGCCTGCGGCCAGGATCAGCGGCTTTTTGGCCGAGGGGTTCAGCGCCTTGAAGTCATCCAGCGGAATCTGCGCCAGTTTGGCTGCCAGTGTGACGTCGATGTCGCGGCTGATCGGCACGCTGGCGAAATAAGGGTGGTTGCCGATGGCGGGCAGCTCCGAGTTATAGGCCTGCGGTTGCATCACGATATTTTTGATGGCCTGCAGCTTGGGAACATAGAGCCGGGTCTCAGCTGGCATCGACAGGTCTAGATAGCCGGTCCCCAGCCCTTTTTGCTTGTTGCGTGCGATGGCACGACCGACGCTGCCTTCGCCCCAGTTGTAGGCGGCCAGCGCCAGATGCCAGTCGCCAAACATGCCGTGCAGTCTTTGCAAATAGTCCAGTGCCGCCCGGGTGCTGGCCAGCACGTCGCGGCGGTCATCCTGAAAAATGTTCTGCTTGAGCTCAAAGCTTTTACCGGTGGCCGGCATGAACTGCCACATGCCCGCCGCTTTGGCGCTGGACACGGCTTGGGGGTTGAAAGCGCTCTCCACAAAGGGCAAGAGCGCGAGCTCGGTGGGCATGCCGCGCAACTCCAATTCCTCGACGATGTGGAACAGGTACTTGCGCGAGCGCTCGGTCATCCGGTAGAGGTAGTCCGGGCGGCTGGAGTACCAGATTTCCCGATCCCGTACCTGGTCGGTGTCCAGGTCTGGCATGGCAAATCCGGTGCGGATACGGTCCCAAATCTCAGACGGTGCATCGAGCGTCGCGACCCGGCGGCTCGCGCCTTCCAGGCTGATGGGCGGGGATAGCCCATCGGGCTCGTTTTCGGCTGCCGCTGGGGCCCATGCCAACAGCAGGCTCAGCCCGGTACAGGCGGTCGCAAGCAACTTGCGTAATACAGAAGGATTCATGCGGAGATCAGATGGGGGCACACGTTTGCCGGGGGGTGAATAGAATGTTCCGGCGCTTGGCGTGGCGGGGATCACCAGCGGGTATCTTGATGGGTTTCATGGACGATCAAATTATAGGTTTGCAGGATTGGCTGGCCACGCCTGTGGGCAGCTACCTGCTGGACTGGGAACAAAAGCAGCTCGACGCCGTGGTAGCCGATGCCTTCGGCTTTCATGCGCTGCAGTTGGGCATCCCGGCATTGGACGCCTTGCGCAGCAACCGCATGCCGCATCGCTGGCTGGCGGACCAGCAAGCTGAGACTTCAGCGCCTTTGCGTTGCGCCCTGGTCACCGACTTTGCCGCCTTGCCTTTTGCCGCAGCCAGCCTGGACTTGTTGGTTTTGCCCCATGCCTTGGAATGCAGCAGCGATCCGCATGCCACCTTGCGCGAAGTGGAGCGCGTCTTGGTGCCCGATGGCCGCGTGGTGATTTGCGGCTTCAACCCGACCAGCCTGTGGACCGTCCGCCAGGGTTTGGGGCATCTGCTGCGCCGCATCGGCTTGCGTGGGCGCTTGGGTCCTCTGTACCTGCCGGCGTCGGGTGAATCGATCGGCTTATGGCGTTTGCGTGATTGGTTGCGCTTGCTGAGTTTTGATACCGCGCAGGTCCGCTACGGTTGCTATGTGCCGCCGGTGCGCAGCGTGAAGTGGCTGGCTCGCTGGGGGTTTTTGGAGCGCATGGGTGCGCGCTGGTGGCCGATTTTGGGTGCAGCCTATGTGGTGGTAGGCGTCAAACGGGTGCGGGGCATGCGCCTGATGGCACCGGCCTGGAAACCCAAGCCGCAGCGGTCTGCCCAAACCGCACCCGTAGCCAGCCACCTGGAGGCTGGAAAGCGGGGCATACCCCATGAATGAAGTCGTGATTTATACCGACGGCGCCTGCAAAGGCAATCCTGGCCCCGGCGGTTGGGGTGTGCTGCTCTGCGCCCCCGACGGAACCCGCAAGGAACTGTGTGGCGGCGAATTGGGCACCACCAACAACCGCATGGAAATGATGGCCGTGATCCAGGCATTGACAGCGCTCAAACGCCCCTGTGCGGTGACGCTGCACCTGGACAGCCAGTATGTGCTCAAGGGCATCACCGAATGGTTGCCCGGTTGGAAAGCCAAGGGCTGGAAGACGGCCTCCAAGCAACCGGTGAAAAATGTCGATCTGTGGCAGCGGCTGGACGATCTGGTGGCCACTGGCGGCCACCGCATCGATTGGCGCTGGGTCAAAGGCCACGCTGGTGATCCCGGCAATGAACGCGCCGACGCGCTGGCCAACCAGGGCGTGACCCTGGCCATGGACGTGGGCTGAAGCGGCGCTACAAAACCCCGTCAAACAGCATCACGCTGACCAGGTCGCCTACTGCGACATTGCCTTGTTCGTGGGCCAGCACCAGCAGGCCGTTGGCCTGCACCATGGAGCTCAAAACGCCTGAGCCCTGTTGCCCCGTGGTGCGCACCGTGAGCGACCCGTCGCTGCCGGTGCTGACGATGGCGCGCTGGTATTCGGTACGGCCCGGCTTTTTGCGGATGGCTTCGCTGCTGCGGGCTTGCAGCAGGGGCGGCTCGCTGGCCTTGGCGCCCATCATTTGCCACAGCGCCGGGCGCACAAAGGCCAGAAAGGTCACCATCACCGCCACCGGATTACCGGGCAGGCCGAACAAGGGTTTGTGCCCTATGCGCCCTACCGCCATGGGGCGGCCCGGGCGCATGGCGATGCGCCAAAACACCACGCCGCCGCCACTGCCGTCCGGCGCGCTGCGCGCCAGTTGGCGCATCATGGCTTTGGTGTGGTCGGCCTCGCCGACACTGACGCCACCGCTGGTGATGGTGGCATCGGCCTCGCGCGCGGCGCGCTCAAATGCGGCCTGCAGCGCTGCGGGTTGGTCGGGTACGACGCCCAGATCCAGCACCTCCATACCCATGCGCTGCAACATGCCAAACACGGTGTAGCGGTTGCTGTCATACACCGCACCTTCGCGCGGCGCATCCCCCAGGCTCAAAATTTCGTCACCGGTGCTGAAGTAAGCCACCCGCAAGCGCGCATAGACACGCAGCTGCGCAATGCCCAGGCTGGCGATCAGGCCCAAAGCGGCCGGGGTGATCCGGGCTCCACGGGTGAGCGCGGCGCTGCCCTGGCGCAGGTCTTCGCCGGCCTGGCGCCGGTTATCGCCGCGGCGCAGCAGCCCGGGCGGGATGGTGATGCCGTCGCCGTCAAGCTGCACCAGCTCTTGGGGAACCACGGTATCGAGCCCGGCGGGCATGACGGCGCCGGTCATGATCTTCACGCATTCTCCAGAGGCGACCAAACCGGCGTAGGCTGATCCGGCCCGGGCGGTGCCCAGCACCCGCAGCGCAAGCGGGCTGGCGCTGTCGAGTTGGCTGCCATCGAAGGCGTAGCCGTCCATGGCCGAGTTGTCGTGCGCCGGGACGTCAATCGGGCAGACCACATCCTCGGCCAGAACCCGCCCCAGCGCCTGCATCAGTGGGGTGGTTTCGGTGCGCTGTGGAGCGGGCACCCACTCGGCCAAAAAGGCATTGACCACGTGCGCGGGCAGGGCCTGCGGGTCGTAGCCCTGCAATGCGGCTGCGATCTGCTCAAGGGTCTTCATGGTGTCACGGGGTCAGCGCTGGCGGCTGGTGCAGCGCCTGCAGTTCCGCCAGGGTGTTGGCATTGAAAAAGGCACGCGCGTTGTCGTGCGGCTGGTTGAATGCGACCTCGACCTGGCCTTGCGCCTGCGTCCACGCATCGATCTTTCGCCCACCTTCCTGAAGATACTGTTCCAGATTGGGCAAGAGGCTGGTTCGGAGCAGACAAAAAACCGGCTGCCTGCGCAGCGTCGGGTCTTGCGGTCCGTCCGGGGCGCTGGCCATGGCGATGGGGGCTTGGCTTACGGCAAGCGCTTGCGCCAGGCGATCAAGCAAGTCCAGCGGAAACAGCGGTGAATCACAGGGCACGGTCAGCAGGTAGTCGTGCGTGGCGGCGCACTGCGCCAAGGCGGTGTGGAACCCAGCCAGGGGTCCGGCGAAACCGCCGACCGCATCCATCCAGACCGGCACGCCCCAGCTGGCGTACAGCGCCTGGTTGCGGTTGGCGTTGATCGCCAGCGTGCGCGGTGCGCCCAGTGTTTGTTGTTGCAAACGTTGTAGCGCGTGGCGGGCCAAAGGGCTTCCATCCAGCAGTTGCAGCCCCTTGTCGACGCCGCCCATGCGACGACCCTCGCCGCCGGCCAGCACCACAGCACACACCTGGTCGGCGCGGATTGCGGCTGTCGCGGGAATGGACATGGTCGGTTAGCCCCCGATGTAGCTCATTTCCACCCTTTTTGCGGCCAGTACCGTTGTCGGGGGGCAGTCCGGCGCGCAGCGCGGAATAGCGGTCGCCCCGGCCGCGCCAGATGTGCGCAATCGCAGAGGCCAGATCGCCGTCGCCGCTGCCGGCGCGCACCAGGCTGCGCAAGTCGTAGCCCTGGCTGGCGAAAAGGCACAGATAAAGCTGGCCTTCGGTGGACAGGCGGGCGCGGCTGCAATCACCGCAAAAGGCCTGGGTGACGCTGCTGATGACGCCGATTTCGCCCAACTGCGGGTCGTATTGCGCCGTCTGCGCCGGCATAGCCCCAGCGCTGGGCGGTCTCGCCCGCCTGCGCCGCTTCCAGCGCGACCAGCGGCATGGCGGCGTGGATGCGCTCCACCACCGCGCCGGAGGGCAGCACGTCGTCCATGCGCCAGCCGTTGGTGGCGCCCACATCCATGAATTCAATGAAACGCAACACGATGCCGCTGCCCTGGAAATGCCGGGCCATGGGCAGGATTTCATGGTCGTTGGTTCCCCGCTTGACCACCATATTGACCTTGATCGGCCCCAGGCCTGCGGCCTGCGCAGCGGCGATGCCTTCGAGCACATCCGCGACCGGAAAATCCACATCGTTCATGCGTTTGAAGACCGCGTCATCCAGGCCGTCCAGGCTGACGGTGACGCGTTGCAAACCCGCAGCTTTCAGGGCCACTGCTTTGCGGGCCAGCAAGGAGCCGTTGGTGGTGAGCGTCAAATCCAGCGGCTTGCCCTGCGGCGTGCGCAAGGCCGCCAGCTGGGTGATCAGCACTTCGAGGTTTTTGCGCAGCAAGGGCTCACCACCGGTGAGCCGGATCTTCTCCACGCCATGGGCGACGAACTGGCTGGCGATGCGGGTGATTTCTTCAAAGCTGAGCAGTTCAGACTGCGGCAGGTAGACATAATCCTTATCGAAAACCTCTTTGGGCATGCAGTAGCTGCAGCGGAAATTGCAGCGGTCGGTCACGCTGATGCGCAGGTCGTGCAAGGGGCGCCGCAAACTGTCCTGCAAGTGCCCCGTGGGCCGAACCCGGGTGGCTTCGGCGAAGGCTGCCGCCGGTGCGGCCAGGCGCAGTGCGCGCTGGTCGACCAGAGGGAGAATGCGGGGCGTGGAATTTTCGGCCATGGGCTTATTGTGACCCCTGTTGTGCCGCTGACATACGGGAGATTGCCTTGGTGCGGGAATGGTTGATTGCCTTGTTGGCGGTGGCATGCGGCATCAGTGGCCTGGTGGCGTGGCGGGCACTGCGGCGCGACCGCGAGAACACGGCGCGCCTGAACGCTGCGATACAAAGTATTGAGGGCAACGATTTTTCGCAGATTGCCAAGCTGTCGGCCGCGAATGGACCTTTGGCTCCCAGCTACCGCACGCTGGGCCTGATCGGGCAGAGGCTGCAATGGGGCCAAGAGGAGTTGCAAGCCCTGGTCGACGATGTGACCCGCGAACTGCGCCAGCGCAAAGAGGAGGCTGAACACGCCACGCAGGCCAAGTCGCGCTTCATTGCCGCTGCCAGCCACGACCTGCGCCAACCCATGCACGCCATGGGCCTGTTGATTGCCCGCCTGGGGCAGCTCCCGCTGGGGCGCGGCGCGGACGCATTGGTCGACAACCTCGAATCCGCAGTGCAGTCCATGCAGGATTTGCTCGATGGTTTGCTGGACTTATCCAAGCTCGAGGCAGGGGCCGTCGCGCCGAATTTCCAGGCGCATCCGATCGAGCGAACCTTCCAGGCTGTGCGCGCGGCCTTGTCGGTGCAAGCGCGGGCCCAGAATTTGCGGCTGCGGGTGCGGCCCACGGATTTATGGGCTTTGACTGATCCGGCTTTGCTGCAGCGGGTGGTGATGAATTTAGGCCATAACGCGCTGCGCTACACCAGCCAGGGCGCTGTGCTGATTGTGTGCCGCACGGTTCACAACGGAACCGGGGTGCGCATTGAGGTGCTCGACAGTGGACGCGGCATCGACCCAGCGCACCACCAGCAGATTTTTCAGGAGTTTTATCGCGTCGACGGGGAGAGCGCCGACGTCTCTAAAGGCATGGGCTTGGGGCTGCATATCGTGGCCCGTACGGCGGATGTGCTGGGTGCTGCGTTGGCGGTGCGTTCGGCCTTGGGCTGTGGCGCCCGTTTTTCTGTCACGTTGCCGATTGCCCGTCCCCGTCAGGTTCAAGCAGAGGCGGATCGCGCTGTAGCCGTGGGCCCCTCGGGTGCGCAGATTGCCGATTTGCAGGGCCTGCGCGTTCTGCTTTTGGAGGCCGATGACCAGCTGCGCGAGACCTTGGCGGGCCTGCTGGTGTCCTGGGGCTGCGACGTGCTGGCGCAAGCGGCCCTGGAGCCCGCGCTGCTGCAAATGCAAGAAGATGGCTTCGTACCGGGTGTGGTGCTGTGTGATTTCGCCCTGACTGCAACTTCTTCGGTGGGCGCGGTACTTGACGCATTGCGGCGCCAATGTGGCGAGCCGATCCAGGCTTGCTTGTTTGGCGGACCAACCGACGCCGTCCGTGCGCGCGCAATGGCAGGAGCAGGGCGTGGTGGTCTTGGACAAACCCGTGCGGCCCGCCAAGCTGCGCGCCTGGCTGCGGCGTCTAAGGGCGGGAAGCGCGCCCTAGCGTTTCCCTGCGCCGGTTCAGATGCCGGGTCTGAATCCGTATTTCACACCCGCCAACACCGCTTGGGTGCGGTTTTGTACGTCGAAATAGCGCAGGATCGACGAGACGTGCGACTTCACGGTTTCTTCGCCAATTTCCAAGCGTTGCGCGATATCCCGGTTGGCCAAGCCGTCGACCATGCAGCGGAAAACCCGCTCCTGCGTGCGTGAAAGTGAGGGTCGCTTGGGCATGGTGCCATCCACAATCTGTCCCTCCAAATCCATCAGGTCGTCCGGCGTGTAAATGCCGCCATCGAGCACCACTTTGATGGCTTTGAGCAGGGCCGCGCTGGGCTTGGACTTGCTGATGAACCCGGCCGCCCCGGCCGCCAGCACCTGCCGCATCAGCTGGGCATTGGCCATGCCCGAGATCATCAGCACCGGTACCTCGGGTGCGCGCCGCCCCAGTTGCTGCAGCATTTCCAGCCCCGTCATGTCGGGCAGGTGGTAGTCCAGCAGAATCAGATCCAGATCGCGGTGCGCAATCAAAACCATGAAGGCTTCTTGCGCGTTATCGGCTTGGATGACGTCGATGTCATCGCCCAGCATCTGGAGAACCTGGTTCAAGCCTTCCCGCACCAACTCATGGTCATCGATTGCCAAAATTTTCATATCCGCATCCTAAATCAACCACACGGGTGGACACGAAGCTATAAAAAAAGCCCGCAGGTGCGGGCTTTTCCAGGGAGGGCTAAGCCCTTTGCATCTCTAGACCCCGTGCACCGACATCATGACCGGAACAATCAACAGCGCCACGATGTTGATGATCTTGATCAGCGGGTTGATGGCGGGACCGGCGGTGTCTTTGTAAGGGTCGCCCACGGTGTCACCGGTCACGGCTGCTTTGTGGGTTTCTGAGCCCTTGCCGCCGTGGTGGCCGTCTTCGATGTACTTCTTGGCGTTATCCCAGGCACCGCCGCCGGTACACATGGAAATGGCCACGAACAGACCGGTGACGATGGTGCCCATCAGCAAGCCGCCCAGCGCCGCAGGCCCCAGGACCAAGCCGACCACAATGGGTGCGACCACCGGCAACAGGCTGGGGATCATCATCTCTTTGATGGCCGCAGTGGTCAGCATGTCCACTGCGGTGTCGTACTCGGGCTTGCCCGTGCCGTCCATGATGCCCTTGATGTCGCGGAACTGACGCCGCACTTCCACCACCACCGCGCCCGCAGCGCGGCCAACCGCTTCCATGGCCATCGCCCCGAAGAGGTAGGGAATCAGGCCGCCGATGAACAGGCCGATGATGACTTTGGGGTCGCTCAGGTCGAACTTGACGTGGGCACCCAGGCCTTCCAGTTTGTGGGTGTAGTCGGCGAAAAGCACCAGCGCGGCCAGACCGGCAGAGCCGATGGCGTAGCCTTTGGTCACGGCTTTGGTGGTGTTGCCCACCGCGTCCAGCGGGTCGGTGATGTCGCGCACGCTGGCAGGCAGTTCGGCCATTTCGGCGATACCGCCGGCGTTGTCGGTGATGGGGCCGTAAGCGTCGAGTGCGACCACAATGCCCGCCATGCTCAGCATGGAGGTGGCGGCAATGGCAATGCCGTACAAGCCGCCCAGGTCAAAGGCGCTGTAGATGGCGGCGCAGACGAAGAGCACGGGCCATGCGGTGGAGCGCATGGACACGCCCAGGCCGGCGATGATGTTGGTGCCGTGACCGGTGGTCGACGCTTGCGCAATGTGTTGCACCGGCGCGTACTGGGTGCCGGTGTAGTACTCGGTGATCCAGACCAGGGCGCCGGTCAGGATCAGGCCGATGGTGCAAGCACCGAACAAGCCGCTGGCAGTCAGCGTAGCGCCGTCGGGCAGCGCCACCGGCGCGGGAAACATCGCATCGGTCACAAAGTAGAAGGCAATCAGCGACAAACCGCCTGCCACAGCCAGCCCTTTGTAGAGCGCGGGCATCACGTTCTTCATGCCGGGCGCGGCCTTGACGAAGAAGCAGCCGATGATGGAGGCGATGATGGATACGCCGCCCAGAACCAGCGGATACAGCACTGCGTTAGGGCCGGCCGCACCGGCCATCAACGCACCGAGCACCATGGTGGCAATCAGCGTGACCGCGTAGGTTTCAAACAGGTCGGCGGCCATGCCGGCGCAGTCGCCCACGTTGTCGCCCACGTTGTCGGCAATCACCGCTGGGTTGCGGGGGTCGTCTTCTGGAATGCCGGCTTCGACCTTGCCCACCAGGTCAGCGCCCACGTCAGCGCCCTTGGTGAAAATGCCACCGCCCAGCCGGGCAAAAATGGAAATCAGCGAGGAACCGAAGGCAAAACCAATTAAGGGGTTGAGCAGGCTGGCAAAGGCCTTGCCATCCGCTGGAATGCCGCCGGATGTGAGGTAGGCGTAAAAGCCGGTCACGCCCAAAAGGCCCAGGCCGACCACCAGCATGCCGGTGATCGCGCCGCCGCGAAAGGCCACATCCAGCGCCGGGCCAATGCCGCGGGTGGCAGCTTGCGCGGTGCGCACATTGGCGCGCACCGACACGTTCATACCGATGAAGCCGCAGGCACCGGAGAGAACCGCGCCCAGCACAAAGCCGACGGCGCTGAGCTGGTCGAGAAAGACGGCGATGAGAATCGTCAAGACCACGCCGACCATGGCGATGGTTTTGTATTGGCGGGCCAGGTAGGCCGAAGCGCCGGTTTGGATGGCTGCTGCGATTTCCTGCATCCGGGCGTTGCCCGCGTCCTGCGAAAGAATCCAGCTGCGGACCCATACGCCGTAGATGACGGCAATCAAACCGCATCCGATGGCCAACATGACCGCGTTACTAGCTGACATAAAAAAACTCCTGCAAATGTTGCGCGATGGTGGGGGCAACGCTTGCGAGACCCCCGCTTGCGTTGCTTCCTCGCGCGCACATGCATGGGTATGCAGGTAATGCCGATTGGCCAACCACCGGACTGTAGCGCCATTCCATGTCGCCAAAACCCATGCGCAAGTGCGGAGTCAGTAAACTAGGGGTTAATCCTAGGTTGTTCTTGCAAGCTGGGTTCGCATCCCTCCAACTCCCCCACTATTTATGGCACTCGACAAAGTCTCCCCCGGAAAAAACGCGCCCCAGGCATTCAACGTCATCATTGAAATCCCCATGAACGCCGACCCGGTGAAATACGAGGTCGACAAAGAAACCGGCGCGATTTTTGTGGACCGCTTCATGAGCACGTCTATGCACTACCCGACCAATTACGGTTATGTGCCCAAAACCATCTCTGGTGATGGCGACCCGGTCGACGTGCTGGTGATCACCCCGGTGCCGCTGATTCCCGGTGTGGTGGTGACCTGCCGTGCGATTGGCATTTTGAAGATGGAAGACGAGGCCGGGCAAGACGGCAAGATTCTGGCGGTGCCCACCGACAAAATTCTGTCGATTTACACCCAGTGGCAAAAGCCCGAAGACTTGAACCCGATGCGGCTCAAGACCATTGCCCACTTCTTTGAGCATTACAAAGATCTGGAGCCCAATAAGTGGGTCAAGATTCTGGGATGGGAAGGTCCCGAGTCCGCGCACCAGGAAATCCTTGAAGGCATCGCCAACTACCAGAAATCCCAGGGCTGATCAGAGGACGTTCGGCGAGCGTTGCTCGCTTGTGCGCAAGGGGCTGCGCGCCTCCAGCTGTTCCAGATAGTCCTCCACCCCGGCGCCCTCGCGCTCCAGAAAACGCGCCACCGCGTCCGCAAAAGCCGGGTGCGACAGCCAGTGCGCACTGCTGGTTTTGACCGGCAACAGCGCCCGGGCCATTTTGTGTTCGCCCTGCGCGCCGCCTTCAAAACGCTGGTAACCATGGGTGATGCACCACTCCAGCGGCTGGTAGTAGCAGGCCTCAAAGTGCAGGCAGTCGACCCGCTCCAGCGCCCCCCAATAGCGGCCATAGGCCACACGCTGCGGATCGTTCGGGTCGTTGAGCGCGATCAGGCTGCAAGCAATCGGTTGCCCCTCGCGCATGCCCAGAAACAGCAGCCAGTTTTCGGGCATGGTGTCTTGCATGCGCTGGAAAAAGTCGCGGCTCAGGTAGGGCGCGTTGCCGTGCTCCAGGTAGGTGCGCTCATAGCAGCTATAGAAAAAATCCCAATCGCTGCTCAGAATCTGGCCGCCCTGCTTGTGGATGAATTCCACGCCCGCATCGCGCACTTTGCGCCGCTCCTGGCGGATTTTTTTGCGCTTGTCCTGCGTCAGGGTTGCGAGAAATGGCTCGAAGCTGCTGTACGCGGGTGTCGCATTGGTCCAGTGAAATTGAACGGTGTGGCGCAGCATCAGGCCAGCCTGGGCGCAGCTGGCGGTGTCATCCTCGGTGCCGAATAGCAAGTGCAAAGACGACAGTTCTTTGGATTCGCACCAGGCCACAACGGTTGCGATGAGCGACGCCCGGGCCTGCGCATCGCGTGCCAAAAGCCGTGGCCCGGGAACCGGGGTAAAGGGCACCGCCACGGTGGCTTTGGGGTAGTACGCCAGCCCATGCTGCTGGTAGGCGTTGGCCCAGGCCCAGTCGAACACATACTCGCCGTAGGAGTGGCTTTTCACATAGACCGCGCAGGCCGCTGCCAGCGTGTCGCCGTCCCAGAGCGTGATGAAAAACGGACTCCAGCCGGTACGCGTGCAGGCGCTGTGACTCTGATGCAGCGCATCCAGGTAGGCATGGCGCATGAAAGGGCTGGATTGCGCCTGCAGGGTCAGCAGGGCGTCCCATTGGACGGCGTCGATGGCCGAGGGGCTTTCCACCACCCGAATGACATAATCCAAAACACCTTCGACCTTGCGCATGTTGACCTCTTCCACCCCATGAATCTGAAAATCTGCATTGCCCAACTCAACTTCGTGGTGGGTGATGTAAGTGGCAACGCGCAGCGCATTGTCGCCGCAGCCACCCAAGCCTATGCGCAGGGTGCGCGTCTGGTTTTGACCCCCGAGTTGTCGATTTGCGGTTACGCCGCCGAAGACCTGTTTTTGCGCCCGGCGTTTGTGCAAGCCTGTGAGGATGCGGTGCAACACGTGGCCCGGTCGCTGGCCCACTTGGAGGGACTCAGTGTGGTCGTGGGCCACCCCAGCGGCGGTGACCGTCGCACCGCCTCGGTGCGCGTCCAGGCGCGCTTCAACTGTGCCACGGTGGTGCGCGCGGGGCAGGTCATTGCCACCTACGCCAAGCAAGAGTTACCGAATTACCAGGTGTTCGACGAGCGCCGCTATTTCGTCCCCGGAAGCACGCCCTGCGTTTTCGAAGTGGGATCGGGCGACACAGCCGTGCGCGTGGGTTTGTTGATTTGTGAAGACGCCTGGTTCGAAGGTCCGGCTAAGGCGGCGCTGGCGGGCGGGGCGCAAATGCTGGCGGTGATCAACGCCTCGCCCTTTCACATTGGCAAGGGCTATGCCCGCGAAGCGGTGATGGCCGAGCGGGCCCGCGCCTGTGGTCTGCCGCTGATCTACGCACACCTGGTGGGCGGGCAGGACGAGTTGATTTTTGAGGGCCATTCCTTCGCATTGGCTGCCGACGGTGCGCTGGCGGCCCGGGCTCCCAGCTTTACCGAGTCCCTGTTCATGGTCGATGCGAGCCCAGTGGACTGGCGGCTTGACGCTGTCCGGGGCGGTCGAGCCTGCGCGCGCGGAGCAGTTGGATCTGTGGGATGCGCTGGTGTTGGGTGTGCGCGACTATGTGGAAAAAAACGGATTCCCCGGCGTGCTGCTGGGCCTGTCCGGCGGTATCGATTCGGCGCTGGTTTTGGCCATTGCCGTAGACGCGCTGGGCGCCAAGCGGGTACGCACGGTCATGATGCCTTCGCCCTACACCGCCGATATCAGCTGGATCGACGCCCGCGAGATGGCCAGCCGCATGGGTGTGCGCTACGACGAAATGTCGATCGAACCCGAATTCGCCGCTTTCAAGGCTTCGCTGAACCCGTTGTTTGAGGGCCGCGCCGAAGACACCACAGAAGAAAACATCCAGGCCCGTATCCGCGGAACCATGCTGATGGGGCTGAGCAACAAGCTGGGAGCGATGGTGTTGACCACGGGCAACAAGTCAGAAATGGCCACCGGCTACTGCACTTTGTATGGCGACATGGCTGGCGGGTTTGCGGTGATCAAGGACTTGTTGAAGACCCAGGTATTTGCGCTGGCGCGCTGGCGCAATCTGCATGACCCGTATGGCACCTGCGCGCAGCCGATCCCTGAGCGCATCATCACCCGACCCCCAAGCGCCGAGTTGCGCGCCAACCAAACCGACCAGGACAGCCTGCCTCCGTACGAGGTGTTAGACGCCATCATCACCCATTACATGGAAAACGACGGCAGCCCCGAGGCGGCTATCGCAGCGGGTTTTTCCAGCGCCGATGTGCAGCGCGTGACGCAGTTGATCCGGGTCAACGAGTACAAGCGCCGCCAGTCGCCTCCGGGCATCCGGCTCACCCACCGCAGCTTCGGCAAGGATTGGCGCTATCCTATTACCAACCGATTCCGCGGCTGAAGCCGTGTGGTGCGCCGACAGCCCAATCTTCCGGAGACAACAATGAAACAAATTACCGCTGTGATCAAACCCTTCAAACTGGAAGAAGTGCGCGAGGCGCTGGGCGAGTGCGGCGTGACCGGTTTGACCGTGACCGAGGTCAAAGGCTTTGGTCGTCAGAAAGGGCACACCGAGCTCTATCGCGGTGCCGAGTACGTGGTCGATTTTTTGCCCAAGGTGAAAATTGAAGTGGTCGTTAAAACCGAGGACGTGGACCGCTGTGTCGACGCCATCGTGAACGCAGCGCGCACCGGCAAGATCGGTGACGGCAAGATTTTCGTCACCAGTGTGGAGCGGGTGGTACGCATCCGCACCGGAGAGGAAGACGAAACGGCGGTCTGATCCGGCCTCAGCCGGCCGGTCGGTAGTCCACCAGCCGGGTGCCGGCCAGCTCGTCGTGCCAAAACTGCTTGTTGGGGTGCAAATGGCTCAGGGCCGCCCACAATGCAACCCAAGCAAAGAATATCCCACTTGTGCCTGCCATGCCCCAAGACGCTGCGTAGGCTGTCAATAGGGGCGGGACACACCATATCCAGGCCAGCAGGTAGCGCAGCAGGGCGCGTTTCTGGGTGAGCGCCAGGCCCCGGGCATCGACCACCCGGATGCGCCAGGTCTTCATGGCCAGGGTTTGACCGCGGGTCCAGAACCAGACGAAATAAACCGCCAGCACACAGAACAAAAACGCCTGGAGCGCCAGCCGGTTGTTCATGGCGTTGCGGGTCTGGGTCAGGGTTCCGAAAAGATAGCCGGCGATAAAAATCACGCCAAACAGCAGCAGACCTTCGTACAGCCAGCTACCCATACGCGGGAACAGCGCGGGAGCCCGCAGCTCGATGGGTTCGGGAGCGGGGTCCGTTGGCGCCGCTGGTTGCCCTGTTGTTTCAGGCACCACCAGGGGATGCCGGTTTTGCCAGCTTCGCGGGCCGCAGCGGCAGCAAAGTCTTGCGGTCTATGGGCTGCACGGCGCTCGCCGTTGCCCGCTGGGCATCGCTACTGTGGCGGGTGACTGCAATGGTGGCGAGTTTTTCTTTGGGAATCGGCTTGGGGGCAATCGCAGCGCCGGCCGGAACCGGCGGGGTGCGGTCTGAAAGCGCCTTGCGGTCGGCTTCACTCAGTGATTGGTAAGTTTCCCAGTTACTGGCCAGTTCCTGCGGGTTCACATTTTTGCTTTGGGCGAAGTTCAACCGCGCGAGCTGCCGCTCTTTGGGGCTCAGCAGCGCCCATTCACCCATGCGCTCACGGATCTTGGCTTGGTCCGCCGGGCTGAGCTGGGCGTAATTTTTGACAAGAGAGCGCCATTTTCTGCGGCGGGTGGTCGACATGTCATCCCACACCGCGGCCAGGGGCTGCAGAACCTGCCGTTCGGTTTCCAACAGATCGGTCCACCTCGGCGCAGTGATGGGTGGCAGCGTGGGGGCTGCAGTTGTGGCTAAGGGGCTGGTTTCAGGATTCGCGTCCGCCGCGGCAGCCTGGTTGGAAAGCGCCATCAGGGCCACTGCGCACAGCGCCAGATAAGCCAGCCCGCAACCACGGGCTGCAGCTGGGCTTGGCGCTGGAAGTTTGCGGCAGGGCATGGATTTGCCGTGTCAGTTCAGGGCCGTGGAGCGCAAAAACTGAACAAAGCCCGGGTCGGTGTAGGCAACAGGCGGTAATTCGGCGGTTAACAGCTCCAAGTCCACATCGGCTAATTCGTCAGCCCGGAATTGGTCTTGCACTGCGTCAATACAGAACAGGCCGACAAGCAGAACAAACGCCGGCAAAAGGGTGGACAACTTCGCCCAAGCACCCAGTGGCCCGCCGATAGACAGCACAGCGCCGTGCCGCTGGCTGGCGGATACCAAACCGGGTTGCGCAGCCAGCTGGGCGACAGCCGCTTCCCGCGCAACGCGCAGGCGTTGGGTGATGTCGTGGTCGAGGTTCTGAGCGCCCTTATTCAGCCGTGCGCTTACGCGTTGCCCGAATTGATCGGCCTGTGATGGGGATGCGTTGGCGGGCATGGTTGAACGCTCGGATGTCATAGTGTGATTCCCCTTATTTTCAACGCTTTTGATAAAGCTGCAACTGCTCTGAAACAATGCGTTTTGACGCTGCCTTGTGAGCAGCCCATGATGGCGGCCGTTTCGGCCAGATCCATCTCCTCCCAATAACGCAGCAAGAAGGCTTCGCGTTGACGTGCAGGCAAAAGCTCCAACTCTTGTTCTATGTGGTGCAAGGTTTGATTGCGCTGTGCCAGGCTTTCACTGCTTTCTTGCGCGAAAGGGGTGTTTGCCGCCAGTAGGTGGGACAGCGCATCCGGGTCACTCTCGCCCTGCGCGTCTTCAAAGTCATCCAGGTTTGAAAAATGTGCCTTCTGGGTCTTCTGGCGGCGGAACCAGTCGATCGTGCTGTTGGACAGAATTTTTTGAAACAGAAGCGGCAATTCCCCAGCGGGTTTGTGGCTGTAGTGTTCAACCAACTTCATCATGCTGTCCTGCACGATATCCAGAGCAGGCTCTTCGTTGCGCACATGGTAGAGGCTGCGCTTGAAAGCCCGGTTTTCAACGCTTTTGAGAAAGTCCGATATTTCTGTGGGTGTTGCCAAACCTGAACTACCTTGGGGCTGTGGGAGGGTGCAGTCCTTTGTCCACGGCGGGTGGGGATACGCACCAAATTATGGCATCGGGGCCCCTCAGCGCCGCCCGCCCTCGGTTTACTGTTGGGGCACAGATGGAAAGTGCCATAATCTGCGGCTGCACTTAACAACGCAAACGGGTTCTGGCTCCGGCGCACTATTCCTTGCGCCCATGGCCTTGACCTTAAGTTTCAACCCCGGCCCACAAGGCGGAGGGAAGAAGCACCCAAGGTTTTTCGTTAGAGAAATTCACAAAGGTTCATCATGGAAATATCCAAAAAAGAAATAGCCGCAACGGCTGGCGCAACCCCTGATCTGGCTTCCCAAGAGCTGCGTGGGGCTGAAATACTCATCAAGGCGCTCCAGGCTGAAAACGTCAAATACGTCTGGGGTTACCCCGGCGGTGCCGTGCTGCACATCTATGACGCTTTTTTCAAGCAGGAGTCGATTCAGCACGTTCTGGTGCGCCATGAACAGGCGGCCGTGCATGCTGCGGACGGCTATGCCCGCGCCACTGGTGACGTCGGCGTCGCGCTCGTCACCTCCGGTCCGGGTGTAACCAACGCCGTCACCGGTATCGCCACGGCCTACATGGACAGCATCCCCATGGTGATCATCACCGGTCAGGTGCCAACCCATGCGATCGGTCTCGATGCATTCCAGGAGTGCGACACGGTCGGCATCACCCGCCCGATCGTGAAACACAATTTCTTGGTTAAAGACGCCCGCGATATGGCCGTGACTTTGAAAAAGGCATTCCACATCGCCCGCAGCGGCAGACCCGGCCCTGTCGTCGTCGATATTCCGAAAGACGTCTCGTTTAAGAAGGTGCCTTACACGGGCTACCCGGAGTCCGTCACCATGCGGTCCTACAACCCGATGCGCAAGGGCCACGGCGGTCAGATTCGCAAGGCCTTGCAGCTGCTTTTGACGGCCAAGCGTCCTTACATTTATACCGGCGGCGGCGTGCTGATGAGCAATGCCTCTTCGGAGTTGCGCACCCTGGTGGACATGCTGGGTTACCCCTGCACCAACACCCTGATGGGCCTGGGCGCCTACCCCGCCAGTGACCCGAAGTTTCTGGGCATGTTGGGCATGCATGGCACGGTGGAAGCGAACAACGCGATGCAAAACTGCGACGTGCTGCTGGCCGTGGGCGCGCGCTTTGATGACCGGGTGATTGGCAATCCCAAACATTTTGCGCAAAACGAGCGCAAGATCATCCACATCGATATTGATCCGTCCAGTATTTCCAAGCGCGTCAAGGTGGATATTCCTATCGTTGGTGACGTCAAAGAAGTGCTGATTGAAATGATCGCCATGATCAAGGAAACCAGTACCCGCCCCGACCCGGCGGCGCTGGGTGGCTGGTGGGAGGCCATTGAAGGCTGGCGCAAGCGCGATTGCCTGAAGTACAAGCCTGGAAGCGGCGAGATCATCAAGCCGCAGTATGTGGTGGAGACGCTGTGGAACATGACCAAGGACGTGGAGACCTACATCACCTCCGATGTGGGCCAACACCAGATGTGGGCGGCGCAGTACTACCGTTTTGATGAGCCCCGGCGCTGGATCAATTCCGGCGGTCTGGGAACCATGGGTGTGGGCATTCCCTACGCCATGGGCATCAAGCTGGCCAAGCCCGAGGCCGAGGTGTACTGCATCACCGGTGAAGGCTCGGTGCAGATGTGTATCCAGGAGTTGTCCACCTGCTTGCAATACAACACGCCCATCAAAATCGTGTCACTGAACAACCGCTACCTGGGCATGGTGCGCCAGTGGCAGGAAGTGGAGTACGAGGGCCGTTACAGCCATAGTTACATGGACGCGCTGCCCGATTTTGTGAAGCTGGCCGAGGCCTATGGCCATGTGGGCATGCTGATTGAGCGCACCGAGGATGTCGAGCCTGCTTTGCGGGAAGCCCGCAAACTCAAGGACCGTACGGTGTTCATGGATTTCCGCACCGATCAGACCGAGAACGTCTTCCCCATGGTGCAAGCCGGCAAGGGGATTACCGAAATGCTGCTGGGCTCGGAAGACCTCTAGGCAAAACCTTTTTATCAACCAGACAGACGAATCTATTGCCCGTCAAGCCGCGCGGTTACCGCTGCGCGGGGAGGGCGGCGAAAAGAGGAATCGAGACCTATGAAACACATCATTGCAGTACTTTTGGAAAACGAGCCCGGCGCCCTGTCCCGGGTGGTCGGTTTGTTCTCCGCCCGCGGCTACAACATCGAGTCGCTGACCGTCGCCCCCACCGAAGACCCCAGTCTCTCGCGCATGACCATCGAGACTACGGGTTCGGACGACGTGATCGAACAAATTACCAAGCACCTGAACCGCCTGATTGAGGTGATCAAGGTCGTTGACCTGACAGAAGGCTCCTACATTGAGCGCGAGCTGATGATGGTCAAGGTGCGCGCTGTGGGTAAAGAGCGCGAAGAGATGAAACGCATGGCGGACATCTTTCGAGGCCGCATCATCGACGTAACCGACAAGAGCTACACCATTGAATTGACGGGTGACCAGTCCAAGAACGATGCGTTTTTGGAGGCGATTGAGCGCGCGGCGATTTTGGAAACAGTGCGCACGGGTTCCAGCGGCATTGGCCGCGGCGAGCGCATTTTGCGAGTGTGATGGGTTGTGTAACTAGGCGCTTGCCGCCGTTTTTATTTCGGAGAAAAAGATGAAAGTGTTTTACGACAAAGATTGCGACCTGAGCCTGATCAAAGGCAAAACCGTGGCAATCATCGGATACGGCAGCCAGGGCCATGCGCACGCGCAAAACTTGAATGACAGCGGCGTCAAAGTGGTCGTGGGTTTGCGCAAAGGTGGCGCGTCCTGGCCCAAGGTTGAGAAAGCCGGCCTGAAAGTCGCTGAAGTGGCCGACGCGGTCAAGGCCGCCGACGTGGTCATGATTTTGCTGCCCGATGAGCAAATCGGCACCGTGTATACCAACGACGTCGAGCCCAACATCAAACAAGGCGCGTCGCTGGTGTTTGCCCACGGCTTCAACGTGCATTACGGCCTGGTCTCGCCCCGCGCCGATCTGGACGTCTGGATGGTTGCGCCCAAGGCGCCGGGCCATACCGTGCGTGGCACCTATGCGCAAGGCGGCGGTGTTCCCCACCTGATCGCGATCCACCAGGACAAGTCGGGCCGCACCCGTGACCTGGCATTGAGCTATGCCATGGCCAATGGCGGCGGCAAGGCTGGCATCATCGAGACCAATTTCCGCGAAGAAACCGAGACCGACCTGTTCGGTGAGCAAGCGGTTTTGTGCGGCGGCACAGTGGAGTTGATCAAGGCCGGTTTCGAGACTTTGGTCGAAGCGGGTTACGCGCCGGAAATGGCCTACTTTGAGTGCCTGCACGAGCTCAAGCTGATCGTGGACATGATTTATGAAGGCGGTATCGCCAACATGAACTACTCGATCTCCAACAATGCGGAATACGGCGAGTACGTCACCGGCCCGCGCATCGTCACCAGCGCCACCAAAGAGGCGATGCGCCAGTGCCTGAAAGACATCCAGACCGGTGAATACGCCAAGAGCTTTATTCTGGAGAACAAGGCCGGTGCGCCGACCCTGCTCAGCCGCCGTCGCCTGACCGCAGAGCACCAGATCGAGACCGTTGGCGAGACCCTGCGGGCCATGATGCCTTGGATCAAAAAGAACAAGCTGGTAGACCAAACCCGCAATTGATAGACTGCGGCAGGGGAGGCAAGGGCCACTTGGGTGGCCCTTGCTGTTTCTAGACCAGGCCACCGGCCCTCAAGGAGTTGAATATGCACGATGGAACGGACGCCTTAGTGGGCGATGACGATGCGGTCCCGTTAAAGAGACCCCGCAAAGGTATTTACGTCCTGCCCAATCTCTTCACCCTGGCCGCTTTGTTTGGTGGCTTTTATGGCATGGTGATGGCGGTGAATGGCCAGTTCATGAATGCAGCGATTGGAATTTTTTGCGCCATGGTGCTCGACAGTCTGGACGGGCGGGTCGCCCGCATGACCAACACCCAAAGTGCCTTTGGCGAGCAGATGGATTCGCTCTCAGACATGGTGTCCTTTGGCGCCGCGCCCGCACTGATTGCCTATGTGTGGACGCTGCAAAATCTGGGCCGCTGGGGCTGGTTTGCCGCCTTTGTGTACTGCTCCTGCGCTGCGCTGCGGCTGGCGCGCTTCAACGTCAACACGCAGGTAGTGGACAAACGCTTTTTTCAGGGTCTTCCGTCTCCGGCGGCCGCGGCTCTGGTGGCCGGGTTTATATGGTGGTGTACCGATTCGCATATTGTTCCCTCCAGCGTGGCCTGGCCCATGTTTTGCTGGGTTCTGTACGCGGGTTTGAGTATGGTGAGCAATATTCCGTTTTACAGTTTCAAAGACTTCACACTGCGTAAGAGCGTGCCCTTTGCGGTGATTGTGTTGATCGCGCTGATGATTGCGCTCGTCAACCTCGATCCGCCAACCGCGATGTTCGGAATTTTTGTGGTGTACGGGGTGAGTGGCTACGTGGTGTATGCCACCCGCAAGTTCAAGGGCGTGCACACCAGCATGGTCAGTACATCCACAGACGAACCGGACGAGCGGGGGCTGCACAAATAGAAAAACTGTTTTTATAAACAGGTGCCGGAGTGTGCCATCGAGCCAATTGTTTAAGTTTGTGCGCCAAGTGCTTGAAATATTTCAATATAAATCTGAAAATGAGGTCATAATTCTCGCCAGACGGGGCCTGGGTCTCGGCGAATTTCCTAGTTTTGGATGAAGCCTTTGAATACTTTGACACGAAAACTGGCATTACTTGTCGCTGCGATGGTGGGACTGGCGGGGCCTGTCGCTGCAGTGGACTACCCTATTTCTGCGGGCAAAAGCAAGGTGGTCAGCAAAAAGAAGGCAAGCAAGCCCGTGCGCCGTGCCGTCAAAGCCACAGCCAAAAAGCGCCCTGCAGTAAAAAGTCGCGTGGTGCGTGCCAAAGAGGTCATCAAACCGTCTGTCGGCCAACTCGCCGGGCTGCATGACCAGTACGATGAATTGCACCTCAAGTCCAGTGCGGTATTGGTCATGGACCAGGACACCAAGGAAGTGCTGTTCCGCAAGAACGATCAAGTGGTATTGCCGATTGCTTCCCTGACTAAGCTGATGACGGGGCTGCTGATCAGCGAAGCCCAGCTGTCACTGGATCAACCCATCACCATTACCCAGGATGATGTGGATACGGAGAAGGGCAGCCATTCCCGCCTGAGCGTCGGCACAGAACTGAGCCGTGGCGAGCTGTTGCATCTGGCGCTGATGTCCAGCGAAAACCGCGCAGCCCACGCGCTGGGACGCACCTATCCCGGCGGCTTGACACGTTTTGTCGGGTTGATGAACCAAAAAGCGGCAGCGATGGGCATGCGGGATACCTCCTATGTGGAGCCAACCGGCCTGTCCAGCAACAACCGCTCCAGCGCCAAAGATTTGGCGACCTTGGTGCACTATGCGCATGGCGACCCCACCCTGCGTGAACTTTCGACATCACCGGGCTACCAGGTCGCGGTCGGCCGCAAGGTCCTGCAGTACCGGAACACCAACCGTTTGGTCAAAGACCCTGATTGGGATATCGGCTTGCAAAAAACCGGCTACATCTCGGAGGCGGGGCAATGCTTGGTGATGCAGACCAAAATCGCCGGACGTAAGCTGATCATGGTTTTTCTGGATTCGGCGGGCAAACTGAGCCGGATTGCAGATGCTGAGCGGGTGCGCCACTGGCTGGAAACCTCTGTGCCGCTCTCTGCCAAAACGGGTCCGGTGGTCAGTGCCTGGTCGGGCAACGAGCAGGGCTTGCTTCGTATCAATTGAAGCGCGGGTGCGTCAGGTATAGGCCGCTCCGTGGCCCAGGCTGTGCGAAATCGTGTTGGCGATTTTGCGCAAATCCCCCAACCAGCGGTCATCCATATGACCCGATGGCGCAGAGATAGACAAACCTGCGACCAGATGCGACTGGTCATCGTATATCCCCACTGCCAGGCAGCGAACCCCTAGTTCCAACTCCTCGTTATCGGTGGCAAATCCGAGTTGGCGAACCTGTGCCAGCGCGCGCTCCAGAGCATCTAAATCCCGCACACTGTTCACGGTACTGCCCAGCAGGCCTGTGCGCAGCGCGTAGTTGCGCACTTGCTGCGCATCCTCATGCGCCAGGAACAGTTTGCCCACGGAGGTCAGGTGCAGCGCAGCCCGGCCACCAATAGCCCGGACCACTTGCATGCCGGAACGCTCGCTGTAAGCGCGCTCGATGTAGATGATTTCATCCCCCTGGCGCACGCTGAGGTTGACTGGTTGTTTGATGACCTCATGCAGCGCGCGCATAGGGCCCAGCGCTGCATCCCGGACATGGAGCCGCCCCTTCACCAGATTGCCCAGTTCCAGCAAGCGCATGCCCAGGCGGTAGGTTCCAGGTTGATCCCGGTCCACATAGCGCCCAATCACCAGGTCATTCAGGAGGCGGTGCGTAGTGGACGGGTGCAGGCCGGCCGCGGCGCTGATGTCCTTGAGCGCCATCGATGATTCGGCAGCAGGCCAGGATGTCGATCAGACCAAAAAGCCGCTCAATCACCTGCACCGATGGAACCGTCGGCCCCGGCAGGGTGCGGGTGCTCATGCCTTATCGGCCAGGATGGCGCGCGCCGCATCGGCATTGGCAAAAGCCCGCCAGCGCCCGTCCAAGAGCAACTCAAACGGCCCAAAACGGATCTTGTAATCCATCTTGCTGCTTTGCGCGATCCAATATCCGAGGTAAACATGGCGAAGCGCCAAGTGCTGCGCCTGCTCGATCAACCACAGCACACCGTAGGTGCCGTAGCTGGCTTTATCCGCCGGATCGTAAAAGGTGTAAACGGCGGACAGGCCGTCGTCCAGCACATCCACGATCGAGACCATTTTCAGCGCCCCGCTGCTGCCTTCCGGTGCCGGCTCGCGGAATTCGATCAGACGCGAGTTCACCCGGCTTTGCAGCAAAAACTGGATGTATTGCGCACGGCTGTCCTCGTCCATGCCGCCGCCGCTGTGGCGGCTGCGCTGGTAGCGCAAATACAGGGCGTAGTGCTCTTCGGAGTACCCCAGTTGCACAGCCCGGGCTTGCAAACCGGCATGCAGCCGTGCGGCGCGTTGCTGGCTGCGATCGGGAACAAAGGTGCTTGCCGGTACCCGCATGGCGGTACAGGCCTTGCAGTGATCGCAATACGGGCGGTAGGTGAACATACCGCTGCGCCTAAAGCCTTTGGCAACCAGTTCGGAGTAGGCGTTGTTGTTGATCAGGTGGCTGGGGGTGGCCACTTGGGAGCGGGCTTGCCTGCCTTCCAGATAGCTGCATTCGTAATGCGCCGTGGCATAGAACTGCAGCGTTTGTAGCGGGAGGTCTTTCAGGTCAGTCATGGCGGGCACTGGGCAATATGTGTTGCCAGTATAGGGGGCTGAATTCCCACTGCAGGGGCGTTTGGGCCGTGGCCCGGGCCAGGTGCGCCAGGAAAGCCTGCCGGCTGATCGGCTCCGCGCCCAGGCTTGCCATGTGGCCTGTTTGCTGCTGGCAATCCACCAAAACCACGCCCTGCGCCCGGCACAGCGCCACCAGGGCGGCCAGCGCCAACTTGGAGCCGTCGGTCTGGTCCGTGAACATAGACTCGCCAAAAACCGCCCGTCCCAGCGCCACGCAGTACAAACCAGCGGCCAGTTTTCCGCCCACCCAGACTTCCACGCTGTGCGCCAGTCCGCTGCGGTGTAGCTCCCCGTAGGCCCGGACCATGGCGGGCACGATCCAGGTGCCCGGTTGCCCTTTGCGGGGGCTTCGCGCACAACGGTCAATCACTGCGCCAAATGCGGTGTCGATCCGTATTGCGCAATCCGGATTCGCCAAAAACTTCTGCAAATTTTTCTGCAAAGACCGGTGCAGGCGGAAATCAGCAACCTGCAGCACCATACGCGGCGCCGGGCTCCACCACAAAATGGGTTGATCGTCGTTGAACCAGGGAAAAATGCCCTGCGTGTACGCCCGCCGCAAGCTGTCCACATCCAGCGCGCCGCCCGCCGCCACCAGGCCGGGGGCAGGGTCTTCTTCACCCCAGACCGAATCGGGGAATGCATCTCCGGGCTGCAGCCAGGGCAAATGGGGTTCAGACATGGGGAACTGTGGAGGGTGGGCCCGCTTGCCAAGGCTCGGGCAGTGGCAGCTTACATGGTACCGCCACCGTGGGCCTTGTGGCCTTGCGGAAACCGCAGAAGGCGGCGGTTAGAATCCAGTTGTCGGGGCGTAGCGCAGCCTGGTAGCGCATCTGGTTTGGGACCAGAGGGTCGTGAGTTCGAATCCCACCGCCCCGACCATCTTTTTACAATGCCAAAGCTGTGTCTTTGGCATTTTTGTTTATCCCCACGCCGCGCAACTGCCCGTAGCTCAGTTGGATAGAGCAACAGCCTTCTAAGCTGTAGGTCACAGGTTCGATTCCTGTCGGGCAGGCCACTTTGTCATGGGGGCGCGTCGGTTGGCACGCCCTCAACCGCCAGCTCCAGACCCAGCCACCGCAGCGCGTTGCGGCCCAGTGGTTCGCCAGCCCCGGTGCTGAGCAGTTGGGTCACACCTGCGGCGCGGTCAGAGAAGAGCAACTGGGCTTGGTCCAGGACCCTCCGGGTTTGCAGGCTGACCGGGTAACCAGCCTCCAAAAGGTCAACGCGCGAACCAAGCAGGCCTTGCAACATGTCGCTGACCAGGGGGTAGTGGGTGCAGCCCAAGACCAGCTGGTCCATTTGTCCTGGCTGCCGCCCGAAATCCCCCATTGCGCGGACGTAGGTCTCACACAGCGCTTGCGTCGTCTTGTCGTCGCCGTTTTCAATGGCCACGGCCAAGCCGTCGCAGGCTTGCACCACAAACTCCGCCTGGCCATGCAGGCTGTCGAGCAGCGTTTTGAATTTGGCGCTTTGGAGCGTGCTGCGGGTGGCCATCACGCCCACCCGCTTGGTCTGGCTGGCCGCTGCTGCCGGCTTGAGCGCCGGTTCAATGCCCACAATGGGCAGGTCCGGCCAGCGCGCCCGCAGCATCTGGATGGCAGCGGCGGTGGCCGTGTTGCAGGCCACCACCAAGGCCTTGGCCCTGTGCTGCGTGATCAGGTAATCCGCCACACGCAGGGCGCGGGCGCTTACGTAGTCGTCCGTGCGCTCACCATAGGGCGCGTGGGCCGCGTCGGACAGGTAGACAAAGTCTTCCTGCGGCAGTTGCGCGCGCAGGGCGCGCAGCACGCTCAAACCGCCCACGCCGCTGTCGAAGACGCCGATGGGGGCTGCGGCTTGCGGCGCGGTGGGCAAGGGTGCTGCCCTCAGGCGGTGGTTAGCGGGATGGACTTGAATTCGCCGCTGGCAATCCGCTCTTTCCAGATCGCCGGGCCGGTGATGTGCGCGCTGGTGCCGCCGGCGTCCACCGCCACGGTGACCGGCATGTCGACCACATCAAATTCGTAAATGGCTTCCATGCCCAGGTCGGCAAAGCCCACTACGCGGGCGTGCTGAATGGCTTTGCTGACCAAGTAGGCGGCGCCGCCCACAGCCATCAAATAGGCGCTGTGGTGTTTCTTGATGGCCTCGATGGCTATCGGGCCGCGCTCGGCTTTGCCCACCATGGCGATCAAACCGGTTTGCGCCAGCATCATCTCGGTGAAGCCGTCCATGCGGGTGGCGGTGGTCGGGCCGGCCGGGCCGACGGCCTCGCCGGCGATGGGGTCTACCGGGCCGACGTAATAAATCACCCGGTTCGTGAAATCCACGGGCAGCGGCTCGCCTTTGGCCAGCAGGCCTTGGATGCGTTTGTGGGCCGCGTCGCGCCCGGTCAGCATCTTGCCGTTGAGCAACAGGGTCTGGCCGGGTTTCCAGCTGGCCACGATGGCAGGGCGTGAGGGTGTTGAGGTCCACGCGCTGGCTCTTTTGGGTATCGGGGGCCCAGTTGACTTGCGGCCACAGGTCCAGGGATGGCGGCTCCAGGTACACCGGGCCGCTGCCGTCCATCACAAAATGCGCATGCCGGGTGGCGGCGCAGTTGGGGATCATGGCCACGGGCTTGCTGGCCGCATGCGTGGGGTAGAGCTTGATCTTCACGTCCAAAACCGTGGTCAAACCACCCAGGCCTTGTGCGCCTATGCCCAGGGCGTTGACTTTTTCGTACAGCTCCAGGCGCATGTTTTCCACCGCCGTCAGAGCCGCGCCGCTGCTGGACTTGGCTTGCAGTTCGTACATGTCCAGATCGTCCATCAGACTTTCTTTGGCCATCAGCGCGGCTTTTTCGGCGGTGCCGCCAATACCAATACCCAGCATGCCGGGCGGACACCAGCCCGCGCCCATGGTGGGCACGGTTTTGAGCACCCAGTCGACCACCGAGTCGCCGGGGTTGAGCATGACCAGCTTGCTCTTGTTCTCGCTGCCGCCGCCTTTGGCCGCCACGGTGACTTCCAGTTTGTCGCCCGGCACCAGTTCGGTGAAGATCACGGCGGGCGTGTTGTCCTGGGTGTTTTTGCGCAGGAACTCGGGGTCGGCCACCACGCTGGCGCGCAAGGTATTGCCAGGGTGTTGGTAGGCGCGGCGCACGCCTTCGTTGATGGCGTCATCCAGACTGCCGCTAAAGCCCTCCCAGCGCACATCCATGCCGACTTTGAGGAAGACGTTGACGATGCCGGTGTCCTGGCACATGGGCCGGTGCCCGGTCGCGCTCATCTTGCTATTGGTCAGAATTTGCGCAATCGCGTCTTTGGCGGCCGGGCTTTGCTCGCGGGCGTAGGCGCGCGCCAGGTGGGCAATGTAGTCCGCAGGGTGGTAGTAGCTGATGTACTGCAGCGCGGCGGCAACGGACTCGACCAGGTCGGTTTGGCGGATGGTGGTGCTCATGGGTGTAAATTTGCGCGGTTTGCGCATGGACTGGGGTGGGATGAGTGTAGCCAAGGCCCTCGGCGGGCCATCTGCGGGCTACTTCCGGGCTAGTCAGTCGTTTGTAAGTGCAGACTACGACCATCCGCGCCATAAATTTATTCGAGGAGAGACATCGGTGAGCACTTCAACATCTGCGATTGAATCGGTTCTGGTCGAGAACCGGGTCTTCCATCCCCAGCCGGCCGTGGTGGCCGCCGCCCGCATTTCCGGCATGGACAGCTACAACGCCATGTGCGCCAGCGCCGAGGCCGATCTGGAAGGTTTCTGGGCGACCCTGGCACGCGACCATCTGGTCTGGAACAAGCCGTTCACCCGCACCCTGGACGAATCCAACGCGCCTTTTTACCGCTGGTTTGACGACGGCCATCTCAACGCCAGTGCCAATTGCCTGGACCGGCACATGGGTACCCCGGTCGAAAACAAGACCGCCATCATCTTTGAAGCCGACGATGGCACTGTCAACCGCGTCAGCTACAAAGAATTGCTGGCGCGCGTGAGCCAGTTTGCCAACGCGCTCACCGCCTGCGGCGTACACAGCGGCGACCGCGTGCTGATTTACATGCCCATGACCGTCGAAGGCGTGATCGCCATGCAGGCCTGCGCCCGCATCGGAGCCACCCACAGCGTGGTGTTTGGCGGCTTTTCCGCCAAGGCCTTGAATGAACGCATCATCGACGCGGGTGCGGTCGCTGTCATCACCGCCAACTTCCAGATGCGTGGCGGCAAAGAGCTGCCCCTTAAAGCCATCGTCGACGAAGGTCTGGCGATGGGCGGTTGCGACACGATCAAGAACGTGCTGGTCTATGAGCGCACGGCCACGGCCTGCAATATGGTCGCCGGACGCGACAAGACCTTCGCGCAGGCGCTAGCCGGCCAAAGCACCAACTGCCCGCCAGTGGCCGTGAACGCCGAGCATCCCCTGTTCATCCTCTACACCTCTGGCTCTACGGGCAAGCCCAAGGGCGTGCAGCATTCCACCGCCGGTTATTTGCTGTGGGCCAAGCTGACCATGGACTGGACCTTTGACCTGCAGCCCAGCGATGTTTTTTGGTGCACCGCCGACATCGGCTGGATCACCGGCCACACCTATGTGGCCTATGGGCCGCTGGCGGCCGGTGCCACGCAAATCATTTTTGAAGGCGTACCGACCTTCCCCAATGCCGGGCGCTTCTGGCAAATGATCGAGCGCCACAAGTGCTCTATTTTTTACACCGCGCCGACCGCGATCCGATCGCTGATCAAGGCGGCCGAGTCCGATGCCGCAGTGCACCCCGCGCGTTCGGATTTGAGCAGCCTGCGCATCCTGGGCTCGGTGGGCGAGCCGATCAATCCGGAAGCCTGGATGTGGTACCACAAGCACGTGGGCGGCGAGCGCTGCCCCATCGTCGACACCTTCTGGCAGACCGAAACTGGCGGCCACATGATCACCCCGCTGCCCGGTGCCACGCCCCTGGTGCCCGGCAGCTGCACGCTGCCGCTGCCCGGCATCATGGCCGCCATCGTCGACGAAGTGGGTAACCCCATACCCAATGGCACCGGCGGCATTCTGGTGGTCAAGCGCCCCTGGCCATCGATGATCCGCACCATCTGGAACGACCCCGAGCGTTTCAAGAAAAGCTATTTCCCCGAAGAAATGGGCGGCACGATGTACCTGGCCGGCGACGGCGCGGTGCGCAGCGCCGACCGGGGTTATTTCCGCATCACCGGCCGCATCGACGACGTGCTCAACGTCTCCGGCCACCGCATGGGCACCATGGAAATCGAGTCCGCTTTGGTGTCTAAGACCGACCTGGTGGCCGAGGCCGCCGTGGTGGGCCGCCCCGACGCCCTGACCGGCGAGGCGATTTGCGCCTTTGTGGTGCTCAAGCGGCCCCGCCCTACCGGCGATGAAGCCAAAGCGATTGCCAAAGAATTGCGCGATTGGGTCGCCAAAGAAATCGGGCCGATTGCCAAGCCCAAGGACATCCGCTTTGGCGAGAACCTGCCCAAGACCCGCAGCGGCAAGATCATGCGCCGGCTGCTGCGTTCACTGGCCAAAGGCGAGGCGATCACCCAGGACACCTCGACCCTGGAGAACCCGGCCATCCTGGACCAGTTGGGCCAGGCCTATTGATTTAGGCATCGCCCAGGTCGGGCTGCGCCTGCAGCCCTGCTTGGTGGCAGCCCTGCGCGCGGTCTTTGCGGTTTATTGCGCCGGTGCTGCCGCAGGAGCTGGAGCAGCGGCATCTGGAAGCTCCTCCTCTTCGACCATCTCTTCTATCGGGTTGGGAACCGGTGTCTTCGGCGGATTCAGAAAATTATTGATCTGCTGGTCCACTTGGGCGAGCGCGTTTTTCACCATGCCCGCGTCCAGCGACTTGTCGCTGATTTTGAGTAAGCCGTCCTGGTAGCTGTAAGCGGCCTTGACTCCGCCTGGAACTTTTTCAGCAAAGCCGCTGGTCAGCGCCATATCGATCTGACTGGGGTTCAGCAAGGTGCCCGTGATCGTGAGCTGCCCTGAAGAGCGCAGGTATTTTTCCAAGGCAATTGGGCCGCCGCTGGCGGGCAGCAGTTCCAGCATCAGGTTGGCACTGACCTGGCCCCCTTCGCCACTGCCTTTGAGCGCCGGAATACCAATCGACATGCCGCTGGTCAACAGCGTCTCAACCGCTTTACGAACCCGCTGCGATTCGTCAGCCGTCATATTGTTAAAACCGCAACTCGCTTTGCCGATTTCCAACAATGCGCGCACGCTGGGCGCATGCAATCCGCCAATACTGGCTTCCAGTACCAGGTCGTTGAGCGACTGGCCTGCGACTTTGAGTACTTTCACGGACTCGACTCACCTTGGTACTGAGCCGGTCATTGGTTTCGCTGGTTTCGCTGCTAACCAACAGACCTTGGATGGATACCGATGCAGTGCTGATGCCCTCAACGCCTAGGGCAATGGTGCCGGTCCCCAGATTGCGGTCCTTCAAATCCATGTTCAGGCTGAGGCCTTTCATGTCCAAGGCGTCTCCTTTGCCACGGGCCACGAAGCTGCTCAGGTTCCAGATGAATTGTGCGGCGCGGGCGTCGGCGGTCAAGGAACCCTTGGATGGCGTGATCTGGAAAGTCACACCATCGTTGGAGAAGTTCAGCTCGGGCAGATCCATTTCAGTCTTGACCAGACCGCTGTAACCCAGCGCGCCGGTACCGCTGAGTTTCTTACCCGGGCCGATGACTTTTTCAATCGCCGCAGCCGTCGTGCCCTGCGGCAACACCGACCATTCAAATTGCATCACACCGTGGATGGAAGGCAGATGGCTGACGGCGTATTCGACTGCAAAGCTGGAGGGATCCTGGACGGTGGCCGCATCGCAGCTGTCGCGCAATTGGAACTCTATCGTTCCGGTGGACTTGAAGAGCCCAGCTTGGTGCGCAAGTTTGTGTACCACCAAATCGCCCGTGCGCGAAGCCTCGGCAAAAGCGGCGAGTTCTGTATCCAGCGTTCGGGATGAATACCAGGGCAGGGCCAAACCCGCCAGTGCGAGCAAGCCCAGCACTGCGGCCAGGGCATATTGTTTCAACGAAGTCATCTGGGGAACCTTTTAGTGTGTGAAGAATGCCCGCCGGTTGGCGCGGCAGTGCCAGATCGCGCTTCAATAGTCGTCCAGCACCGCGCCTTTGCTGGCGGTGGAGGCATTGAACGCGAACTTGGCTTGCACGCCACGCATGTAACGGGGCGCGGGCGCGGTCCACGCCGCACGGCGGCGGGCGATTTCTTCGTCGGACACATTGAGTTGCAGAAGCAAGGCGTGCGCGTCGATGGTGATAGCGTCCCCCTCGTGGATCAGCGCAATCGTGCCGCCGACCGCCGCTTCGGGTGCCACGTGGCCGACCACCATGCCCCAGGTGCCGCCGGAGAAGCGTCCGTCGGTGATCAAGCCCACGCTCTCGCCCAAGCCCGCGCCGATCAGCGCGCCTGTGGGGGCCAGCATTTCGGGCATGCCGGGGCCGCCTTTGGGGCCGAGGTAGCGCAAGACCATCACGTCGCCGGCGACGATTTTTCCAGCGAGGATGGCTTTGAGCGCAGATTGTTCGTCGTCAAACACCCGCGCCGGGCCGGTCATCACGGGCTTTTTCAGGCCGGTGATTTTGGCCACACAGCCCTCGGGCGACAAATTGCCTTTGAGGATGGCCAGATGGCCCTGCGCGTACATGGGCTTGTTGATCGGGCGGATCACGTCCTGGTCGGTGCGCGGGACATCAGGGATATCTTTGAGCACCTCGGCAATGGTTTGCCCGGTGATCGTCAGGCAGTCGCCGTGTAGCAAACCGGCCACCAGCAGGGTTTTCATGACCTGCGGGATGCCGCCTGCGCGGTGCAAGTCCACCGCCAGGTACTTGCCGCTGGGCTTCAGGTCGCACAAAACCGGCGTTTTGACGCGCACGCGTTCGAAGTCCTCAATCGTCCATTCCACGCCCGCCGCATGGGCGATCGCCAGAAAGTGCAGCACCGCGTTGGTTGAACCCCCCGTGGCCATGATGACTGCAACCGCGTTCTCAATCGATTTGCGCGTCACGATGTCGCGCGGTTTGATGTCTTTTTTGATCGCCTCGATCAGCACCTGCGCCGAGGCCTTGGCCGAGTTCAATTTCTCATCGTGCGGATTGGCCATGGTGCTGGAGTAAATCAGCGAGATGCCCAAAGCCTCAAAGGCGCTGGACATGGTGTTGGCGGTGTACATGCCGCCGCAGGAGCCAGGGCCGGGGATGGCGCGTTGCTCGATTTCGTGCAAATCAAAGTCGCTCAGATTGCCCGCCGCGTTCTGGCCTACGGCCTCAAACACGCTGACGATATTGAGGTCCTGGCCTTTGTAAGAGCCCGGCAAAATGGTTCCGCCGTACACATAAATCGCCGGCACATTGGCGCGCAGCATGCCCATCAGGCCGCCGGGCATGTTTTTGTCGCAGCCGCCAATGACCACCACGCCGTCCATCCACTGGCCTTGCACGCAGGTCTCGATGCAGTCAGAGATCACTTCGCGACTGACCAGGCTGTATTTCATGCCCTCGGTGCCCATGGCCATGCCGTCGGAGATGGTCGGTGTGCCAAAGACCTGCGCGTTACCGCCAGCCTCTTCAATGCCGGCAATCGCCGCGTCGGCCAGTTTTTGCAAGCCGCTGTTGCAGGGCGTGATGGTGCTGTGCCCGTTGGCCACGCCGACCATGGGCTTTTTGAAGTCCGATTCTTCGTAGCCCATGGCGTAGTACATAGACCGGTTGGGCGCGCGCGATTTGCCTTCGGTGATGTTGGCGCTGCGGCGGTTGATGGGCAGGAGGGGGCGGGTGGTGTCGGTCATGGTGGTGCGGCAGGGCCGGGTTGTGAAAGCGAGGGTGCGGGACATTTTACGAGCCGCGGTGGATGCCGCCCCCCGTCCGCCGGGATGCGCGCGGGCACAATAGCCCCATGCTGATCCATCCGCAAATTGACCCTGTTGCTCTGCAAATCGGCCCCCTGGCGGTGCATTGGTACGGATTGACCTATCTGGCCGCCTTCGGGCTGTTTGTGCTGCTGGGTCGGATGCGTCTGCAGCATCCGCCTTACAGGGACATGCTGCCCGATCGGGCCTGGACATCGGGCGACGTGGAAGATTTTTTGTTCTGGGGCGTGCTCGGCGTGGTGCTGGGCGGGCGCATCGGCTACTGCCTTTTTTACCAACCCGCGTATTACGCCTCCAACCCGCTGGAAATTCTGGCCGTCTGGAAGGGCGGCATGGCATTTCACGGGGGATTGCTCGGCGTGATCCTGGCGATGGTCGGTTTTGGCATCGCGCGTGGTCGTTCTTTTTGGGAAGTTGCGGACTTTGTTGCGCCTTGCGTGCCGACCGGGCTGGCCTGCGGCCGCCTGGGTAATTTCATCAATGGTGAGCTCTGGGGCCGGGTGGCGTCGGTCGATCTTCCCTGGGGCATGGTGTTCCTCGGTGCCGGAGACGCACCGCGCCACCCTTCTCAGGTTTACCAGTTGCTGCTGGAGGGCTTGCTGCTTTTTGTGCTGCTGTGGTGGTACGCGCGCAGCGGCCCCTTGCGCGGGCGTGTGGCGGCGGCGTTTTTGGTGGGCTATGGCGTCTTGCGCTTCGCGGTAGAGTTCTTCCGCGAACCCGATGCCCATCTGGGTTTGCTGGACCTGGGCTTGAGCATGGGGCAGTGGCTGTGTGTGCCCATGGTCTTAGCGGGTGTGGTGTTGTGGTTGTGGGCTGGCCGCGTCCGGCGAGGGGCCGTGTGATGTCTGTGGAAGCAAAGCGGAATATGAACTTGTTTGTGGCCTTGCGGGCGGCTTTTCCTGCCGATCTAGACGCGGTTGCGGTGCAAACCGAAGAAGGCCTGGCCTACACCTGGCGTGACCTGGACCGGGCTACCGCTATGGTGGCCAATTTGCTCGATTCCCTGGGCCTGCCGCCCGAATCGCGGGTGGCGGTGCAGGTGGAAAAATCGGTGGAGGCCATGGTGGTGTACCTGGCCACTTTGCGCGCCGGGCTGGTTTACTTGCCTTTGAATACCGCTTACCAAAGTGCCGAACTCGATTACTTCATCGAGAACGCCGCCCCCGCCGTGGTGGTGTGCGCATCAGCGCGTTTCGGGGCGATCAGCAAGCAGGCTTTTGCGCGTGGCGTGCAGTATGTCTTTACCCTCAATGAAGACCGCACCGGCAGCCTGTTGGAACGCGCCGCGCAACACAGCGATGTGCACCAGCCCGCCACCCGAACGCCCGAGGACCTGGCTGCCATTTTGTACACCAGCGGCACCACGGGTCGCAGCAAAGGCGCGATGCTCAGCCACGGTAATTTGCTCAGCAATGCGCAGGTGCTCAAGGACTATTGGGGCTGGCAGCGGGGCGACGTGCTGATCCATGCCCTACCCATCTTCCATGTGCATGGCCTGTTTGTAGCCATCCATGGCGCGCTGCTCAACGGCAGCAAGATGCTGTGGATGGACCGCTTTGAGCCGCGCCGGGCGATTGCCCTGATGGCCCAGGCCACCATTTTTATGGGCGTGCCCACGCTGTACACCCGCATGCTCAGCGAGCCCACCCTGGACCGCAAGGCCGCTGCGGGCATGCGCCTCTTTATTGCCGGATCGGCACCCTTGTTGCTGGATACCTTTGAGGCCTGGCAAAAACGCACGGGCCACACCATTTTGGAACGCTATGGCATGAGCGAGACGCTGATGCTGACCTCCAACCCCTACCTGCCAAACGGCATCGGCAAGCCCACCGCCCGGCGGGGTGGCACCGTGGGACTGCCCTTGCCGGGTTTGCGTTTGCGCATTGGCGGTGCGGATGGACAGGTCCTGCCCACCGGGGAGGTCGGCGGTATCGAGGTCAAGGGGCCCAGCGTTTTCTCGGGCTACTGGCGTATGCCGGAGAAGACCGCCGAAGAATTCACGGCAGATGGCTTCTTCAAAACGGGCGATGTGGGCTTGATCGATGCCCAGGGTTTTGTCAGCATCGTGGGGCGCAGCAAAGACTTGTACATCAGCGGTGGATACAACGTGTACCCCGCTGAAATCGAGGGCTTCATGAATGCCCTGGCCGGCGTGTTGGAGACCGCGATCGTGGGTGTGCCGGATCCGGATTTTGGCGAGGTCGGCGTGGCCGTGGTGATTGCCAAGCCCGGCGTTTCACTGCAGGCTACAGACTTGTTGGCCCAACTCAAGACGCAGGTCGCGCGGTTCAAAGTGCCCAAGCGCTGTTATGTGGTGGCGGAACTGCCCCGCAACGCCATGGGCAAAGTGCAGAAAAACCTGTTGCGCGCGCGCTATGCGTCCGCCAACGGCGATACCGTTTGACCAGCGAAACCTGCTATGAAGCAAAACGTTCTCATCGTCGATGACACCGCGCTCAATCTGAGCCTGCTGGTCAAAATTGCCAACCAACTCGAGGGCTGCGAAGCCCGTGGTTTCACCGACCCGGTAGCGGCCTTGGAATGGGTGGCGAACAACCCGGTGGGTTTGATCGTGGTCGATTACATGATGCCCGAGCTCAATGGCCTGCAGTTCATCGCCCGTGTCCGCCGCCTGCCCGCTACGACTGACACGCCCATCGTGATGATCACCGCCAACGAAGACAAAGGCATTTGCTACGAGGCCTTGGAAACCGGCGCCAGCGACTTTCTGGCCAAACCGCTGGACCCCTTGGAATTTTTGGCCCGCGCCAAGCATATGTTGGCGCTCAGCGCGGCCCAGCACGCCTTGGCCGATCGGGCGGCGTGGTTGGCCGCAGAGGTGGAGCGGGCCACAGCCGATATCCGCTCACGCGAACGCGAGACACTGATGTACCTGGCCAAGGTTGCCGAATACCGCGACGGCACGACCTCCACCCACATCCAACGCATGGCCCGTTACGCCCAGTTGATTGCCAGGGGCCTGGGCCTGGACGCCGCGCAGCAGGAATTGCTGTTGGACGCATCCCCCATGCATGACATCGGCAAAGTGGCCATTCCCGACCGCATCCTGCTCAAAGCCGGCCAATTAGAGCCGGACGAATTTGAGGTCATGAAAAGCCATCCCACTTACGGCTATGAATTGCTGCGTAACAGCCAGTCGCGGGTGTTGCAGGCGGGGGCCGAAATCGCCTACAGCCACCACGAAAAATTTGACGGTTCGGGCTACCCGCAAGGGCTGGCGGGTGAGGCGATTCCCCTGAGTGGTCGCATCGTCGCGGTAGCCGACGTATTCGACGCCCTGACCTCGGAGCGGCCCTATAAAAAAGCCTGGACCGTGGAGGCGGCGGCTGATTATTTGCGCGCGGGTTCCGGCGCGCATTTTGACCCGCGCTGCGTCGACGCCTTGCTAAGCCAGTGGCCGGACGTGTTGCGCGTCAAGGAGCAATTCAGCGACCATGGCTGATGTGTTGCCACTGCCGCTGCGCGTGGCTTTGTGGTTCCTGCTCGTGTGCTGTAGCGGCTTGGGGTGGGCCGCTTCGCCATGGCCTGAATTGCATATGCGAAAACCGCCCCCGCGTGGCAATGAGCAAATGTGCGCGGATTGGGCGTACCGGGTCCCCCTCGTCACTCCATCGCGTTGCATGCGCGCCGGCCTACAGCCGGCGACCCAGCGCACGGTGCAGGGGCGCAGGATATTTGTCCGCGATATGCCCAACCCGAATGCCAGCATCCGCGTGCTGGTGGTGGGGGGTATGCACGGCGACGAGTTGTCCTCTACCGCTTTGGCGCTGCAGTGGATCGAGCAGGCGCAGAGCAGCGGCTCCAATATGCAGTGGCGCTTCATTCCCATGCTCAACCCGGATGGCATTTTCGCCAAACCGTCGCGCCGAACCAATGCCCATGGGGTGGATCTGAACCGCAATTTCCCAACCCCGAATTGGAAAACCGAGGCCGCTTTTTACTGGGAGCAGCGCACCCGGCGCGATCCCCGCCGCTGGCCCGGGCCGCATCCCCTGTCAGAGCCTGAATCGCGCTACCTCGATGCGCAGATGCGCGAATTCAAACCCCATCTCATTGTCAGTATTCACGCGCCCTACGGCTTGCTGGACTACGACGGCCCCAGCACCCCGCCGCCCAAACTCGGTCGCCTGTACTTGGATCAGGTGGGAATTTTCCCGGGCAGTCTGGGCAACTACGGCGGCATCCATAAGGGCATGCCTGTAGTCACCATCGAGCTGCCTAACGCCTTGCAGGCGCCTGGTGAAGCCGAAACCCGGCAGATGTGGGTGGACCTGCTGCGCTGGATTGCCGAACACATCAAAGCCTGATGCCCGCAAGGGCGTAAGCTCTGTTCCATGGCTGTACCGGATACCGATCTCGCGCTATTGGATGACCCCGCCGAGTGGGGCGCATTCAGCGTGGCCATCACACCGGCCACTGCGCAGGCGCCTGCGGTGTGGGAGTCCAGCGTGGTGATTGAGGGCATGCACTGTGCCAACTGCGCCGGTTCGGTCGAAGCCGCCGTGTTGCGCACACCGGGCGTGCTATCGGCGCAGGTCAGCGCGGCCAGCCACCGCGCTGCGGTGCGTTGGCAACAGGGAGTGGCCGCCCCCTCGGCCTGGATGGCCCATATTCAGCAGGCGGGTTACGGCGTGTTGCCCGCGCTCGATGTGCATGCGGTGGCGGCGCGCAAACGGGAAAAGCGCCTCGCCCTGTGGCGCTGGGCGGTTGCGGGTTTGTGCAGCATGCAGGTCATGATGTACGCCTACCCCGCCTATTTTTCGACGGCGGGTGACGTCACGCCCGAGATGGAGCAACTCCTGCGCTGGGCGTCCTGGGTGCTCACCCTGCCGGTTTTGGTGTTCTCGTGCAGCCCGTACTTTGAGAGTGCCTGGCGTGATGTGCGGGCGCGGCGCATTGGTATGGACGTGCCGGTGGCTATCGGTATTGCCATCACCTTTGTGACCAGCAGCTGGGGCACTTTTGACCGCGACAGCCTGTTTGGTGCCACCGTGTATTTCGACTCCCTCACCATGTTTGTGTTTTTTCTGCTCAGCGGCCGCGCCCTGGAGCTGCGCTTGCGCGACCGCACTGCCGGTGCCTTGGAGGCGCTGATCAACCGCATGCCGCCAAGCGTGGAACGCTGTCTGCCTGACGACACAAGCGAACGCATTGCTGCGCGCTGGCTGGCGGTGGGCGACCGCATGCGGGTCAGCGCCGGCGAGGTGTTTGCGGCAGACGGCGTGATCGAGTCCGGCAGCACCGAGGTTGACGAAGCTTTGCTCAGCGGCGAGTCCCGCCCCTTGCTGCGCAGCGTGGGTGACGCGGTGCTGGCGGGCAGTAACAACCTCAGCGGCACCGTGGTCTGCCGGGTCACGCAAGTGGGCGGCAGCACCCGCTATGCCGAAATTGCCGCGCTGATGGTGGCTGCCTCCACCACCAAGCCCGATATCGCCGCGCTGGCTGACCGCATCGCCCGCCCGTTCCTCATCATTGTTTTGTTGTTGGCAGCGGGTGCGGGGGCCTGGTGGTGGATGGTGGATCCGCAGCGCGGCGTGATGACGGCGGTAGCGATTCTGGTGGTGACCTGCCCCTGCGCGCTCTCCTTGGCCACGCCCACCGCCATGCTGGCCGCCGCCGGGGCGCTGGCGCGCGCAGGGGTGCTGGTGCGCAAGCTAGGGGCTATTGAAGTCCTGGCGCGGGTGGATACCTTTGTTTTTGACAAGACGGGTACCTTGACCGGTGACAGCCTGGCCCTGGTCGCCACCGAATGCCGCGAGGGACTGGACGCGCAGGCGGCGGTGGCAATAGCGTGCGCGCTGGCGCAGCATTCGCTGCACCCGGCATCCCGCTCGCTGGTGCGCGCGCTGGCACCGGACCCGCAATCGCCCCTGCTGCGCTGCACGATGGTCAAAGAGACCGCGGGCCAAGGTGTGCAGGGCGTTTTGTGGGAACGTACAAGCGGCCAGTCGCCGCGCAACCTAGGCCCGCTGCGCCTGGGTTCAGCGGCCTGGTGCGGCGTGGATGCGGCGCAAGCCGACCACAGCGATGCCGCAGGTGTGCGGGTTTATGTCAGCGACGCGCAGGGTTGGCTGGCGACTTTTGTGCTGGGCGAAGCCTTGCGCCCCGGTGCCGCCGCCGTGGTGGCGGCCTTGCAGGCACAGGGCGCGCAGGTCCAGTTGTTGTCGGGTGACCGCGCGGCTTCGGTGGCGGCGATTGCGCAAACCGTGGGCATAGCCACGGCGCGGGGCGACTGCAGTCCCGCCGATAAGCTGGCCACCTTGCAGACCTTGCAAGCGCAGGGCCGTGTGGTGGCCATGGTCGGTGACGGCTTGAACGACACGCCGGCGCTGGCTGCGGCGGCCGTCTCTTTTGCCTTCTCTGCCACGGTGGCGGTATCCCAGGTGCACGCGGATTTTGTGGTGCTGGGGCAAAGCCTGGACGCGGTGCTGCGCACCCGGCAACTGGCGCAGCGCACCATGGCCATCGTGCGGCAAAACCTGTGGTGGGCGCTGGTTTACAACGCGGCCTGTGTGCCCGCTGCCGTCATGGGTTATGTCTCGCCTTGGCTGGCTGGTCTGGGCATGGCGCTGAGTTCGCTGTTTGTGGTGCTCAATGCCTTGCGCTTGGCGCGCCAGGTGCAGGTGCCCGCCTGACGCGCGGGCGGTTTGCACGATTCCCTGTACGCTCGTTGGTATGTCTGTTGCACCCTTATTCTGAACCCTTGGGCGGTGTCGCCGCCAGCCTGCACGGCGGCGGGCTGCGGCCGCGGCGTATTGGCATCCCGTCATAGACAGTGCGGCACTGCGCGACAAACCGCAGGCAGTCCAGTTGATGGACCACGCCGTGGTGCTGTGGCGCGACGCGCAGGGCCAGGCCCATGCCTGGGCCGACCGGTGCCCGCACCGGGGGGCGCGCCTCTCGCTGGGGCAGGTCTGCGACGGGCAACTCGAGTGCGCGTACCACGGCTGGCGCTTTGCGGAAACGGGGCGCTGTGTGCATGTGCCAGCCTTGCCGGAATTTGTCCCACCTGCCGGCCACAGTGCGCAGGTTTTTGCGGCGCAAGAGGCCTACGGCTTGGTCTGGGTTCGTTTGGTTAACGGCGCGCACAGTCTGCCTCTGTTTGCCGCTGAGGCCGATGCCGGTTTGCGCAAAGTCAACTGCGGCCCGTATGACGTGGCGACCAGCGCGCCGCGCATTGTGGAGAATTTTTTGGACATGGCGCACTTCAGTTTTGTGCACGCGGGCTGGCTGGGTGAACGTGGCCGCAGCGCGGTTGCCGATTACACGGTGCAAGCCACCGCCACCGGCCTGCTGGCCACCAACTGCTGGGCCTGGCAGCCGCAGTCCCATGTGCATGCGACGCAGGGTGCGATGGTGGAATACCGTTACGAAGTGACCGCGCCCTATGCAGCCGTGCTGACCAAAGTACCGCAGCCGGACACCACAGCCACGGCTGCCTGGCGTGAATCGATCGCGCTCTTTATCTGCCCTTTGACGGCGCAGACCAGCCGGGTCTGGTTCCGCCTGGCCGTGGCCGACTTTGATTCCCCCGACGCTGCGCTGCAAGCTTTTCAGCACACCATCTTCACGCAGGATCAGCCGGTGCTGGAGTCGCAAAGCCCGTCTTGTTTGCCGCTGGACCCGCGTGCCGAAGCGCACACGGCGGCGGACAAGGCATCTGCCGCGTACCGGCGGTTTTTGCAGGGCGCTGCAATCAGCTTCGGAACCTGTTGACGCTGCGCGGGCAGTGCCCGTCTCACGCCAATTCCGGGTAACCCAAGGCCTGCGCTTGCAGGCGCATATCGATACAGACTTGGTAGGTTTCGAGCGGCAAGGTCTGGAAACCGACGATGCCCAGCGCCGCCAGCGCATCTGCGGCTGCCGGGTCGCGCACCAGGGCCGCCAGCGCCTCCCGTAAGGCCCGCAATTCGCCGGCGCTGGTGGACTGACCGGTGATCAGCGGCAAGCCCGGATACGCCGAGGTTTGGCCTATGGTGCACAGGCCAGCCAGCGCCTGCGGCATGTTGCGCCGCAGCCCGTCCAATGTGACGCAGTCGATAGCCGCGATGTCGGCGCGGCCCTGTTGCACCGCCGCCATGGATGCCGCATGGCCGCCGGTGGCTATGACTTCTGCGAAAAACCGTCCCCGCAGTGCCAGCGGTGCAACAGCGGCGCGCAAGGCGTTGTAGCCCGATTGCGAATCGTCTGAATTGAAGGCCACCCGCAGGCCCCGAAAGTCGGCCAGGGACCGCCCGGCGTTTTCGGTACGTGCGACCAGTTGGCTGCGGCAAAAAATACCGTCGCAGCCCGGCGCGTCGTAGCGGAAAACGCCGACCAGTTGCACGGCTCCGGCCAGCGCATGGGTCAGCGGGTAGCCGCAGGTCTGACCGAGCAGCAATTGCGGGTCGCGCCAATGCGCCAGGAGCTCCTCAGGCCAAACCAGCGTCTGGGGCACGCCACGGCAACCCGCTTGCTGGAGCCTGGTTTGCAGAACGTCCCACAGCGACACCACAGCCTGGCGTTTGCTCAGGTACATGGGCAGCGCGACGCTGCGCAGCGCCGTCATCCCGTGCGGTCCTGGCGCTCCAGTTGCCGTGTGGCCTGGCCGGGTGCGTCCACCGGGGTGAACAGGTGGCGCAGAAAAAAGCGGTTGTAGCCGGGGATGAGAAAGCCGCCCGTGCCATCGACAAAGCGTTCGCGCTCGGCGTGGTAGGCCGCTGGAATTGCGTACCAGGCCAGCGCTGGGCGGGCGTGGTGCACGGCGTGGTAGTTGTTGTTCAGGTACAGCAAGCGCCAGAACCAGCCGGCTTCATTCACCACGATACGGTGTGCGGGCCGGGCCGCCGGGCGGTGCTCGTAGAGCGAGCGCATGCAGGCCAAGCCCAGTGCGAAGTAGCCGCTGAGCAGGTACATCCACACTGGCATTCCGGTGCTGGCGTGTACGCCCCAGAGCAGCAGACCGAGCAAGCCCAGGTGCTGGACCCAGCCCCAAGCCTGCGACCGTACACGCCAGGTTTCGCGCTGCGCCAGCGTTTGCAGCAGCTTGGCGATGGCAAAGGCCGGGGTGATGCACAGACGCCCCACGGCCGTGCGCTGCGCCACCAGCAAGGCGCGTAAGGGCGCGCTGCAGGCGGCAAAGTCGGGCGGGTCCATGTAGTTGCTCTCGGGGTCTTTATCCGGGAATGTCAGTAACTCATCGCGGTGGTGGGCCAGGTGGCTGTCGCGGTAGATGTCAAAGGGGTACCAGACCGCCAGCGGCAACAGCCCGAACACACGGTTCAGGCTGGGAAAACGGGTGGGGTGGCCGTGCACCAGTTCGTGCTGCAAGCTCATGTACCAGGCAGACACCACCGTCAGAAACAGCCAAGGGGCCAGGCCGCCTTGCACCGCATACCAGGCCAATGCGGCAATCCACAGGCTGTAGATCAGTGCAATCAAGGCCCAGGTAGGCCACTCGGTAGGGCGGTGCGTGGAAGCGGAGGGGAGGGAATCGCGGGGCATGGGGACTGGGTGGTATTCAACACCCGGCAGGGTCGTGGTGCGGCGCGATGCTAGCACCGACGCGGACAACTAAAATAAAGTCCATAAAGCCCGCGCCCCGGCGGGCTTTTTCTTTGTGTGTTCCGGGGCCATGTAGAGGACTACCATGTACAAAAACCTCGCAGCCACACGCGTGGCGGCTTGTTTGCTGGCTTTTTTTGCGGGCTGTGCCAGCGCCCAATCCACACCGGACAAAGTCCCGCCGCTCAAAGCGGCATTTGTGTATGTCACGCCGGTGACCGACGCAGGCTGGGTTCACCAGCACGAGCTGGGCCGGCAGGCGATGCAAAAAGCGCTGGGCGACAAGGTGCAGACCAGTTTTGTGGAAAGCGTGGCCGAGGGGCCGGACGCCGAGCGCGTGATCCGCGATTTGGCGCGCCAGGGCAATACGCTGATCTTCACCCCCAGCTTTGGCTACATGGAGCCCACCTTATCGGTGGCGCGGGATTTTCCGAATGTGCGTTTTGAATCCATCACGGGTTACAAAACCGCAGCCAACGTCGCGGCGGCCAACGCCCGCTATTACGAGGGTCGCTATCTGGCGGGCATCGCCGCCGCGCGCATGAGCAAAACCCGTGTGGCGGGTTATGTCGCGGGTTTTCCGATTCCTGAGGTGGTGCAAGGCATCAACGCGTTCGCATTGGGTATGCGCTCGGTCGATCCGCAGGCGACGCTCAAGCTGATCTGGCTCAACACCTGGTTTGACCCGGCGCGCGAGCGCGATGCGGCGATGACGCTGCTCAATCAGGGCGCGGACGTGCTGGCCTTTCATACGGCATCCACCGCCGTGATGGCGGCGGCCCAGGAACGTGGCAAATGGGCCGTGGCCTACCACTCGGATATGCGCCACATCGCACCCGACGCGCAAATTCTGGCGGTGACCCACGAATGGGGCGCGTATTACACCGGCCGCGCCCGCGCGGTCCTTGATGGCAGTTGGAAAACCGGCAACGTCTGGGGCGGCGTGAAAGAGGGCATGGTCCAGGTCGGCAGCTTCGGTGCCAAAGTGCCCAAGGCGGTGCAGGACGAGGTGCTGGCGCGCCAGCGCGATATCGCTGCCGGGCGGCTGCATCCCTTTCAGGCCAGCGGCGCGGTGCGGGACAACGCCGGGCGCGTGGTGATCGCGGCCGGGCAAACGCTGACCGATCCGCAGATTCTGGGCATGGATTTTCTGGTCGAGGGCGTGCAGGGCAAAATCGCGCCTTGAGTTGCCGAACCTGGCCATTGAACCGAGAAAGCGCGCATGAGCATCAAAAGTGACACCTGGATACGCCGCATGGCCGAGTCCACCGGCATGATCGAACCTTTCGAGCCCGGGCAAATCCGCCAGGTCGACGGCAAAAAAATCATCTCCTACGGCACCAGCAGCTACGGCTACGACATCCGCTGCGCGCCCGAGTTCAAGGTGTTCACCAACATCCACAGCACGGTGGTGGACCCCAAGAACTTCGATGAAAAAAGCTTTGTCGACTTCCACGACGATGTCTGCATCATCCCGCCCAACAGTTTTGCGCTGGCGCGCACGGTGGAGTTTTTCCGCATCCCGCGCAATGTGCTGACCATTTGCGTGGGCAAGAGCACCTATGCGCGCTGCGGCATCATCGTCAACGTCACGCCGTTTGAGCCCGAGTGGGAAGGCTATGTGACGCTGGAGTTCTCCAACACCACGCCGCTGCCGGCCAAAATTTACGCCGGTGAGGGCTGTGCGCAGGTGCTGTTTTTTGAGAGCGACGAGGTCTGCGAAACCAGTTACAAAGACCGTGGCGGCAAGTACCAAGGCCAGGTCGGCGTGACCCTGCCCAAGGCCTGAGCGGTGCATCGGGGATAATCCGCCATGGTGCCGCTCCTCGGTGCCCCCCTGCTATCGGACGGATAGCAACTTTTCCTGCTATGCATGACCGATCTGACGCACTTGAATTCCACCGAATCTTCCCACTCTGACATCCCGGCGGACACTGCCGCCACCCCACCATCGCCGCCGGACGACGCTGCGCCCGCGATGGCTTTTGCCCAACTCCAACTCGCCGACAAACTGGCCCGCGCCGTGGCCGAAATGGGCTACGAGCGCATGACGCCGATCCAGGCCCAGGCCATTCCCGTGGTGCTGACCGGCCAGGACGTGATGGGCGCGGCCCAAACCGGCACCGGCAAGACGGCAGCGTTCACCCTGCCGCTGTTGCAGCGCATGCTCAAGCACGAAAACGCCTCGACCTCGCCCGCGCGCCACCCGGTGCGCGCCCTGGTGCTGCTGCCCACGCGCGAGCTGGCCGACCAGGTGGCGCAGCAGGTCAAGCTGTATGCCAAGTACACCGACCTGCGCTGCGCCGTGGTCTTCGGTGGCATTGACATGAAGCCCCAGACTGCCGAACTCAAAAAAGGCGTCGAGGTTTTGGTGGCAACTCCCGGACGTTTACTCGACCACATCGAAGCCAAGAGCGCGGTGCTCAACCAGGTGGAATACGTGGTGCTCGATGAGGCCGACCGCATGCTCGATATCGGCTTTCTGCCCGACCTGCAGCGCATCCTGAGCTACCTGCCCAAGCAGCGCACCACGCTGCTGTTCTCCGCCACCTTCTCGCCTGAGATCAAGCGCCTGGCGGGCAGCTACCTGCAAAACCCGGTGACGATTGAAGTCGCCCGCTCCAACGCCACGGCACCGAATGTCGAGCAACGTTTCTACAGCGTGAGCGACGAAGACAAACGCGCCGCGCTGCACCAGGTGCTGCGCACCCGTGGCATGAAGCAGGCCTTTGTGTTTGTGAACAGCAAACTGGGCTGCGCCCGTCTGGCGCGCTCGCTCGAGCGCGAAGGCCTCAACACCACCGCGCTGCACGGCGACAAAAGCCAGGACGAGCGTTTGAAGGCGCTGGACGCCTTCAAAAAAGGCGAAGTCGATTTGCTGGTGTGTACTGATGTGGCCGCGCGCGGCCTGGATATCAAAGATGTGCCCGCCGTGTTCAATTTCGATTTACCCTTCAATGCCGAAGATTACGTGCACCGCATCGGCCGTACCGGCCGCGCTGGGGCCTCGGGCCTGGCGGTCAGCTTTGTGGGTGGCGGCAACGACGCCCGCCTGCTGGCCGATATTGAAAAACTGATCAAGAAAAAATGCGAGGTCGAGCCCATGGATATGGGCGTGGCCGAGCGTCCGCCCCGACGCGAGAGCGTGGAGCGTGACCGCGGTGAACGCCTGGAGCGCAGCGACCGGGTCGAGCGGCGCGAACACACCGAGCGCGTACCCCGCCGTGAGAGCACCCGCGCAGCGGCCCCGCGCGATCCGTTTTTTGATAAACCCTATGAACCCACCGCAGCCCCCGAGGCGCCGAGCTGGGAGCCGAGCAAGCCGCCATCGAGCGGGCGCAGTATTTCGGCCAACATCAAACCCAAGCGGGTGGTCGCCGCCTTGTTCAAGTCCGTCTGAACGGGCTCCAGGATTGCGCGCGGCCCGGTGTGGCCCTTGTCGGGGGCTTTAACACCCGGCGCTGCAATCCACTTCGAAGCGGCTGGTGGTGAATTCGCCGCCGCGCGTCCAGGCCATCGATGCGCAGCGCGCTCAAGCTGCGGCCCCACACACATCCCGAGTCCAAGCACCACACATTGTTGCGTGCGGTCCAGCCCAGCGCGGCCCAGTGGCCGAACGCAATCGCTGTGTCGGTGCTAGCGCGGCCCGGGCACTTCAAACCAGGGCAGGTAACCCGCCGGAGCTTGTGTCTCCTTGCTGGCAAATTCCATCTCCCCCGCAGCGCTGCAGTAGCGCAAGCGTGTCAGCGCGTTCACCACCACGCGCAAGCGATCCGCGCCTTGCAGGTCGTCTGACCAGCTGGACGGCGTGTTGCCGTACATGGTTTGCAGATAGGCGTGTACGCCGTCGCTGCGCAGAACGGCTTCGACCTCGCCTGCCAGTGCCAGGGTTTGCTGCGCGGTCCAGGCCGGCAGCACCCCGGCGTGCACCAGCAGCAGGTCTTTGCCGTAAGGCGACTCCATCCGTGCCAGCGGCTGCGCGCGCAACCAGGCCAGCAGGCTGTCGCGCTGCGGGCTGTTCAGAATCGGCTCCAGCGTGTCGCCGCGGTGCGGTGCCCGGATACCGTGGGCGACTGCGAGCAAGTGCAAGTCATGGTTACCCAGGATGCAACGCGCTGCATCCCCCATGGCCATTAAGCGTTGCAGAACACCCAGCGAATCCGGCCCACGGTTGACCAGGTCACCGACAAAGCAGGCGGTGTCGCGCGACGGAGAAAAATCGATGCGCTCCAACAAACGCCCGAGCGCAGCGTTGCAGCCCTGTATATCGCCAATCAAGTAAAGTGCCATGGTGTTTATTGTCGTGGCCCCGCGATGGAATTTTTGCTGATTGTTTTTCTGACTCTGCTCAATGGCGTTTTCGCCATGTCGGAGCTGGCCTTGGCCGCGAGCCGCAAAGCGCGTTTGGCGGCCATGGCCGAGGCGGGGGACAAAGGGGCGCAGGCGGCCTTGGTGCTGCTGGGTCAGCCGAATCAGTTTTTGAGTACGGTGCAGGTCGGGATTACTTCGATTGGTGTGCTCAATGGCATCGTGGGCGAGGCAGCCTTCAGCGACGGCCTGGCCTTGTGGTTGCAGACTTGGGGCGTGCATGCCAGCGCTGCGGCGATTTCGGCCACGGCGATTGTGGTCACCACCATCACCTTCACCACCATTATTTTTGGCGAACTGGTGCCCAAGCGCATCGGTCAATTGCACCCGGAAGCGGTGGCCCGCTGGGTGGCGCGCCCCATGCTGTGGCTGGCCGTCGCAGCCAAACCTTTTGTCAAGCTTTTGTCGGGCACCACGGCCTACACCTTGCGGATTTTGCGCATCGATGTCAACGCGACCCGCCACGTCACGGAAGAAGAAATCAGCGCCAGCCTGGAAGAGGGCGTGGACGCCGGGGTGATCGAGGAGCACGAGCACCAGATGGTGCAAAACGTATTCCGCCTTGACGAGCGGCCGCTGACCTCGCTGATGACACCGCGCACCGACGTGGCCTGGCTGGACGCGGACTGCACCGTGGGCGACAGCCTGGCGCAGGCCGGCGCGCAGGGCGAGAACGGCGGCCACTCCTGGTATCCGGTGTGCCGGGGTTCGCTGGATGAGGTGATGGGCGTGATCAGCGTGGCGCGGCTGCTGGATATGCGCGATCAGCCCGAGACTGCCATGTCGCCCCACATCAGCCCGGCCGTTTTTGTGCCGGAAACGCTCAGCGGCATGGAGCTGCTGGAGCAATTTCGCAAACAAGCCAGTCGTCTGGTTTTTGTGGTCGATGAATACGGCGTGGTGCAAGGCCTGCTGACGCCGCGTGACCTGCTGGAGGCGATTACCGGCGAGTTGCACAACGACGGCAACAGCATCGACGCCTGGGCCACAGAGCGCGCCGATGGTTCTTGGCTGCTCGATGGTGTGATGCCCTTGGCCGAGCTCAAATCCAGGCTGGATTTGGACGAGTTACCGGATGAAGACCGTGGCCGCTACAACACCCTGGCCGGGTTGCTGATGTCAGTCAGTGGTCGTTTGCCCGCTGTGGGCGAGCGCATCGATTGCCAGGCTTGGCGTTTTGAGGTGGTCGACCTCGATGGCCGGCGTATCGACAAGGTGCTGGCCACCCGCGTGTAGCGGGCGGGGGCTGCTACAGGCTTAGGCGGTTCCGCCCACGGTCAAGCCATCGATGCGCAGCGTGGGCTGGCCCACACCGACCGGCACGCTTTGGCCCTCTTTGCCGCAGGTGCCGACGCCGCTGTCCAGGCACATGTCGTTGCCAATCATGCTGACGCGCTTGAGGCATTCCGGGCCGCTGCCCACCAGCGTGGCGCCTTTGACCGGATACTGGATCTTGCCGTTTTCGACCCAGAAGGCTTCGCTGGCCGAGAACACAAACTTGCCCGAGGTGATGTCTACCTGTCCGCCGCCGAAATTGGTGGCATACAGGCCTTTTTTGATGCTGGCCACAATCTCCTGCGGGTCTTTTTTGCCGCCCAACATGTAAGTGTTGGTCATGCGCGGCATGGGCAGATGCGCATAGCTTTCGCGCCGCCCGTTGCCGGTGGGCGCCACGCCCATGAGCCGTGCGTTCATGGCGTCCTGGATGTAGCCGCGCAAAATGCCGTCTTCGATGAGCACGTTGCGGGCGCTGGTATTGCCTTCGTCGTCCACGTTGAGCGAGCCGCGCCGGTCGGCAATCGTGCCGTCGTCCAGCACCGTCACGCCCTTGGCCGCCACCCGCTGGCCGATGCGCCCGCTGAAGGCGCTGGAGCCTTTGCGGTTGAAGTCGCCCTCCAAGCCGTGGCCGATGGCTTCGTGCAAAAGAATGCCGGGCCAGCCCGGTCCGAGCACCACGGTCATTTCGCCAGCCGGAGCCGGGCGCGCTTGCAAATTGGTCAGCGCCGCGCCAACCGCCTGGTCGACGTACTGGGAGATCATGGCGTCGTCAAAATAGGCCAGGCCGAAGCGGCCGCCGCCACCGGAGGAGCCGCTTTCGCGCCGGCCTTTTTGTTCGGCAATCACAGTGACCGACAAGCGCACCAGCGGGCGCACATCGGCAGCGAGCACGCCATCGGCGCGTGCCACCATCACCACGTCGTATTCCATGGCCAAGCCCGCCATGACCTGCACCACGCGCGGGTCTTTGGCGCGGGCCAGCGTTTCGACTTTGCCCAGCAGCGCGACTTTGGTCGTGCTGTCGAGTGTGGAAATGGGATCGGTCGGGCCGTACAGGGCGCGGCTGCGGGCAATCTTTTGGGCACCGACTTTGCTGCGGGCGCTGGTGCGCGCCAGTCCGATAGAGCGCACGGTGCGCGCCGCGTCCAGCAAAGAGGCTTCGGAAATGTCATCCGAGTACGCGAAGGCGGTTTTTTCGCCGCTGACAGCGCGCACGCCCACGCCTTGGTCGATGCTGAAGCTGCCGGTTTTGACGATGCCTTCTTCCAAGCTCCAGCCTTCGGAGCGGGTGTATTGGAAATACAGGTCGGCTTCGTCGACGCGGTGGGCTTTGATTTCGGCCAGCACCCGCCAGAGGTGGGATTCGTCCAAGCCGAAGGGTGTTAGTAGCAGGGATTTGGCCGTGGCCAGGCGTTCGAGAGTGGGTTCGCGTGCAATCATCGGGCCATTGTAGGCGGGCGGCCCTCTGGGCGCGTTCAGGATTGGACCAATCGCCGTGCGTGTGACACGGACATCAGCATGCCCATCGCCAGCCCGAGCGTGACCATGGCGGTGCCGCCGTAGCTGATGAAGGGCAAGGGAACACCGACCACCGGCAAAATGCCGCTGACCATGCCCATATTCACAAAAGCATAGGTAAAAAAGATCGCGGTCAGGCTACCGGCCAGCATGCGGGCAAAAACAGTGGGTGCTTCCATGGCGATATCCAAGCCGCGAAAAATCAGGAAGAGATAAGCGCCCAACAGATAAACATTGCCCAGCAGACCGAACTCTTCGGAAAAGGCGGCAAAGATAAAGTCGGTGGTGCGCTCCGGGATGAAATCCAGATGCGTTTGCGTGCCTTGCATAAAACCCGCGCCCGACACGCCACCCGCCCCAATGGCAATCATGCCCTGCAAAATGTGAAAACCCTTGCCCAAGGGGTCACGCGTAGGGTCCAGCAGGGTGCAAACACGTTGCTGCTGGTAGTCGTGCAACAAGGGCCAGTCGAAGCCTTCGGCACACAGCGTGGGCTCAAAAATCACGATGAGAATCAACCCCAGCACCAAACCGGCCAGCGGCGGCAGTACCAGCCACCAACTCATGCCGGCAAAAAACACCACGGACAGACCGGCTGCCAGCACCAGCAAGGCGGTGCCCAAATCGGGCTGGCGCATGATCAGCAACACGGGCAGCAGCACCAGTACGCCGCCGACCGCGAAGTCCAAGGGGCGCAACTGGCCCTCGCGCTTTTGGAACCACCAGGCCAGCATCAAGGGAACCGCAATTTTCAAAATTTCGCTGGGCTGGATGGTCACGCCCACGTCGACCCAGCGCCGCGCCCCTTTCTTGGTAATGCCGAAGACGGCCACCGCAATCAGGAGCGCTATCCCGGCCAGGTACAAAGGCACGGCCAGCGCCATCAAGCGTTGCGGCGGTATCTGGGCCACGCTGAACATGATGGCAAAGGCGATGCAGGTATTCCGCATGTGGTCGATAAAGCGTGCGCCGCCGTCATAACCCGATGAATACATGGCCAGCAGTCCCGCGCCTGCCAGCAGCACCATGGCAAACAACAGGGGTGTGTCAAGGCGCTCGAGCAAGGACTGTCCCCAAGCACGGGGAGAGTTACGTCCAAAAGGTGTTGCCATCGGGGGATTATCCGGGGCAACGCGTGGGACAATCTGCGCATGTATCTCCTCTTTGATGAAGCCGGCAAATTCATGGCCGGACGCGTGCTCTCCGAGGCCGACGCGTCAGCCCAGGTTGAGCTCGACAGCGGCAAGCGCATCAAGGTGAAGGCGGCCAACCAGCTCCTGCGTTTTGAATCCCCCGTCCCCACAGTTTTCATGGCGAACAGTCTGGCCTTGAGCCAGGAGGTGGAACTGGAAATGGCCTGGGAATTCGCGCCCGATGCGGAGTTTGGATTTGCCGAACTGGCCCGCGATTACTTCAGTGCCCAAGCCACCGTGCAGCAACAGGCAGCGATGTTGTTCACTTTGTTTGAGGCACCGCATTACTTTCGCCGTGCCGGCAAAGGCCGCTTCCGCAAAGCCAGCGCCGACGTGATTGCCCAGGCGCTGGCGGGTATCGAAAAGAAGAAACAGGTGCTGGCGCAAATTGGGCTGTGGACGCAGGAGCTGCTGGCCGGTCAATGCCCGCAAGCCGTGCGTGACCAGCTTTACAAAATCTTGTTCAAACCCGACAAGAACGCCTCCGAATACAAAGCCGTGGTCGAGGCAGCCCGCGCCAGCCAAACTGCGCCCCTGGCCTTGCTGCAAAAAGCGGGCGCTATCGATTCGCCCTACCAGTTCCATTGGAAGCGCTTTGCCCTGGAGTATTTCCCCAAGGGCACTGGCTTCGCGGCCTTGGATGCGCCTGCGCTGAGCGACACGCTGCCACTCGCAAAGGTCGCCGCGTTTTCGATTGACGATTCGGCAACCACCGAAATTGACGATGCACTCTCTGTGCAGGGTCTGGGCAGCGGCAGCGTGACACTGGGTATCCACATTGCCGCGCCGGGACTGGCTTTGCAGCCCGGCAGCGAAATCGACGCAATTGCCCGCGAGCGCCTATCCACCGTCTACATGCCCGGTTTCAAAATCACCATGCTGCCCGATGCGCTGGTGCAGCACTTCACCTTGCAAGAAGGGCGCGCATGTCCAGCGGTGTCCCTGTACGTGGATATCGACGAAGCCACGCTGGAATTGCGCGGCAGCCGCAGCCTGATCGAACAGGTGCCGATTGCGCACAACCTGCGCCATGACCAACTGGAGCGCTGGGTCACGGACCCCTGGCTGCACGGAGAAGCCGCCGCCGATGCGCCGGATGTCCTGGTGCAACTACAGCCTGAATTGGCGTTTTTGCACCGCCTGGCTTGCGCGCTCAAGGAGCGGCGCGAGGTGGTACGCGGTAAGCCCGAGACCTTCAACCGCCCGGACTACAACTTCCGGCTGCGCGAGGGCACTGGCGGTGAACCTCTGGGCAACGAGGTGGTGGAGATCAGCACCCGCCAGCGCGGCGCGCCGCTGGATTTAATCGTCGCTGAGGCCATGATCCTGGCCAACAGCCGCTGGGGCGCCTGGCTGGCGGAACTGGGTGTGCCTGGGATTTACCGCAGCCAAGCCTCGCTGGCACCCGGCGTGAAAGTGCGCATGGGCACGCGCGCCGCGCCGCATGCGGGCATCGGCGTCAAGTGCTACGCCTGGAGCACCTCGCCGCTGCGCCGCTACACCGATATGGTGAACCAGTGGCAAATCATTGCGTGCATCCGCCATGGCAGCACCGCCGCCTTGGCCGCCCCGTTCAAGCCCAAAGATGCCCAGTTACTCGCCATCATTTCCGGGTTTGAGGACGCCTACAGCGCCTACAACGCGCACCAGGGCGCGATGGAGCGCTACTGGACGCTGCAGTACCTGAACCAGAACGCGGTGACCGAGTTGGTGGGTACGGTCTTCAAAGACAACATGTTCCGCGCGGACAACTTGCCGCTGGTCTTGCCCGTGCTGGGGGCACAAGGCCTGCCCCGGGGCGCGCAGGTGCGGGTGCGCCTGGGTGTGCCCGATCTGATCACGCTGGATATCAACGGCACTGTGGTGGAGCGTCTGGACGCTGACGGTCCTGACGCAGCCGCTGAAGACCTGCTGGACGATGGTGAGGACGATGGGGTGGGCGGCCCGATTGCCTTGGCCATCAACTTGACCGACGCGGCGCAGGACGGTCTACCCGATGCGCCCGCGCAGCCTGCGCCATTGCAGGATCCGGTTTGAGCGGGAGCTGGCGTGATCCAGTCCGTCCGAGCGCTCACGACGTTTCAGAAAGCGATTGCCGTGTCCCTTGTCCTGCACGCGGGGCTGCTGACGGTGCGCTTTGTCGATCCGACCGCCTTAGACCGGATTTTTCAGCCGCCGATTTTGGAAGTGGTCATGCTGAATGCGCCGGGGCAGTCTAAGCCGGTGAAGAGCCAGTTGTTGGCGCAAACTTCCATGGAAGGCGGTGGAAATGTGCTGGCCGGGCATGCCACCGAGGCCTTGTTGGTCGACGCTGCCGCGCCCGGGCTGGAATTTCAGAACCAGCTTGCTGCCAATCCCATCGAGGCCATGCGCCAGCAGCAAAACGTGTTGCTGGCGCAGGTGCGGGATCAGCTCAGCGCCCTGCAAAACAGCGCCGAGTCGTCCGCCGATCCCAGTAAAGCCATGCAACAAGAGGAGCGTCAGCGGCGTTTGGTTCAGCAAATCGCAGCCCTGGAAAAAGACGTTGCGACGGAGAACGCGCGGCCGCGCAAACGATTTTTCAGTCCCACCACGCGCGAAGCGGTTTTCGCCGCCTATTTCAGCTGAACTGCGCCGCGCCATTGAAAAGCAGGGAACGCTCGATTTCCCGCAACGCGATGGCGAAAAAATATTTGGCGAATTGACCATGGCGATCACCGTGGATGCAGCGGGCCGCGTAGTCGCAACCTCTCTGGCGCGGTCATCAGGTGACGCCCTGTTGGATCACCATGCGGAAAACATTGTGCGCCGTGCCGCGCCCTACGGGGCTTTCAGCGCGGCCATCCGGGCCACCGCAGACCAATTGGTTTTTGTGGCACGGTTTCGCTTCGTGCACACCGAAGACCGCACCGAAGCCTTGGTGGATTGAGCATGAAGTCGGCACTCCGTGGACTGCTTTTGGTTGCCGTGGCGCGTGCTGGGCTTGCAGCTGTACTTTGCCCTGCGGATCGCAGCCATGGCGTACCTGGATCCGGAGTCCACGGCATTTGAGCGCTCGGCTTTATGGCGCATCAGCACCGCACCCGAGCCTGGCCGCTGGCAACAAGAGTGGGTGCCGTATGACCAGATCAGCCGCTCGCTCAAAAGCGCCGTGCTCGCGTCCGAAGACGATGGATTTGCCACCCACGGCGGCGTGGATTGGGACGCCATCAACGCCGCATGGCAGAAAAACGCCAAAGCCCAGGCCCGCGCCGAGGCCCGCAGTGCGGCGGCAAAAGGCCGGTCCGTCAAGCCCCCCAGAATCATCGGCGGATCCACGATCACGCAGCAGTTGGCGAAAAATCTGTTTCTCAGCGGCGAACGCACCATCGTACGCAAGGGCCAAGAGTTGGTCATTACCCTGCTGCTGGAAGCCTGTTTGAGCAAGGAGCGGATCCTGGAGATCTACCTCAACCATGTGGAATGGGGCGATGGCGTTTTTGGCGCGCAAGCGGCGGCGCGGCGTTACTACCGCAAAGATGCATCCCGGCTGGCACCCAATGAAGCGGCCCGCCTGGCGGTGATGTTGCCGCGCCCGAAGTTTTTCGAGAAGTTACCTGCCTCCGAATACCTGGCTAACCGCAGCGCCCTGATCCAGGGCCGCATGGCGTACGCCCAACTGCCCTGAGAACCGCATGCGTATTCTTGGCATAGACCCCGGCTTGCGCACCACCGGTTTTGGCGTGCTGGACCTGGAGGCCGGAAAACTGCGCTACGTGGCCAGCGGAACCATCAGCACAAGCCATCTGGCCACTACCGCATTGCCAGCCCGTTTGCAGACCCTGTTTCAAGGGCTTGCTGAGGTGGTGCAGCGCTACCAACCCGATTGCGCGGCGGTAGAGATTGTTTTTGTCAACGTCAACCCGCAGTCCACGCTGCTGCTGGGCCAGGCGCGTGGGGCTTTGATTGCGGCGCTGGTGCAGGCGCAACTGCCGGTGGCCGAATACACGGCTTTGCAAATGAAGCAGGCCGTGGTCGGTTACGGGCGTGCCGCCAAATCACAGGTGCAGGAGATGGTGCGGCGTTTGCTGGATTTGCCGGGTGTGCCAGGGCCCGATGCGGCCGACGCCTTGGGCTTAGCCATCACCCACGCCCATGCGGGCCGCGCCATGCAATTGCTGGCGGATGCGAAAAGTGCGGATAGTCAGGGGAGTGCCGCAGGTCGCACCAGCAGCTACAAGGGCGGGCGCAGCCGATAGCCTGCGAGGAATTTCGGGTCGCGTCCCAGGTCGCGTTACAGGATGCGGCTGAGAATCAACACACCGAAAAACACCAGGGCGGTGAGCAGCGTGTATTTCAACAACTGCATGCCCCAGAGCCGAAAGCGCAGGTTGTTGGTAGCGATGAAAAAAGCAAAGCACACGCCAGCCCCGACCAGCATCAACAACAAAAGGATGCGAAACAGCAGCATGGGTGCGCGTGAGGTGGGGCCGTGCTTACCAAGCAGGGGCAGCTTGGGAAAAGCCGCGTGGGGCCTGGCGCGCGTCTTCGAAGCTCACCATCTCCCAGGCCGTAGGTTGATCCAGCAGCGCGCGCAGAAGCGCGTTGTTGAGGGCATGGCCTGATCGTCTGGCTTCGTAATGCGCCAGCAGGGGATGGCCCAGCAGGTAGAGGTCACCCATGGCATCCAAGATTTTGTGTTTGACGAATTCATCGTCGTAGCGCAGCCCACCCGCATTCAGCACTTTGTAGTCGTCCATCACAATGGCATTGTCCAGACCGCCGCCCATGGCCAGGCCGTTGGCACGCATCATCTCTACATCTTTGGTGAAGCCGAAGGTGCGGGCACGGGCAATGTCTTTGGCGTAATTACCGGCGCCGAGGTCGAATTCCACGCGCTGGCCGGTAGAGTCCACGGCGGGGTGGTTGAAATCGATTTCGAAACCCAGTTTGTAGCCGTTGAAGGGCAGCAGCCGCGCCCACTTGGCTTGCGCACCGGTGCCATCGCGTACTTCGACGGCCGACTTGATCCGCACAAACCGGCGCGCGGCGTTTTGCATCACGATGCCGGCGTTTTGCAGCAGGAAGACAAAGGATGCGGCGGAGCCGTCCAGTATCGGTACCTCTTCCGCCGTGATGTCCACGTACATGTTGTCCACGCCGAGGCCGGCGCAGGCCGACATCAGGTGTTCCACCGTGTGCACTTTGGCTCCGCCCGCCGACAGCGTCGAGGCCAGGCGGGTTTCGGTCACGGCTTGCGGCGAGACACGGATCTCGGGCGCATCGGCGAGGTCGACGCGGCGAAACACGATACCGCTATCCGGTGCTGCCGGACGCAGGGTCAGCTCTACCCGCTGGCCGCTGTGTAAACCTACCCCTACCGCCCGTGTGAGCGACTTCAATGTTCGCTGTTGAATCATTGGCATATTTTAGAGGCTGCAGTGCCCCGACCCGGGGGCGGGGATATGCACTGCGCCGACTTCAATCGGCTTGCTTGCGCAGGAAAGCGGGAATATCAATGTCGTCCATACCGCCGCTGGACATGGCGTCCACCCGCGCGGCTGCCGACGCGCCACGGCGTGCCGGATTGGCCCAGACCTGGGGCCGTCCGACATTGGAAAAATCCATATCCGCAATGCGCGGCGTCGGGCTGCCACCCAGGTTGTTGGTTTGCGCTACTGCATCGGTCAGCGTGGGGATGTTGAAGGGCACATTGTCGGTTCCGGTGCGCATGACCTGCAGGGGAGGGGCTTGGCGGCGGGGTGCCTGGCGGCTCAGGCCCGTGGCGACCACGGTTACGCGGACCTGGTCACCGAGCGACTCGTCGTGCGCGGTGCCATAAATGACATGCGCATCCGGCGAGGCATAGCCGCGCACCGTGTCCATGGCCAGACGGGATTCGCTGAGTTTGAGCGAGCCGCGCTTGGCCGAAATCAGCACCAGCACGCCTTTGGCTCCAGCCAGGTCTATGCCCTCGAGCAGCGGGCAGGCTACGGCCTGTTGCGCGGCGATGCTGGCGCGGTCCGGGCCGCTGGCTTGGGCCGTGCCCATCATGGCTTTGCCGGGCTCGCCCATCACGGTGCGCACGTCCTCGAAGTCGACGTTGATATGGCCCGGCATATTGATGATCTCGGCAATGCCGCCCACCGCGTTTTTCAGCACATCGTTGGCCTGGGCAAAGGCCTCGTCTTCGCTGATGTCATCGCCCAGGACTTCGAGCAATTTTTCGTTCAGGATCACGATCAGCGAGTCGACGTTTTCTTCCAGCTCTGCCAGACCCGCTTCGGCATTTTTCATGCGCCGGTCCCCTTCGAATGAAAAGGGTTTGGTGACCACGCCCACCGTCAGAATCCCCATTTCCTTGGCCACTTTGGCGATGATGGGTGCAGCCCCGGTGCCGGTGCCGCCGCCCATGCCGGCGGTGATGAACAGCATGTGCGCACCTTCGATGGCACTGCGGATCGACTCCTCGGCCTGTTGCGCCGCCTCCCGGCCCATGTCGGGCTTGCTGCCCGCGCCCAGCCCGGTATGGCCCAGCTGGATGATCTTGTGCGCGGTGCTGCGTCCCAGAGCCTGGGCATCGGTATTGGCCGAGATGAATTCGACCCCATCGACCCGGCCATCAATCATGTGCTGCACGGCGTTACCGCCGCCGCCGCCCACGCCAATCACCTTGATTTTGGTTCCTTGGTTGAATCGTTCTTCATCCAGCATTTCGATGGTCATAGAGGGCTCCTGGTGGTTTTCTGAGTGGGACATGGTTGCGGGGTTAAAAAAGGGTTAAAAAGTTCCGGCGAAAAAATCTTTGAGCTGGGAAAAAGCGCTTTTCACCGAGCCGTTTTTCTGCGACACCTTGATGCCGCGGATGCGCGCGATGCGGGCCTCTTCAAGAAGACCCATGGCAGTGGAGGCGCGCGGCTGGGCAATCAAATCGGCCAGCGAGCCGCGGTACTGGGGCAGGCCGCGGCGCACGGGCTTGAGGAAAATATCCTCGCCGAGTTCGACCATGCCGGGCATGATGCAGCTGCCACCGGTCAAAACCACGCCAGAGGACAAGACCTCCTCAAAGCCCGATTCGCGCATCACCTGGTTCACCAGTGTGAAAATTTCTTCGACGCGCGGTTCAATCACACCGGCCAGCGCCTGGCGGCTGAGCATGCGCGGGCTGCGGTCGCCCAGGCCGGGGACTTCAACCTGCACTTCCGGGTTGACCAGCACCTGTTTGGCGTGACCCGCTTCGACCTTGATTTCTTCGGCGTCTTTGGTCGGCGTGCGCAGTGCCATGGCGATGTCGCTGGTGATCAGGTCACCGGCAATCGGAATCACTGCCGTGTGGCGGATCGCGCCATTGGTGAAGATGGCCACGTCGGTGGTGCCCGCGCCAATGTCCACCAGCGCCACGCCCAACTCGCGCTCGTCAGCGGTGAGCACCGACAGGCTGGAGGCCAGCGGGTTGAGCATCAACTGGTCGACTTCCAGGCCGCAGCGGCGCACGCACTTGATGATGTTTTCTGCCGCGCTTTGCGAGCCGGTGACGATATGCACTTTGGCTTCCAGGCGCATGCCGCTCATGCCGATGGGCTCGCGCACTTCCTGGTTGTCGATGATGAATTCCTGCGGCTCCACCAGCAGTAGCCGCTGGTCGGTCGAGATGTGAATCGCTTTGGCGGTCTCCACCACGCGCGAAACATCCGCTTGCGTGACCTCGCGGTCTTTGATCGCCACCATGCCGGGCGAGTTGATGCCCCGGATATGGCTGCCGGTGATGCCGGTGTACACGCGGGTGATCTTGCAGTCCGCCATCAGCTCGGCTTCTTTGAGCGCCTGTTGGATGCTGGCAACGGTCGCGTCGATGTTCACGACCACGCCGCGCTTGAGGCCGAAGCTGGGCGCGATGCCGTAGCCCGCCAGTTTCAATTCGCCGTTGGCCAGTACCTCTGCGACCACCGCCATCACTTTGGCAGTGCCGATGTCCAAGCCAATGACCAAATCTTTGTATTCTTTTGCCATCGTTTTTACCTTCGTGCTGTTATTTCGGCTTGGCCATCGCCAGCGTGGTGACGTTGCGCAGCCGCAGGGCATAGGCCTGCTCGTAGCGCAGGTCTGCATATTCCAAAGATCCGGGGTTGCGGCCATAGCGCTGCGCCACGGCGGGCAGGGTTTGCAAAAAGCGCTCGGTGCGTTGCAGCACCGCAGCCTTGTCGGCGCCGCCCAGTTCCAGGCGTGCGCCCGATTCCAAGGCTATGCGCCAGTTACCACGCGCGCTCAGTTCCACCTGCACCAATTCCATGCCGACCCGGTTGAGCGGTGCCAACAGGGTTTGGTACATGTCCCACACCTGCGGTCCGGAATTGGCTGGCCCGGCCAACCGGGGCAGGGTATTGGGCTCGACTTCATCGATATTGGCGTCAAACACTTCGCCAAAGCTGTTCAGCATGCGCGAGTCACCCTCTGCGCCCCAATAGGCAACCGGTTGGTGCTCCTGCAGTTCCACCCGCAGGCGGTTGGGAAAGTCGCGCCGCACCACGGCCTTGCGCACCCATGGCATGGATTCATACGATTCGCGGATCGCCGGCAGGTTCACCGTGAAAAAGGTGCCATGCATGCGCGGCAGCACATTGGCACGCATGCTGGGGATGTTGTTGTGCGCCACATCGCCGTGCACCGTGATGCGTTGGATGTCAAAGCCCGGCAGCTGCGCCACCCAGCGTGCGGCTGAGACCAGGCCCAGCAGCACAAATACGCCCGCCAAGGCGGCGGCCGTCAGGTTCATCAGCCGGGTATCCATAGCCGGTGTCGCTGTTTCGCTCATGGACGCTGCCCTCCTGCACCCTTGTGGTTGTCCAGGGATGCGGATGCCAGGATCCGCAGACACAGGTCTGCGTAGCCTATGCCCGCCGCTTGCGCCGCCATGGGAACCAGCGAGTGGCTGGTCATGCCCGGCGAGGTATTCATTTCCAGCAAAAACGGCTTGCGGTCGCTGGCGCGCAGCATCAAATCGGCACGGCCCCAGCCCCTGCAGCCCAGGCTGCGGTAGGCAGCCAGCACCAGGCGTGCGATTTCCGCCTCTTCGGCTGCGGGCAGACCACTGGGGCAGTGGTAAGACACGGCGTCGGTGAAATATTTGTTCTGGTAGTCGTACGCGCCTTCGGGTGCCTGGATACGCACCACCGGCAAGGCCTGTGCGCTTGCACCCTCGCCTAGCACCGCGCAGGTGACCTCTTCCCCGCTGATGAATTCTTCGCACAACACGTGGGCGTCATAGCGCGCCGACAGCGCCACGGCAGCTTTCAGTGCATCGGCCCTTGCCACCTTGGTGACGCCCAGCGAAGACCCTTCGCGCGGCGGCTTGACGATCAGCGGCAGACCCAGTTGTGCGGGAACGCCTGCGGCCGCTGCCAGCAAAGCAGCTGTGCCTGCGGGGCTGCTATCGGAGGCGTCCAACACCACACATTGCGGGGTCGGCAGGCCTTCGGCCAGCCACAGGCGCTTGGTCATCACTTTGTCCATGGCAACGGCCGAGGCCATCACGCCTGAGCCGGTATACGGAATGCCCAGCAGCTCCAAGGCGCCTTGTACCGTGCCGTCTTCACCAAAGCGTCCGTGCAGGGCGATGAAGCAGCGCGCCACACCGTCGCGCCGCAAGGCTGCCAGATCGCCCTGCGCTGGATCAAAAGCGTGCGCATCGACGCCGACCGAACGCAAGGCTTCCAGCACGCCTTGTCCGGACAGCAGGGAGATGTCGCGCTCGGCGGATGCACCGCCCATCAGTACGGCCACGCGACCCATGTCCTTTGCAACGGTCATGTTGTCGCCCCCTTGCAGCAAGGCCACGACCTGGCCGGGGATCGCGCCGATGGTGCCCGCACCCATGCACAAGAGCACGTCGCCGTCGCGCGCGCTTTGCACCGCCATCTGCGCCATGCCGCTGATATCCGCCACAAACTGTGGCTCAACCTTGCCAGCGACGCGCAGCGCGCGCGCTAGCGAGCGGCCGTCGGCGGCGACGATGGGTGCCTCGCCAGCGGCGTAGACCTCGGCCAGCAATACCGCGTCGGCCTGGCCGATCACGGTCACAAAATCATCGAAGCAATCGCGGGTACGGGTGTACCGGTGGGGCTGGAACGCCAGCACCAGACGCCGGCCCGGGAAAGCGCCGCGCGCAGCCGCCAGGGTGGCGGCCATCTCGACCGGGTGGTGGCCGTAGTCGTCCACCACCGTCATGCGCCCGCCTTGGGGCAGCGGCCAGTCGCCGTAGGGCTGGAAACGCCGCCCCACACCTTTGAATTCGGCCAGTGCCTTGAGCAGCGCGGCGTCGGGCACATTGAGCTCCACCGCCACGCAAATCGCCGCCAGCGCATTGCGCACATTGTGTTCGCCCGGCAGGTTGAGCACCACCTCCAAGTCCGGCAACACCACGCCATTGCGCCGGGTCACCGTGAAATGCATTTGCGAGCCAACGGCGCGCACCTGGGTGGCACGGACCTGCGCACCCTCGTCAAAGCCGTAGCTGGTGATCGGACAACTCACCTCGTCGACGATGGCGCGTACCGCCGGGTCGTCGGTGCACAAAATCGCGGTGCCATAAAAAGGCATGCGGTGCAGAAAATCGACAAAGGCTTTTTGTAACCGAGCAAAGTCGTGCCCGTAGGTTTCCATGTGGTCGGCATCGATGTTGGTGACTACGGCCATGATCGGCAGCAGATTCAGGAACGAGGCGTCCGACTCATCGGCCTCGACCACGATGTAGTCGCCACTGCCCAGCCGGGCGTTGGCCCCCGCGCTATTCAGACGCCCGCCGATCACAAAGGTCGGATCCAAGCCGGCGGCGGCCAGTACGCTGGCCACCAGGCTGGTGGTGGTGGTTTTGCCGTGGGTGCCGGCAATCGCAATGCCTTGCTTGAGGCGCATCAATTCAGCCAACATCATGGCGCGCGGCACGATGGGGATACGCAGTTCGCGCGCCCGCAGCACCTCGGGGTTGCTGCTTTGCACGGCGGTGGAGGTGACCACTGCGTCTGCGCCATCGACATGCCCGGGCGCGTGCCCGATGCGGGTGGCAATACCCAGCGCGCCCAGTCTTTGCAGGGTGGCGCTGTCGTTCAGATCCGAGCCGCTGATCTCGTAGCCCAGGTTGTGCAGCACCTCAGCAATACCGCTCATGCCCGAGCCGCCGATACCGACAAAGTGGATGTGGCGTACCGCGTGTTTCATGCAGCAAGTTCCTCGCAGGCCGCAGCCATGGCGGCAGTCGCCTGGGTTTTTTCCATGGCCTTGGCCGCCTGGGCGCGTTGCAGCAGCGTGTCGCGGCCCAGGTTTTGCAGCATCTGCGCCAGGTACGCGGGCGTGAGTTCCGGCTGGGGAAGCAACCAGCCGCCCCCCGCATCGACCAGAAAGCGGGCGTTGTGGGTCTGGTGGTCGTCCACGGCAAACGGGAAGGGCACAAACACCGCAGCTGCACCGACTGCCGCGATTTCGGTGACCGTGCTGGCACCGGCCCGGCACAGCACCAGGTCGGCATCGGCAAAAGCCTGGGCTGTGTTGTCGATAAACGGGGTGAGCGTGGCCTGTACCCCGGCGGCTGCGTAGTTGCTGCGCAGCTCCTCAATTTGTTTTTCACCGCTTTGGTGGACGACGACGGGCCGCTGCGCGGGGTCCATCAGGGCCAGCGCTTGCGGTACCACGGTATTGAGCGCGCGGGCGCCCAGGCTGCCGCCCACCACCAGCAGACGCAGCGGGCCGCTGCGCCCGCCAAAGCGCTGCGCGGGCGCGGCTTGCTGCAGAAATTCCACCCGCAAAGGATTACCCACCCACTGCGCCGCAGGCAAGGCCTTGGGGTAGGCGCTGAACACACGTTGCGCCAGCCGCGCCAGCAGCTTGTTGGACAGACCGGCGATCGCGTTTTGCTCGTGCAGGACCAGCGGAATGCGCAAGAGGGCGGCCGTCAAACCAGCGGGCAGGCTGATGTAGCCGCCCAGGCCCACCACCACGGATGGGCGCAGGCGGCGCAGCAGCGCCAGGCTTTGGGTGCAGGCGCGCAACAGCCGCCAGGGTGCTGCCAGCAAGGCCAGCTTGCCTTTGCCGCGCACACCCTGGAAGTCAATCAATTCCATGGGGAAACCGTGCGGGGGCACGATGCGGGATTCCATGCTGCCCGGCGCACCCAGCCAGCGCACGTTCCAGCCGGCACTGCGCAAGGCCTGCGCCACGGCGAGGCCCGGAAAAATATGGCCACCGGTGCCGCCGGCCATGACCAGGGCGCTGCGGGGCAGGGCGCTGGCGTTCATGAACGGCCTCCCTGCATCATGCGGCGGTTCTCGTGGTCCACCCGCAGCACAATGGCCAGCGCTACCAGGTTGATCAGAATGGCCGAGCCACCGAAACTCATCAGCGGCAGGGTCAGACCTTTGGTGGGCAGCGCGCCCAGGTTCACGCCCATGTTGATGAAGGCCTGGAATCCCATCCAGATGGCCACGCCCTGGGCCACGAGGCCGGCAAACACCCGGTCCAGCGCGATCGCCTGGCGGCCGATATGCATGATGCGGCGGGTCAGCCACAAAAAGAGAGCGATCAGCACCACCACGCCGACCAAACCCAATTCCTCGCCAATGACCGCGAGCAAAAAGTCGGTGTGGGCTTCGGGCAGCCAGTGCAGTTTTTCCACGCTGCCACCCAAGCCGACGCCGAAAATCTCGCCACGCCCGATGGCAATCAGCGAGTGCGACAGCTGGTAGCCCTTGCCCAAAGCATATTTCTCAGCCCACGGGTCCAGGTAAGCAAAAATCCGCTCCCGCCGCCAATCGCTCATGGCGATCATCAGGCTGAAGGCAATCAGCAGGATGGTGGTGATGAAGGCGAACATGCGGGCATTCACGCCGCCAAGAAACAAAATACCCATGGCGATCACGGCGATCACCATGAACGCACCCATATCGGGTTCCCACAGCAACAACACGCCCATGGCGCCCACCGCAAATGCCATCGGCATCACCGCGCGGATGAAATCCTCTTTGACATCCATCTTGCGAACCATGTAATCGGCCGCGTACAAGAGCACCGCGAGTTTGGCCAGCTCGGAGGGTTGAAAGTTCGTCGGCCCCACACTGATCCAGCGCTTGGCACCGTTCACGTCCTTTCCCACACCGGGTACCAGCACCGCGGCCAGCAACACCAGCGAGACCACAAAGAGCATCGGTGCCCAGCGCTCCCATTTCTCCAGGGGCACTTGAAAGGCGATCAGCGCTGCCACCAGAGACACCGCAATCGCCAGGATGTGGCGGCTCAGGAAATGGGTATGGGAGTAGTTGGAAAACTTGGGGTGGTCCGGCAATGCGATGGAGGCGGAATACACCATCACCAGCCCCCAGGTCAACAACACCCCGACTACCCACATCAGCGCCACGTCGACCGTGTGCAGCTGCACCGCCTGCGGGCTGACTCCGCTTTGGGTAGGGACGTAGGCGCTGCGGCGCGTTCCGAGTTGTACCGGCAGTGCATCGTCCTCTGCGGATCCACCGAACCAGCGTTTCAAGGGATTGAGTTTGAGCACCGACTGCATCATGCGGTGGCCTCCAGCAGCGTGCCGCTGCGCTGCGCCAGTTCGGCGACCGACGCGACAAAGACGCGGGCGCGGTGGGCGTAGTCATCAAACATATCAAAGCTGGCGCAAGCGGGCGACAAGAGCACGGCGTCACCGCTGCGGGCTTGCTGCGCAGCCAGCTCCACCGCCTGCGGCAAGCTGTCGGCATCCAGAATCTGCAGCATGCTGTTGTGTGCGATCGCGCTGCGGATCCGATGTGCATCACGTCCTATCAAGACCACGGCCCGCGCGTGCGCGGCCAAGGGAGCGGCCAGGGGAGCAAAGTCCTGCCCCTTGCCATCGCCACCCAGAATCACCACCAACCGCCGCTCGACGCCCAAGCCGCTCAGCGCGGCCACGGTGGCGCCCACGTTGGTGCCCTTGCTGTCGTCAAAAAATTCGACGCCTTCAACCACCGCCACCGACTGCATGCGGTGCGGCTCGCCGCGGTATTCGCGCAGGCCGTACAGCACCGGAGCAAGCGGGCAATCAGCCAGCGTCACCAAGGCCAAGGCCGCTAATGCGTTGGTGGCGTTGTGGCGGCCACGGATGCGCAGCGCGTCGGCCGGCATCAGGCGCTGAATCAGAATGCCTTGGGCCTCGCCCCGGCGGGCTTTTTCGCCCGAGTCCACAGCCCGCACCAGCCAGGTCAGACCGTTCACGTCTTCCAGTCCCAAGTCGCCGATCTGTGTGGGCAGGTCGGTGCCAAAGCTCAGCACGGTGCGGGCGGGCAGCAGCGCTTCTTTGGGCGTGCCGGGGCGGGCTTTGACTTTCGCGCGCTGGCGCAGGGGCCATGGCCATCACTGCTGCATCATCGCGGTTCAAAACCATGGCGGCGCGGGTACCGAAAACGCGGGCCTTGGCGGCGGCGTAGTCGTCCATGCCGCTGTGCCAGTCCAGATGGTCCTGGCTGAGGTTGAGCACCACGGCCGCAGTCGGCTCAAACTGGCCGCTGCTGTGCAATTGGAAGCTGGAGAGTTCCAGCACCCAGACCTCGGGCAGGGCTTGCGCGTCCATGGCCTGCGCCAGCGTGTCGAGCAAGGTCGGGCCGATGTTGCCGGCCACGGCAACCGATTTACCTGCGCGCGCGATCAGCTGGCCGGTCAACGCGGTGACCGTGGTTTTCCCATTGGTGCCGGTGATGGCCAGCACGCAGGGCGCGTAGGCATGCTGCGCATGCAAGTGGGTCAAGGCTTGGGCAAACAGGCTGAGTTCGCCACCCACCCACAGGCCCAGGCTGCGGGCTGCGTCTACCAGGGGCGCGGTGTCTGCGGGTGCCAAACCGGGGCTCATGAATACGGCGCGGATGTCGCTGCCTTGAACAGCATCGGCAGAAAAATTGCCGTGTAACAAACGCGCTTGAGGAACCTGGGCTTGCAACGCGGCCGCCTGTGGCGGCGCGGAACGGGTGTCGAGCACGCTGACGCGCGCACCGGCGCGGGCGCACCAGCGTGCCATCGCCAGGCCGGACGCACCCAGGCCCAGGACAAGAACGTGTTGGTCGCGCAAAGAGTCCACGGCTTATCTCAGCTTCAGGGTGGACAGGCCGAGCAGGCACAGCAGCATGGTGATGATCCAGAAGCGCACCACCACCTGGGTTTCACGCCAACCGGCTTTTTCAAAATGGTGGTGCAAGGGCGCCATCTTCAGCAAGCGCCGCCCTTCGCCGAAGCGGCGTTTGGAGTACTTGAAGTAGCCCACTTGCAGCATCACGGACAGGGCTTCGACCACGAAAACGCCGCCCATCACGGCCAGCACAATTTCCTGGCGCACGATGACCGCTACCGTTCCCAGCGCCGCGCCCAGCGACAGCGCGCCCACGTCGCCCATAAAGACCTGTGCCGGATGGGTGTTGAACCACAAAAATGCCAGACCGGCCCCCGCGATGGCGGCGCAAAAAATCAGCAGTTCGCCCGCGCCGGTGATGTGGGGGAAAAACAGGTACTTGGAATACACCGCACTGCCGGTCACATAGGCAAAAACTCCTAGCGCCGAGCCGACCATCACCACCGGCATGATGGCCAGACCGTCCAACCCGTCGGTCAAATTCACCGCGTTGCTCGAGCCCACAATCACCAGGTAGGTCAGGATCACAAAGCCCAGCACGCCCAGCGGGTAACTGATTTCTTTGAAGAAGGGCAGCAGCAAGCCGGCCTTGGGCGGCAGGCTGACGTCAAAGCCCGAACTGACCCACATGCTGAACAACTCCCAGACGCGCTGGTTGGAGTTTTCCGACACGCTGAACACCAAGGCGATAGCCGCGATGACGCCGATGGCTGACTGCCAAAAGTATTTTTCGCGCGAGCGCATGCCTTCGGGGTCTTTGCGCACCACCTTGCGCCAATCGTCGACCCAGCCGATAGCACCAAACCCCAGCGTCACGATCAGCACAATCCAGATAAAGCGGTTGCTCAGGTCCGCCCACAACAGGGTTGACACGGTGATCGAGATCAGGATCAGCACCCCGCCCATGGTGGGTGTGCCACTCTTGCTGAGATGGGTTTCCATGCCGTAGCCGCGTATGGGCTGGCCAATTTTCAGTGCGGTCAGACGCCGGATCACCCACGGCCCGGCAGCCAAGCCGATCACCAGCGCCGTCATGGCCGCCATCACCGCCCGCAGGGTGATGTACTGGAATACCCGGAAGATCCCGTATTCGGGCGACATGGCTTGCAGCCACTGCGCCAGCGTTAGCAGCATGTTGCTTCTCCCTGCGGTGTTTTTTCTTTTTGTGGTGCGGCACAGGCCTGGGTGACAGCGTCCACCACCTGCTCCATGCGCATGAAGCGGGACCCTTTGACCAACACGCTGGCCACCTGGGGTAACAGGGCCACAGCGGCTTGCCGCAGCGCAGGCATATCGTCAAAGTGCTGAGAGCCTGGCGCGGCGGCATGGGCATGGCGGCTGAGGGTGCCGCTGAGTAGCACGTGCTCGATGCCCTTGGTAGCGGCGTATGCGCCGGCTTCTGTGTGAAAGGCCGGGCCTTGGCTGCCCACTTCGCCCATATCGCCCAAGACCAGCAAGCGCGGGCCGGGCAGATCGGCCAGGACGTCGATGGCCGCGCGCACCGAATCCGGGTTGGCGTTGTAGCTGTCGTCCACCACCGTGATGCTGTGCCCGTCCAGGCTCAGTGACAGCGCCCGCGAGCGGCCTTGCACCGGAACGAATGCCGACAGGCCCTGCGCGACGGTCGCTGCAGGCACACCCGCAGCCAGCGCACAGGCGGCGGCGGCCAGGGCGTTTTTGATGTTGTGGCGCCCGGCAATCTGCAAGTCGAACTGCAGGCTCTCGACCTGCTCGCCGAGCCGGGCCTGCGCCTGCACCCGCCAGTGCCCGCCATGCCATTGCGCATCCAGCAGGCACACGCTGTCGCTGGTTTCAGCACCTGCGGCTGGCGTGTCGCTGAAGGTGACGCAGCGCCGTGTACCGGCGAGGCTGCGCCACAAGGCGGTGTAGACATCGTCTGCGGGAAAAACGGCCACGCCATGGGCGGGCAGGGCGCTGATCACAGCCCCGTTTTCGGCGGCGACCGCGTCCACCGTGTGCATGAATTCCAGGTGCTCGCGCTGCGCGTTGTTCACCAGCGCCACGGTGGGCTGTGCCACCGCGCTGAGTTGGGCGATTTCGCCGGGGTGGTTCATGCCGAGTTCGACCACGCCGATGCGGTGTTCGCTGCGCAAGCGCAAGACGGTCAGCGGCACGCCGATGTGGTTGTTCAAATTGCCTTGCGTGGCCAGCGCCGCGCCGTGCGGCGCATGCAGATGCAGGATGGCAGCAATCATCTGCGTGACCGTGGTTTTGCCGTTGCTGCCGGTGACGCCGATCAGGGGCAGATGCCACTGCGCGCGCCAGTTGGTGCCAAGTAGGGTCAAGGCGTCTTGCGTGTCGGCTACCTCGATCCGTGGTAAGGCGGCGGCATCGGATGCGCCGGTTTGGGGGTGACACAGGACCGCGACCGCACCTTGCGCCAGGGCCTGGGGCAGAAACTGGTTGGCGTCAAAGGTGTCGCCGCGCAAGGCCACAAACAAATCGCCCGCCCGGGTGCTGCGGGTGTCGGTGTGCACGCGCAGCCAGGGGCTGGCCGGGTTGGCGCTGAGTTGGCTGTTGGGAATCAACTTGGCCAGATGGCCCAGCGTCATGCGGGTTGCGGCGCGCGCCTCCAGCGACTTGCGGGCATGGATCCGGTCGTCAAAAGCGTGGCGTTGACCGGCCACCTCTTGGCTGGTCTCATGGCCCTTGCCTGCGATCAGCACCAGGTCACGGTCATGCGCTTGCAGCACGGCCTCAGCAATCGCCGTTGCGCGGCTGGCTTCGATATGCCACGCTGAACTCGGCACCAGCGGGGCGACCATTTGCGCCAGGATGCTCTCGGGGTTTTCGCTGCGCGGGTTGTCGCTGGTGAAGACCACGCGATCAGCACCGTGCACGGCGGCCGCACCCATGAGTGGGCGTTTGCCCGGGTCGCGGTCACCGCCGCAACCCACCACGCACCAGAGTTGTCCGCCACGCGCCAAGGCCACCGGACGCAAAGCCGCCAGGGCTTGGGCCAGACCGTCGGGTGTGTGTGCATAGTCAACCAGTACCAGCGGATTACCACCGCCCGGTACGACAGGCTCCATGCGCCCGGGCGGGGCGTGCAAACCGCTGCAGGCAGCCGCCGCCTGCGCCAGCGGCGTGCCTTGGCTGCGCAAGGCAGCGATCACGCCGAGAAGATTGGCCACGTTGTAGGTGCCCGGCACCGCGCTGTGCACGGTCTGTTGCTGCTCCGCCTCGCGCACTTCAAAGGCCATGCCGTTGTTGGTTACACGGACATTGTGGGCCTGCAAGCGTGCTGTCAGGGTTTGCTTCTTCACGGCTTGAGCAGGTCCACAGATCGAGCGTGCTGTTGCGCAATTCGGCAGCCAGGGCTGCGCCGTGGGCGTCGTCGATATTGACCACAGCGCTGCGCAGCCCGGGCCAGGCGAACAGCGCGCGCTTGGCCGCCCAGTAGGCTTCCATGGTGCCGTGGTAATCCAGATGGTCCTGGCTGAAGTTGGTGAAGATCGCGCAGTCAATTGCCAAGCCGTCCAGGCGGTGTTCCGCTAAGCCGATGGACGAGGCTTCGATAGCGCAGCCGCAGGCTTTCTGCGCTGCAAAGGCGTGCATGGCGGCGTGCACTGTCAGCGGGTCGGGCGTGGTCAAACCGGTGAGACTTAGAGTGCCCGCATCGGGTGCGCTGCCGTGGCTGATCAGGCCGCAACCCAGCGTGCCGATGAACCCGGCCTGCTGCGGTGAAGCAGCCTCGGACACCGCTGCCAGTGCCTGCGCCAGCCACCAGGCGCTGGAGGTCTTGCCATTGGTGCCTGTCACAGCAAAAACCGGCAGTTGGACGCGGGAGCTGCCAAAAAACGCCGCCGCCAGCCCGCCCAACCGGGGCTGCAAGTCCTGCAGCGCCGCAACCGGCGCGTCTTTGAAATCCCAGGCCGCCACGCCGTCGGCTTCTACCAAGCAGGCCACCGCGCCGCGCTGCAGGGCATCGGCTACGTGGCGGCGTGCGTCGACGGCAGCACCGGGCCAGGCGATAAAGCCGTCTCCCGGGCGCACAGCCCGGCTGTCGCTGACCAGCGTACCGGTGACACGGGCCTGCAACCAGGCCAGAGCGTCAGCTGAGCTTGCCAGCAGGTCCATCAAAAGCTCTCTTCTTCGGCCGCGGCGACGATTTGCGGGTGCACCGAAATATCGGGTTGCACCCCCATGATGCGCAGGCTGTGTTGCACCAGTTCGCTGAACACGGGTGCAGCTACCTGGCCACCGTAATACTGGCCACCGGTCGGCTCATCCAGCATCACGCCGACGATGATGCGCGGCTTGTCAATAGGGGCCAAGCCGACAAACCAGCTGCGGTATTTGCGGTTGCCTTCGCTGCCATAGCCCTTGCCGATTTGCTTGTAGGCAGTGCCCGATTTGCCGCCCACCGAATAGCCGATGGTCTGCGCTTTTTGACCCGTGCCGCCCGGACCTGCGGCCATGTGGAGCATTTTGCGGATCTTGGCCGCTGTGTCTGCTGAAAAAACCGGCGCACCCAGTGCCGGGTTGTCGGTTTTCATCAGGGTTGCGGGAATGAGCTGGCCGTCGTGGGAAAAGACGGTGTAAGAGCGCACCATCTGGAACAGCGACGCGGACAGGCCGTAACCGTAGGAGGCGGTCGCTTGCTCAATCGGCCGCCAGCTTTTGTAAGGCCGCAGCCGCCCGGAGACAGCACCCTTGAACTCGATTTGGGGGCGCTCGCCAAAGCCAGCGGCGGCAAAGGTGGTCCACATCTCGCTGGGCTGCAGCTGCATCGCGATTTTGGTGGTCCCGACATTGCTGGAGACCTGGATGATTTGCTCCACGCTCAGGGCCCCATGGGGTTTTGTGTCGCGGATGGTCACGCCGGTGATGGAGATCGACCCGGGAGCGGTGTCGATGACGGTCTCCGGCTTGATGCGCCCGCTCTCCAGGCCAATGCCGACGGTGAAGGGCTTCATCACCGAGCCGGGCTCGAAGGTGTCGGTCAGCGCCCGGTTGCGCAGCTGCTCACCGCTCAGGTTAGCGCGTTTTTGCGGGTTGTAGCTGGGGTAGTTGGCCATGGCCAGCAACTCGCCGGTGTTGGCGTCCAGCACCACCACGCTACCGGCATGCGCGCGGTTGTTGACCACGGCCTCTTTGAGTTTTTGGTAAGCGAAAAACTGAATCTTGCTGTCGATGCTCAGCTGCACGTCTTGACCCGGCAACGGCGGCATGACCGCGCCCACATCTTCGACCACCCGTCCGCGACCGTCTTTGATCACGTGGCGCAGACCGGATTTGCCGGTAAGCGCCTGGTTGAAGAAGAGTTCCACGCCCTCCTGGCCCTTGTCTTCCACATTCGTAAAACCGACGATGTGGGCGGCGGATTCGCCTTCCGGGTATTGGCGCAGGTAGTCGGCGCTCTGGTGTATGCCTTTGAGCTCCAGCGCGCCGATGGCTTTGGCGGTTTCGGTGTCAACCTGGCGCTTCACCCAGACAAAAGTTTTGTCTTCATCGGCCCATTTTTTGCCTAGGTCTTCGACCCGCATGTCCAACAATTTGGCCAGTTTTTGCGATTGCGCTGGCGTGATGTCTACATCTTCGGGAATCGCCCAGATGCTGGCAGCCGGGACGCTGGATGCCAGGATCAGCCCATTGCGGTCGAGCACGCGACCCCGGTTGGCCGGTAACTCGATGGTGCGGGCAAAGCGCACCACGCCCTGGCGTTGAAAAAAGTCGTTGTTGAAAATTTGGATATAGGCTGCGCGCGCGCCCAGGCCGGTAAAGCCCAGGGCAATCATGGCCACCACAAATTTGCTGCGCCACACCGGGGTGCGGCTGGCCAGCAGGGGGCTGGAGGTGTACTGGATGCTGCGGCTCATGGTGTATCGGTTTTGGCTGTCGGGCCCGGCTGCTCGGCCGGGTAGCTCATGTAGGTGGTGATGCTGGGGTTAGGCTGGCGCATATCGAGCTTTTCACGTGCCAGGCGCTCGACCCGTCCGGGGCTGGCCTGCGCCCGTTTTTCCACCTCCAGACGCTCCACATCCATGGCCAAGTGGCGGGCTTGAGAGCGGGCTTTGTCCAGTTCCGAAAACAGGCGGCGCGATTCGTACTGAACCCGCACCAAATACATGGCTGTGGCCACAACGGCCAGCAGCAACAAGGCATTGATGCGCGTCATGCGCGCACCGCCTGCGGGGCGTGGGGCAGGCGCTGCGCCACCCGCATCACGGCGCTGCGCGCGCGTGGGTTGGCCGCGATTTCTGAGGCGCAGGGCTTGCTGCGTCCCAGCGCCTTCAAGGCCATGGTTTTGGGCGCGGCAAAGGGGTTGCGGCGGTCGTAGACCTCGCGCGCATGTTCGGCAATGAACTGTTTGACGATGCGGTCTTCCAGCGAGTGGAAGCTGATCACCACCAACCGGCCGCCGGGCTTGAGCAAACGCAGTGCTGCGCTCAGACCTTGCGTGAGTTCTTCCAGTTCGGCGTTGATGAAAATCCGGAGTGCCTGAAAGGTGCGGGTGGCCGGATTTTGGCCCTTTTCACGGGTTTTGACTGCAGCAGCCACGAGCGTGGCCAGCTCCGTGGTGCGGGTGATGGGCCCGTGTTCTGTGCGGCGCGCCACAATTGCTTTTGCAATCGCGCCAGCAAACCGCTCCTCGCCATAGTCACGAATCACCTCCGTCAGGGTTTGTATGTCTGCCTCTTGCGAGCCACTGCGCCACGCTCATGCCGCGTGTGGTGTCCATGCGCATATCGAGTGGGCCGTCGAAGCGGAAACTGAAGCCGCGCTCTGCGCTGTCGATTTGCGGCGAACTCACGCCCAGATCCATGAGCACGCCGTCCAGGCTGCCCGTTGCCAGGGCGTCCATTTCAGAAAAGGGCTGTTGGCGAATGGAAAAGCGCGGGTCCTGCAGGGTTTGTGCGTGGGCGACGGCTTGCGGGTCGCGGTCAAAGGCAATCAGCGAAGCGTCGGCGGGCAGGCGTTGCAGCAGCAGCGCGGAGTGGCCGCCGCGCCCGAAGGTCGCATCGACAAAGCAGGCCAGCGGACCGACACCGTCACCCAGCAGCGCATCCACCGCTTCTTGGAGCAAGACCGTGGTGTGCGCGGGCTGCACGTCAGCTTCCATCAGAACGAGAAATCTTTGAAGACATCGGGCATGTCGCCCTGCATGGCCTGGGCTTCCTGGGCCTCGTAGGTGGCTTTGTCCCAGAGCTCGAAATGGTTGCCCATGCCCAATAAGACGGTTTCCTTGTCCAGCTTGGCGGCAGCGCGCAACTCGGGCGAGACCAGCACCCGTCCGGTACCGTCGATTTCCACGTCCATGGCATTTCCCAGCAGGATGCGTTTCCACCATTGCGCGGCCATGGGCAGCTCGACGATGCGCTGGCGGAACTGCTCCCAGGCCGGACGGGGAAACACCATCAGGCAACCGTGGGGGTGGCGGGTGATCGTCAGCTGTCCGGATGCAACAGCAGCCAGCACATCACGATGCCGGGTCGGCACCGAAAGCCGGCCTTTGTTATCGAGACTGAGTGAAGAAGCACCTTGGAACACTGCGCACGACCTGTTTTGTCAATCCAACCGAATAAGGGTATCTGTGGGAATTTTTCCCACGAAATGCGATTTTTTACCACTGTATCAGGAAATTGACGGTTTGCAATGGGTCGGGCGCTAAAAATTTCAATCAAATCAAAGACTTAGAGGCGTATCCTGAGAAAAAATAAGCCAAAAATGCTATCTAAATGAAGCACTTAGAGGTCACTATGAAGGTGATACTTCAAATAAGGTTCCGGTCTTTGGGGTGGTGGCTGTGTTTGCTATCACAGCAATTTTTGATAGGGGTGGCGAGCGGCAGCGGTGCCCGCAAGGTCTCCATGCTGCAAAAAAGCGTGCGCTATTACCGCAACTGGGGCGGTGCCACGTCGG
>CAXNME010000002.1:0-235363 GCA_964203415.1 Rhodoferax sp.
GCAATAAAGGATTCGGCCAGCACCCAGCGCAAGCCCCCGGCCATGCTGGCCAGCAACTCCAGCACGAACCAGACCGGTAGGCTGCGGGTCAATAAAAATCCGCACACCGTGAGCAGCGGCAGCCCGGAGGCCAGCCACAAAGCCCGCCTTCGCCCGAGCCTGCGCACCAAGCCAGAAGCAAACGGCGTGATGATGAAAATGCCCAACCAGGTGGTCGCTGCAAACAGGCCGGCCACCGTGTTGGACACACCCGCTTGCTTGAGCATCAACAGCAGCAGCGGCGAGAGCATGAAAATGCCCACCAGCTGGAACAAGGTGGAGCCGAATACGGCCACCAAGCCCCGGTGTGACGGCTGTGTCACCGCCTAGCCCGCGCTGCCCAGACTCAAACCCGCGTGCTCGCGCAGCGGGTGGAAGTGAATTTTCGGAAACCGCTCCTGCGCCAGCCGCACGTCATAGGGGCTGGTGCACAAAAATGCCAGTGTGTCGGCTGCGTCTTTGGCCATGCGCTGGGGGTAGGCGTTGACGAACTCGCGCAACTCGGCCGGCGTGTCCGCCGTGATCCAGCGCGCGCCGGTGTACTGGCTGCCTTCTAGGCGGATGTCGGCGTCGTACTCGCCTTTGAGCCGGTGCTGCACCACTTCAAACTGCAACTGCCCCACGGCACCGAGCAGCATATTGCCGCCGACTTCGGGTTTGAAGACCTGGATCGCACCCTCTTCGCCCAGCTGCGCCAGGCCTTGCTGCAACTGCTTGGTGCGCAGCGGGTTTTTCAAGCACCACGGTCATGAACAACTCGGGCGCAAAAAACGGCAGTCCGGTGTACTGCAGGTTGACGCTGCCGTCGGTAATGGTGTCGCCCAGTTGCACGCCACCGTGGGTGGTAAAGCCCACGATGTCGCCCGCATAAGCCTCTTCCACGGCCTCGCGGCGCTGGCTCATGAAAGTGACCACGCTGGTGGGGCGCAGTTCTTTGGCGGTGCGCATGACCTTGAGCTTCATGCCCGGCGTGTACTTGCCCGAGGCCATGCGCACAAAGGCAATGCGGTCGCGGTGGTTGGCATCCATATTGGCCTGCACCTTGAACACCACGCCGCTAAAGGGCGTGTCATCAGGCTGCATCACCTGTGATCATGCGGCTGGCGGTTGACCAGGGTGGTGCTGGTGCGGCTTTGCGGCGCGGGGGCCAGGTCGACCAGCGCGTCGAGCACCTCCATCACGCCGAAGTTGTTCACGCCCGAACCGAAGAAACACCGGGGTTTGCTTGCCCGCCAGAAAAGCCGCATGGTCCCAAGCGGGCGAGGCGCCGGTGGCCAACTCCATGCTCTCCAAGGCGGTCGTCCACTCGTGGCCGAAGCGCTGATGCAAGGCGTCTGGATTTGCCAAGGGCATGGCGTCGAAATCCTGCGGCAGGCGCTCGCTGCCCGATTCGAAAACCGTCATGGTCTGGGTGCGCAAATTGACGATACCGCCAAACTGCTTGCCCTGCCCGACCGGCCAGGTCATGGGCACGCAGGGCATGCCCAACTCGCGCTCGATTTCGTCCAAGATGTCCAGCGGCTCGCGCACCTCGCGGTCCATTTTGTTGACGAAGGTGATGATGGGCGTATCGCGCTGGCGGCAAACCTCGATCAGGCGGCGGGTTTGCGCCTCCACGCCGTTGGCGGCGTCAATCACCATCAGCGCCGAATCGACGGCGGTGAGCACGCGGTAGGTGTCCTCCGAAAAATCCTTGTGACCCGGCGTGTCCAACAGGTTGATCACGTGGTCGCGGTAGACCATTTGCATCACCGAACTGGCCACTGAAATGCCGCGCTGTTTTTCAATTTCCATCCAGTCGCTGGTTGCATGCCGACTGGCCTTGCGCGCCTTCACCGAGCCCGCGATCTGGATCGCACCGGAGAACAAGAGCAGCTTCTCGGTCAGCGTAGTCTTGCCGGCATCGGGATGGGAAATGATGGCAAACGTACGGCGCCGCCGCGTCTCGGCAAGAAAAGTCATGGATGGGGGATGGGGGCGAAAAGAAGCGATTTTAGAGAGCGCGGGCCACTCAGATGCGACCGGTCAGCCGGTAGGCCAGGATGCCCAGGTATTCGTGCAAAGCGATGTACCACTTGCCAGATATACCCAGGGAATAACTGGTCCAAGGGGTTGACAGGCCGGTATAGAAATCGACACTGTAGGGAGTCACGTTCCAGCCCTGCTTGCGAAAAACCGCCAAAGCCCGGGGCATATGGCTTGCCGACGTGATCAAAATCCAGGGCTTGCGCGGATCAATGCCGCTCAAGCGGGCCGTGAATACCGCGTTTTCATAGGTGTTGCGCGATTGGTCTCTCCAGGCGGACGCGCTGCGGGTCCAAGCCCAATTGCACGAAAAAGCGGCGCGCGCGCTCCGCCTCGCTGGGCCCAGTACCGAAATATTCGCCTTGGCCGCCTGTGAACACCACCTCCAGATCAGGGGCCTGGCGCAGCAGGGGCAGCACCGTCGTCATGCGCTCGGCCGCCACCATTGACCTGTGGCTCCTCCGTTCCTTCACCGACATATCCGCTCTCCAAGGCACCTCCGAGAACAATCACGCCCACATAGCTTTGGGCAGGTAACGGGGGCGGGTCCGGGTATTGGCGCTCCAAATGCCGCAGCAAGGCGTCGGGCAGCGGCGCCCAACCTCCCAGCAGCAAAATGGTTAAGGCCGTAAGAACCCAGCGGCGCGCGGCCTGCGGACGCCGTGGCAGCAGAACTACCGCGATCAGCAGCACCAGCACAACCCAGAACATGGGATCCGTTGCCAAACCGACCAACTTGGAAAGAAGAAACATAGCCTGCAATGGTACGGCGCGCGCCCGGCGCGCCGGTTAGCAGCTTAGAAGGGTGCGGTTGTCAAACCGCCGCAAAACCCTTTGAGGATGTGCCGGGTTTTGTCGTTTTTGAAGGTGAGGGTCTGCACAATGCTGCCATCTGCACGGTCGATGGTGAACTCTTCCTGGGTGATCACCACACCGAAGCGTTCGAACATCGCCGGGCGGCTGACAGAAATCTTGGTTCCATTGACTTTGAGCGAGCCCTTGCTGCCTTCCGAAATCGCAAAGTCTCCCTGGTACCAGCCTGTTTTCTGGTCGAAATCCACACCGGCAATCAGCATATCGTTATAGACCTTGGGCTCAGCCTCCAAAGTGCGCTGCGGCATGGAGATCGTGACTTCACAAATGAACTTGGCTTGACCGGTATTTTTATCCATGGCATCCATTGGTTTGGAACCAGCCACTTTGGCGGCCGAGGCCCCCAGGTGGATCCAGCCTGCGTAGACACCGAAAGCACCCAAGCCCAATACGAGCAGCAGCACGGCCGTAGCGGAGACCAGCACAGCCAGCATGGTTTGGCCACCGACGGCGCGCGGGGTTTTCATGACGTCGCAACACCTTCCACAGCCACCGGCGCTTGGCCAATGGTGATTTCACGGTTGTTTTGCGGCTGCACCGGGCGGGCATTCATCTTGAAGGGGAAAGCGTTCACCTGCTCCTTAGAGATATTGACCGGCGAGCGCAGGATGAAAAAGCGCACACCTTCCGTGCACGGAGGCGTGGTCAAGGAACCGTCGTAGCTCCAGAAGTCCAACTCCCTGGGTAGCAGGTTGGCGGGGTTGAATGTCACGTCCGGAACGTCCACCGGCGGACCCTCAGCAGCCGGGAGGTTGGACCACAGGGTTTTGATGTTGGGGTTTTCATTGCCTTCCTTGAGCAGCACACCAATGACTGCCAGTTTGCCATCGGCACTCTTATGAACAAAGTGCGCCACCATGGCCATGGGCTTTCCTTCAATTTGCTCTTCGCTAGGCCGGTGGAAATGGAATTGCAACAAGTCATACGCAACACCGTCGATCCGCAGCTTGCTGCCCGCCGGGATATTCACCTGTATCGTGTGGCCGTTATTCAGCATGGTCAGGGGGCCGGGCTTGTAGGAGGGGGCCAAATCCACGCGCTGCTTGACAAATGGGCCTTTGATGTTCAGCGGAGATTGCTTGGTGCCTTTGCCACAGGTCGGAAACTCTTTGACCCAGCGCGCGGGACCCATCTCGCCCTCGTAATCCCAGTGCGGGGTCGCATGCTTGTCAGCGGCTTTGTCAGCAGTCTTTCCGCCATCTTTGGCATGTGCGTCCGCAGCGTGATCGTCTTTCTTTGCATGCCCATCGTCTTTTTTACCGTGGCCGTCATCCTTGGCTGCCGGATCGCCCTTGGCCGGCGCGGCATCTTTGCCATGTGCTGCGTCTTTCCCATGGCCATCGTCCTTACCGTGGCCTTCTGCCGCCTTGGGACTGCCTTTGGGCAGGCAATCCGCCATCACCTCGATTTTTTCACCCGTAGCCGCCAGACCGATCTGGGCGGCGCAAATGGTGTTTTTGCGGTTACTCCAGTCGGCCAAAGCCAGCGCTTTTTTATAGGCCTCAATCGTTCCGGGGTCTTCCGGGCCTTTGGTCAGCATGCGCAAAGTGGCCAGGCCAATCAAGCGCTCAGGGCTGAGGTTCTTTTCTTTTTTGTAGGCGGCCTCCAGATCGGCCAGCGTGGTGCCACCGGACAGGCCGGCTTTGACCGCATCGAACTGGCTGGCCTTGGCCGAGGCGGCTTGCGCCTCTTTGCCCATGGCCTCCATTTCCTCGGAAGCCACCTTGGCCGATTTCTCGGCCTCTTCAATCTTGGCCGTGGCCTCCTCGGATGCTTTGGTCAGCTCCTCGATAGCAGCCTTGCTGCCCTCCGCCTGTTTCCAAGACATATAGCCAAACGCAGCAGCGCCGGCCATAGCCAGCGCCAAGACGATTTCCAACACGGTGCGTTTCATAGGATCTCTTTCACTTCGGGAGCAGGGGACCGCTGCGCTTATCCCGCTAATTTAATCGATATCAAGCAGTATCGACACGGGCGACGCTAACTTGACGACGGGTACGAAACTTGGTTGCCAACGGTTTATGCCCGCACCCAGGCGGCTTGCAGCCAGTGCCGATGCTCCCGGCTGAAAGGCCAAGCCATGTGCTGAATCGCGGTGCCAGCCGGAAAAACACCGGCGGTTAAATGGTCCAGCCACGTGCCTTGCACGCCCATTTGGGCGCACCACTGCCGTTCTGCGATGGAAAACTGCGGCAATGCACCAGCAACCGCGCGCGGCCGCACGGTCTGCAAGGGCCCCAAGGTTGGCGTAGCCTGTGACGCGGATGCACCGACCCGGCCGGAATAGGCATCGTGCACGCTGGCCCACTCGCGGCCACGCAGCATGCGGGTAATGGCATGCAACTGCGCTTCGGCAGCATCGATGCGCTTGTGGACAAAGCGCAATTGACCCAGCACATTGTCAAACAGCACAAAGGCCTCGGGGTAGGTGCGCAACAACTGAGGCAAATAGTGCAAAGCATCAAGCTGCTGGTACACCAGCGTGGTGCGGGATTGCTCCAATGCCGGGCCATGGCGATAACGGAACACCGGAGCGCTCCAGCGGTCCAGGTCAAAGGCGCGCACGGAACGGAAACGCTGCAGCCAGGCGCTGCTCATCATCCAGCCGCCGCTGGCACCAATCAGCAAGAGCTCGGTGCTTCCGGGTGAAACGCCGCCCAACCACCGGGCGATTTGCTGCGTGGTCGCGGCCCAGCGGGCTTGCGCCTGCCAGGCCCGCCAATGCCACAGCCAACCACCCGACGCGCCGGGCGCGCCTGCACCGAGCGCCGAGGGCAAGACGAGATCGCCGGATTGTGCCGTTTGCGCCATCACGCAGCCTTGCGGTTGTACTGCTGCACGCCCAGCGCGTCCATCGCGTGCTGTTCCTGCCGCGCCACTTCTTTGTTGTGCAAAGCCTGGGCGTTCTCGCGCAAGGTCTTCATCTTCAAGCGTTCGGTATCGGCTTCGCGCAAAGCAGCTTGCAAAGCCGTCTGGTGCGCCATCGTGCGCTCAATGTCTGCCTCCACCCGGTTGTGCAAAGTCTGCAGCTGGGACATGAACTGGCGCTGGTTCATGTCTTCCTGCATGCCCAACTGTTCGGTGCGGTTTTGTAACTGGTCGCGGTATTCTTGGTACAGGGTCAGCAAGCGGGTGCGGCTGGCATACAGCGTCTCGAGCAGCTGGCCTGCCTGCGCTATCTCGGCTTGCAATTCGTTGATCCGTCGCTGCGCCTTGTCTTCCAGCGCAGCCCAACAGGAACGGGGGGCCTCCATGGTCAGCCCTCCATCAGTTCGCGCAAACTCTGGCGCGTGGGCTGCTCATCGAATCCGGTATGCATATCCTGCTGCAGGAACGCTTCCATCTTCGGACGCAGGGCGATAGCCTGGTCAATCTCCGCATTCGAGCCGCTCTGGTACGCGCCGACCTGGATCAGGTCCACGTTTTGCTGGTAGAGCGACCACAAGCGCCGGAAGCGATTGGCCATCTTGAGCTCCGCGGGCGCGAGCAGAACCTGCATCACGCGCGAGATCGATCCATTGAGGTCAATTGCGGGGTAGTGGGCCGCATCCGCCAGTTTGCGCGAGAGCATGACCTGCCCATCCAAAGAGGCGCGGGCAATGTCCACAATCGGGTCGTTACCGTCGTCGCCCTCGGCCAGCACGGTGTAAATCGCGGTGATCGATCCGTGGCCGTTGCGCCCCACACCGGCGCGCTCAATCAAATTGGGCAGCAAGGCAAAAACCGAAGGCGGATAGCCCTTGCTGGTGGGCGGCTCGCCAATCGCCAAGCCGATCTCGCGCTGCGCATGGGCCACGCGGGTCAGGCTATCGACCAGCATCAGCACGTCTTTGCCCTGGTCGCGGAAATACTCGGCAATCACATGGGTCAGGTGCGCGGCTTTGAGCCGCAGCACGGGGGAAATATTGGCCGGTGCCGCAATCACCACCGATTTGGCCAAGCCCTCGGGGCCCAGTGATTCGTGGATGAAAGCCTGGACCTCACGCCCACGCTCACCTATCAATCCAATCACCACGACATCCGCTTTCGTGAAGCGGGTCATCATGCCCAAGAGCACACTTTTGCCAACACCGGAGCCTGCCACCAATCCCAGACGCTGGCCGCGTCCCAGCGTGAGCAAACCATTGATCGCCTTAACGCCCACATCCAGCACGCGGTCAATCGTTCCGCGCTCCATGGGGTTGAGCGGCAGGCCGAACAGGCTAAGCTGGTCTTCGCAAACCGGTCTGGGCATACCGTCCAGCGGCGCGCCCTGGGCGTCGATCACCCGGCCCAGCAAAGCTTCGCCCAGATCGGCATGCCCGCTTTCGCTGAGCACGCGCACCGAAGCACCGGGGCCGATGCCCACCGGTTCAGAAAACGGCATCAGATACAAAGTCTTGTCCGAAAATCCCACGACCTCGGCTTCAATCCGGTGGCCGCTGGTCCCTTCCACAGCACAGCAAGCACCAATGGGTGCCATCAAACCGCGCGCTTCCATGCGCAGCCCGACCAGGCGCACCACGGTTCCGCTGCGCACCGGCACGCTCTGGGCTTTTTTCTGCAGGAGCGAAATGCTGCGGTCCACCTCCGCTTCGAAGTCAAACATCGCTGTCCTCCAGGTCCAGCACATCGGCGTGGATTTCCGGACCGGTGGGGCGCATGCGCGCGGGGACGTCCTGCACCGCCGTGCTGCTAAGGCGCTCAGCGGCCAAGCGCTCGGGGCTGAAGGCCGATTGGTTACGCAGCCGGTCTTCGTCCATGAGCAAGGTGCGGGCGATAGCGGCCAGACGGTGGGTGATCAAATCCTCTACGACCGCGTCGTTGGCACTGGCACGCACGCTGCCAGGGGGCAATGCATCGTTGGCCATCAGTTGCGGGAGATTTTTCTCTGCCAGCCCGGCGCGCTTGCGTAAATCGTGCAAGGCGTGCAAGTCGTCGGGGTGCAACTCCAGCACCACGGCTGACATCTCGTTGGCAGCCAGATCATCGACGCAGCGTTGCGCCAGGCGGTCGATGACTGCGCCGTCCAAGCGCAATTCGCCCAGCACCAGTTGTTCTGCGATGTGCAAGGCCAGGCGCTTCACCGGCTCCACAAACTGCTGGGGATCCTGGCGCATGGCCTGTGCAGCGGCTTGCAGTGCATCGACCAATGCCTGGTCAACCAGCGTTTGGGCTTGGGCGCTGGCCTGCGTCTCCGATTCAAGTTCTGCGCGTATCTGGTCGTAGAGTTGCGCACGGGCCTCTTCCATGCCGTCGGCGAATCCTTGGGCGCGGGCGTCATCGACGGCTTGCTGCGAGTGGCTTGGTGCCTGCTCCGGCGCAGCATCTTCTTGTCCATCTCCGCCATCATGGGGCTCGCCACCTTGCGCATCAGACGCATTGGCTTGCGCCATGGGGATACCCTCAAGTGCCACGGGGGCAGTGCTGCGCGGCCCAATCAAAAAAAGCGAATCCACATCCTGGATAGCAAAGTTTTTGACGGGAATCGCAGACCCGGGCTGCGAAACAAAGCCGCCCGCAGGCGCTTTGTTGCCGAACAAATCCGTCGGCTGCCAGACCCGGGCGAATTTCACCTCGCTGCGACGCACATCGTCCACTGCCGCCGCATGCCCCTGGGGCGCGTCGGATAGCAGCGGCACGTCAGCAGAACCCGCTTGAATCAATTCGTGCGGCTTGAACATGGTGGAAGCTGATGCTCAATGACGGGATAGACTGGCTCGGGGCTGCTTACACATAGTCCGCCCCGCCACCCAGCACCAGATCGCCGGCATCGGCCAGTTTGCGCGCAGCGCGCATGATGATTTTTTGGGCCTCTTCCACATCGGCCAGACGCATGGGGCCCAGCGCCTCCATATCGTCTTTGAACATTCCGCGGGCACGCTCTGACATATTGCCAAGGAACTTGTCCTTCACCGCATCGCTGGCACCTTTGAGTGCCTTCATCATGAGGTCTGGCTCAACATTGCGCATGATGGTCTGGATACCTTTGTTATCCACGCCCGTGAGGTTCTCAAAGGTGAACATGTTGTCCTGGATCTTTTGCATCATGTCCGGGTCCAAATCCCTGAGTCCCCCCATCACAGCTGCTTCCAACGCAGTCTTCGTTAAATTCATGATGCTGGCAGCCGCTTTGACGCCACCAAAACTCGACGACTTGGCCGAGCTATTGGTGGAGAACTGCTTCTTCATAATGGCTTCGAGTTCCACCATGGCCGAGGGTTGCACCGTCTCCAGGCTGGCGACGCGCTGAATGACCTCGGCGCGGCTGTCCATCGGCAAAAATGCCAGTACGTCTGCGGCGACCATGGGCTCTAAAACCGACAAAATAATCGCCACCACCTGGGGGTGCTCGGCCTGGATCATGTCGGCAATCGAGCGCGCGTCCATCCAGGACAAAATTTCAAGACCTTTGCTGCCGGCCCCGGGCGAGATACGCCCCAGCACCGATGCCGCCTTGTCGTCGCCCAAGGCGCGCTTGAAAACTTTTTCCACGTAATCGGCCGTGCCCAAGGCGAGGCTGGTTTGCTTCTTGATCGTGGCTACAAATTCATCGAGCACCACGTTGATCGCCTCTTGCGACAAATCTTGCACCTGCACCATCGCGGCACCCAGGGCCTGCACTTCTTTCGGGTTGAGGAAGCGGATGATGTCGGAGGCCTGCTCTTCGCCCAGTAACAGCATGAGAACCGCCGCACGCTGGGTGCTGGTCATCGCCGCCATTTCCTGGCGCAATGCCTCCGTGGCGTAGCCGTCGGCGCTGTTGTCTGAATCTGCCATGGTGAGAGTCGTCCGCTAGTTGAATGGGAAGCGCTGGCGTTTAACCAATTCTGATCATGTTCTTCAAGACGCTGGCCACGCGGCCCTGGTCTTCGGCCACCACCATCCGGATCAGTGCCACTTTGTCATCATAGGTGTTGGCGGTATCGAGCATTTCCGCCGAGATATTCGATTTCTTCGGCTTCATCTTGGCCTTGATTTCCGCCAAGGTTTCGGCGCCGTTGGGCTCTTCCTCCGCCTCGGCGGCCGGATTTTCCAAGGCCAGCGCTTCGCGTTTGGCCGACTCTTCCGCCGCAATCGCAGCTTGCGCGGTGGCGACGATGGCTTCCTGCTCCATCTGAATGGCTTTGGCAGCGGCAGCGGCAGCTTCTTTTTCCTTGTTCAGCGTGTGCATCACATAAGGGCGCACGATGATCAACAAAAATCCGATAAATGCCACCCCCAGGGTTGCAACTTTGATGCTGTTCATGATCGATTCATCCTTGTGCCAGGGAATGCTGAGGTCCACGGGTATTTCCGGCTCAAACTTGGCTTGCACCACGCTGACCACGTCTTTGCGAGTCTCATCGAAACCCACCACCCCGCGCACCAACTGTGTCATACGCTCAATTTCCTCTGGCGTATAGGGGTTTGGAACCGGCGGCACATCCTCGCCCTTGTCGTTCTTGGGTTGCGGAGTGGGTGCCCGTTCATTGATGACCACGGCCACGCTCAAACGCTGGATGTCACCGGTGGCGCTCTTGGTGTGGCGCACCGAACGGTCAATTTCATAGTTGCGGGTGCTGCGCGCGGCAATCGTGTTGCGCTCATCCGAACCAGGGGGGGGTGTGGCCTGGGTATTGCCCGTGGTCGTGGGCGCAGGCGGCGCGGTGTTGGACAAAGTGCCCGGTACACCGCTGGCTTCTTTGGAGCTGTTGCGGTCTTCGCTGATGATCTCGGAGCGGGTTTTGGGCCCCTTGCCAGCCGTGTCATAGTCTTCCACCGTGGTTTCGGTCTGGCTGAAATCCAAGGCCAGGTTGACCTGGGAACGCACATTGGCATCACCCACGATGGGCGACAGAATTTGCAGCACGCGCTGGCGATAGAGGTCTTCCTGGTTTTGCTTGTGCTTGGTCTGGCCAGCGGTCAAACCCATGGCCAGTTCGCTGGCGCTCTCGGTCATCAATTTGCCGAAGTTGTCCACGATCACCACGTTGTCGGGCGTGAGCAAAGGCACGCTGGAAGCAATCAAATGCACCATCGCCTGCACTTGCAGGGGGCTGACGGTGCGTCCGGACTGCGGCGTCACCACCACCGAGGCCTTGGGCGGCGTGCGGTCGCGCACAAATACCGATGGCTTGGTAATGGCCAAATGCACCCGGGCGGTCTGTATCGTCTCGATTTGCAAAATGGTGCGTGCCAGTTCTTGCTCCATGGCCGCGTTGTAGCGGGCTTGCTCCATGAACTGGCTGGTCGTCAGTGCCGACTGTTCTTTCAAGGCATCCAGGCCTGTGGGCATGGTTTTGGGAAGTCCTTTGGACGCCAAAAAGATGCGGGCTGCGTGGTAGCGGTCGGTCGGCACGGTGACCTGGCCGTTGGCGCTGTCAATAATCGGTTTGTAGTCTGCGGCTTTCAGCGCCTCGAACACGGCCTGTTGATCGCCCTCGGTCACACCGGTCATCACGGGGCGGTACGCGGGCTGGTTCATGGCCACAAAAATGACCGCAAACAGCAGGCACACCAGCGCAATCACCAGAACCGGCAAAGCCCGCTTGACCGCGGGCTGCGCCAGGGTGCGCTGGATCGGGCCGAACAGTCCGCTGTAATCCTCAGGCGAAACCATGCCACCGTTGTTGTAGCCATTGGCAACCATGCCGCCGTTGTTCATGCTGTTGGCGTTTGCCATGGCGCCGCCGTTACCCGGGTTGTTGGTCGCCAAATTACCGCCCTGCGCCCCGGCGCGGCGGTCATTGCCGCTGCGGGTTGCCAGCGGCTGCTCGTCGACCGATGCGGGTACAAAAGTGCCGGTATTAGCAAGTGCGGTGGCCATATAAAAAGTCTTTCAGCGCGGAATGTGTCGTACGGGGTGCTGGCTTACACCGGCATATTCATGATGTCTTCGTAGGCCTTGAGCACCTTGTTGCGCACCTGCAAGGTGGCCTCAAACGACAGCGATGCTTTCTGCATCTTCAATACGACGTCCGTTAACGGCACCTGCTCACCCCGCTCGAAAGCGTTGTTGGTTGCCTGTGAATCCATCTGCAGGTTGTTCGTTTCCTTCACCGCCTGGCGAACCATGTCCGCAAAATCGGTTTTGGGAACCGACTGTCCGCCCAAGCCTTCAATGCCCTCGCCGCCGGCTTGCGCGGCATGGCTCTTCAAGGTCTGCAGCATCGAGGCGATGCTGGATGCGGAGGTGGCTTTTTCAATCATGGCGTGTGTCCTTATCGATGCGGCGCGGGTCAGGCGGCAGAGCCCACAGCGTCAGGTGTTTCACGCAAGCGCGCCAATTTGTAGCGCAGGGTACGTGGACTGATGCCCAGCTTCTGGGCGGCTTCTTCACGGCTTTTGCTCTCCATGAGCGCAGCCTGGATCACCGAAAACTCGCTGCTTTTGACCGTGGCATGCAAACTCTGGGGCATGGCCGAAGGGGGTTGAACCGCAGGCTTGTCAAAGTAACTGGGGCTGTAAGCCGTACGGGGCATGGACAGATCCGCGCCGTCCATGAAATCCAAGGGATTGACCGAGTCGTCGAACATCAGATGCTGCAGGTCGATCACATGGTCACCCGAAATCACCATGGCGCGCTGCACCACGTTTTCCAGTTCGCGCACATTGCCAGGCCAGGGGTAATCCAACAGCGCATGCTGCGCGTCGGGGGTGAGCTCCCAAGGCTGGGTTTGGGTGTTCGCGCAATTGCGCGCCAGCATGCGCACCACCATCGGCAGAATGTCGCCCTTGCGCTCATGCAAAGGCGGAATACGCAGCTTGAAGGTGCTCAGGCGGAAATACAGGTCTTCGCGGAATTCGCGCTGCGCAATCGCATCGCGCAGATTTTTGTTGGTTGCAGCGACGATCTTGACGTTCAAGGCCACCGGGCGCTCAGAACCCAAACGGGTCAATGTGCGCTCCTGCAACACGCGCAGCAACTTGGACTGCAAATGCATGGGCAGCTCGCCAATTTCATCGAGGAACAAGGTACCGCCCTGGGCTTGTTCAAACAAGCCGCGGTGGTCTTTCACCGCGCCAGTGAACGCGCCTTTTTCATGGCCGAAGAGCAGGTCTTCCATCATGTGCTCGGGCAGCGCAGCGCAGTTCAGGCCGACGAATGGGCCGCGCGCCACGACGGACGATTCATGCAGCACACGCGCCAGCACCTCTTTACCAGCGCCGGTTGGGCCTTCGATCAGCACATTCACATTGGCCAGCGCCACGCGTTGGGCCAAGGCCAGCAAATTGCGGCTGACCGGATCCACATAGATCACATCGCGCACAGCCGGCACGGCAGAAGTCTTGGCGACAGGTGTCTCAGCGTTTTTGTCTTGCTCGGGTTGCTGCACCGGTTGCAGCGCAGCCTCCCAGGTGGCAACAGCCCAGTCGTCGGTGGCGATCACATGCAAAGCACCGGTGCGCATAGCGGCCACGGTGACTTCTAAATTGCGCCGCTCTACGCGGCAGAGGATGGAAGGACGTTTGCAGTCGCTGGGGCAGGCGTCGATCATGTCTTTGACCGCCTGCAACAGATCGCAGTCCTGACCCAAACCAACCACCACCAGATCCACCGCGCCAGCGCGTATCGGGGCACCCAGTTCATCCAGGGTGCGCACGACGTGCACATCCATGCCCAGATCGGTCAGAGCAGACTGATCCTGGGGCCGCAGCGCCCGGAACGGGTCCAGCCACAATGCATGGAGGGGATGGGTCGAGTTGGACATCGGTGAACGTGTTTATAGGGTTCGGAAACCCTGATAAGCAGGAGCCGTGCCATCCAATTTCGTCGGTTTGTCGACGCCTTGCCGACCGGCGGCAAGTGCTTGCCGCTCAAGACCTGTAGCGGCCGCTAAAAGCCCGCCCTGAGCCGCGCGTCAGCGCTGCATGGCCAACGCAGGCCTCGCCTGCGCCGGCTTGGGCAGCGCAGGTTTGGCGTCAAAGCCCTGGCAGGGTCGCCCGTCCAAGGCCAATACTTGTTGGGACGGCATCATCCGCGATTTGAAACCCAGTAATTTGCAGCTATACGGCAGCTTGGGATCCCAGCTGGTGGCGAAAAATCGGCACTTCCAGCAGTTCACCGGGACCGTACTAACCAAAGTGGGTAAATTGGGCATGCCTCCAAGATAGCAATAAGCAGGCCAGCCAACTTATTGCCGCTGTCCGCTAACCCGCTGAAGCCCGCGCCACGGTTATCGGTTAAGGTTGCCATATGAATTTGCCATCTTTCATTGCATCTATCCGCCAGCAGCTTCAATCCGTGATTGTGGGTAAGGCGCAGGAAATTGACGCCTGCATCGCCTGCCTGCTGGCCGGGGGGCACTTGCTGATTGAGGACGTTCCCGGCGTTGGCAAGACCACGCTGGCGCAAGCCCTGGCGCGCACCTTTGGACTGGCTTTTTCGCGGGTGCAGTTCACCTCCGACCTGATGCCCAGCGACCTGAGCGGCGTGTCAGTCTTTGAGCGCACGAGCGAGCGCTTTGTCTTCCACCGCGGCCCCCTGTTCACCCAGGTGCTGCTCGCAGACGAGATCAACCGCGCCAGCCCCAAGACCCAAAGCGCCCTGCTGGAAGCGATGGAAGAGCGCCAGGTCAGTGTGGACGGCGAAACCCGTGCACTCCCGGTGCCGTTTTTTGTGATCGCCACCCAAAACCCGCTGGACCAGTCCGGCACCAACCCCCTGCCCGAGTCGCAACTCGACCGGTTCTTGATGCGGGTCTCGCTGGGGTATCCGGACCGCGCCTCAGAGCGGCAGCTGCTGAGCGGCGCCGATCGCCGGGCGCAGTTGGCCCAATTGCCAGGGCTGCTGAACGCCGAGCAGCTGGGGCAGTTACAGGATGCGGTGCAAGCCGTGCACGCCGCACCCGCGCTCTTGGACTATCTCCAAGACCTGATTGACGCCACGCGCACGGGATCGTGGTTTGTGCAGGGCCTGAGCCCGCGCGCTGGTATGGCGGTGCTGCGTGCGGCCAAAGCGCAGGCATTCCTGGAAGGACGCGACTTCGTCGCGCCCGACGATCTGCGCCGGGTGCTGCCCGTCACGGTGGCGCACCGCTTGGTGCCTGCGGTTGACAGCGGGCGCACCGCAATGCAACAGGTCGAGGCCCTGTTGCGCGCGGTCAAGCTACCCTGAGGTCGCGGTGCAAAGTACCGCTGCCCTTGGGGTCACCCGCACCGGCAGCCGCTGGCAGCGCTTCTTCCTGAACCGCATCCCGCCTGCCGACACCACGGTGCTGACCCAGCGCACGGTCTACATCCTGCCGACCCGCGCCGGATGGTTGCTGGGCGTGACGCTGCTGATCTTGCTGCTGGGCAGCATCAACTACCAGCTGAACCTGGGCTATGTGCTGACGTTTTTGCTGGCGGGAAGCGCGCTGGTCGGCATGCATGTGGCGCACGCCACGCTGCGTGGACTCACCCTGCAATTGCACCCGCCGCCTGCGGTATTTGCCGGGACCACGCTTCGCGCAACCGTGCAAGTGGGCAACCCCGGGCCGCGCACCCGCTACGCGGTGGGGCTGGGCGTCTGGCGCAGCGAAAACTGGGCCTGGGCCGATATTCCCGCACACGGTTCCAGCATGCTGGCGCTGAACTGGCTGGCTCCCGTGCGGGGCCTGCACAGCCTGCCGCCACTCACCGTGCAAACCTGCTTTCCGCTGGGCACCTTCCGGGTCTGGACGGTTTGGCGCACCGCAGCGCGTGTGCTGGTCTACCCCGCGCCGGAGCCGCGCGCCCCCGACTTACCGGTCGCGCCGACGCCGGGCCTGCGGGCGGCGGGCAGCCAGCGCCACAGTGCCGATGAAGGCATAGAAGATTGGGACGGTGTGCGCCCCTACCGCCCGGGTGACCCCTTGAAAACTGTGCTTTGGAAAAAGGCCGCGCTGCGCGACACCTTGGTCAGCCGTGAAGCCACTGGCAGCGCGTGTGGGGAGGTCTGGCTCGACCTGGCGCGCACCGGCCTGCCCGCCGGATCCGACACCGAAGCCCGGCTGGCCCGCTTGTGCGCCTGGGTGCTGGCCGCCCACCAGCAAGAGCTGCGTTTCGGTATGCGGCTCGGGGCCAAGACCATCGCGCCGCAGCAGGGACTGGCACACCGCAACAGCTGCCTGCGCGCCCTGGCGCTGTACCCGCAGCTGGAGCCCTGACATGGCAACCCCCGGGCAACTAGCAGCGATGCGTCGGGCGATGCCGCGCGCACAGCGCGACACGCTCTTTCTCGTGGTGCTGGTGGCCTGGCTCATCAGCCCCCAACTGCCATTTTTGCCACTGTGGTGCAGCGGCGCAAGCCTCGCTGTGCTGCTGTGGCGCGCCGGGCTGGCCTGGCGCGCAGGGCCGCTGCCGGGCCGCTGGACCATGGGCTTGCTGTTGATACTCGCCGTCGGGGCCACGCTGTACGGCTTTGGCAGCCTGATCGGGCGTGAAGCCGGAACGGCTTTTCTGGTGCTGCTGCTGGCGCTCAAAACCTTAGAGCTGCGCACCGCGCGCGACGCCATGGTGGTATTTTTTCTGGGCTTTTTTACCCTGCTGTCCAACTTTTTCTATTCGCAAAGCCTGCTCACGGCAGCGATGATGCTCATGGGGATGTGGGGCTTGCTGACCGCCCTGGTCAACAGCCAGCGGCCGGTGGATCCCGCGCCGCTGTGGCAATCGGCCCGGATTGCCGGGCGCATGGCGTTGCTGGGCACGCCAGTGATGGTGGTCTTGTTTTTGCTGTTCCCACGCATCGGGCCTTTGTGGAGCTTGCCCCAGGATGTACTGCAAGCGCGCAGCGGCCTGTCCGACCAGGTTAGTCCGGGCAGCATGGCCTCCATCGCGCTGGACGATAGCGTGGCCTTCCGGGTCGACTTTGCCGGGCCTGTGCCGCCGCGCCAAAGCTTGTATTTCCGCGGTCCGGTGCTGGCTGCGTTTGACGGCCGCACCTGGCTGGCAGCGCAGGCGCCGCCCAACCGGGTGCAAACCCCCGAGCTGCAGATTCAAGGCGCAGGCATCGGCTACGCGATCACGCTGGAGCCGACCCAGCAGCCCTGGCTGCTGGCGCTGGACGCGTCACCGGACGCACCTGTTGTAACCGGCTATGGCGTACAAACCACCCCAGACCTGCACTGGCAAACCGACAAGCCCGTATCCAATCTGCTGCGCTACCAGGCCACGGCCTATGCCACGTATGCGCTGGGTCCCTTGATTGCCAGCCCGGCACTGCGGCGCTATCTGCTGCTGCCAGCGGGCTTCAATCCGCGCACCGTGGAACTGGCGCGCACGCTGCGCAGCGACCCGCGCTTGCAGGCGGCTGGTAGCGCGGCCTTGGTGGAAGCGGCGCTTGCGCAATTGCGCAACGGAGGCTACCGGTACACGCTGGACCCCGGCGTCTACGGCGTGCACACGGCGGACGAATTCTGGTTCGACCGCAAGCAGGGTTATTGCGAGCACATTGCTTCGGCTTTTGTGGTGCTGGCGCGGGCGATGGGCATACCGGCGCGTCTGGTGACCGGCTACCAAGGCGGGGCGGCCAACCCGGTCGATGGTGTGTGGACCGTGCGCCAAAGCGACGCCCACGCCTGGGCCGAAGTCTGGTTACCCGACACCGGCTGGCAGCGTATCGACCCCACCAGCCTGGTCGCGCCGGAGCGCGCCCTGCGCGCACCCGCGCTGGCAGCGCCGCAGGGCGCTTTGGCCCAAGCGCTCTTCACGGTCAGCCCGGGTCTGTTGCCCCGTGTCCGCGCGCTGTGGGAAGCCGGAAACAACCGCTGGAACCAGTGGGTGCTGAACTACGCGCAAACACAGCAGTTTGAATTGCTGCGCCAACTGGGTTTCAGCGCGCCGGATGGCGAAGACCTGGGCCGTGTGCTGGCGGTTCTGCTGCTGGTGTTCAGCGCGGGCAGCGCCCTCATGGGCTTGCGCGGGCTGCAAAAAACCGACCCTTGGCTGCGCTTGCTTCGCACCGCGCAGCGCAGGCTGCAGGTCGCCGGCCTGGATACAGCGCCCCATGCCACACCGCGCGCACTCGCCCAAGCCTTGGACAACAGCGATTGGCCGGATAGCGCGCAGGTGCAGGCTCTGCTGCTGCGGCTGGAGGCCTGGCGCTACGCCGCCACGCCACACGCCTACCATGACGGCCGGGCCGGGCCGGAGCTGGCGTGCGTTGCGCCGCGAGCTGCTGCAGGCCCTGCGCCGCCTGGTGCGCAGCAGGCGCGCGCACAAACGCTACAGTGCGGCCACTGAATCCAAACCAGCTCCTGGCACCCTCCAAATTCTCAACGCCTACCCGACCCCACCACTCATGAACGCCAGCCCCGACACACCGCAGCGCCGCGCGACCGCGCAGCTGCGGCCGTCGCTGGTATTCGGGCCTGGTGGTGGTGCCGAATTTTTCGCTGATTGCGCTGAGTGCCTGCGTCGATCCGCTGCGGCTGGCCAACCAGGTGCTTGGGACGCGCCGCCTACAGCTCGGTGCTGCTGTCGGTGGACGGCGGCTTGGTAGCATCCAGCGACGGCATTCAGGTGATGACGCAGCACAGCCTGGCGGGCGCACCGGGCCTGGACGTGGTCTTTGTGATCGGGCCCAACCCCATCCCCAAGCGGGGCTTGCGCCCGCTCACCTTGTGGCTCAAGAAGATGGCGGCCAGCGGCACTCCGCTGGGCGGCATCGACACCGGCGCGTACCTGATGGCGCAGGCCGGCTTGCTGGACGGCTACCGCAGCACCATCCACTGGGAAGACCACGAGGCGCTGGCCGAGCAGTTCCCCAAAATTGTCGTGACCCAGCATTTTTTTGAAGTCGACCGCGACCGCTACACCTGCAGCGGCGGCGTGGCACCACTGGATTTGATGACCTATTTGCTCACGCAAGCACCCGGCAGCCGCCAACTGGCCAACGAGGTGGCGAACCTGCTGGTGGCCGAGCGGCGCAGCCTGACCGATGTGCAAACCGTCTCCATCATCCACCAGAGCCGGGTGACACACCCGAAGGCGGTGGAGGCGCTGCGCCTGATGGAAGCCAACGTGGCCGAGCCGCTGACCATGGCCGAGGTCGCGCATATTCACGGGCATGGCGCTGCGCAGCTTGCAGCGCCTGTTCAAAACCAAGTTTGGTAAGACGCCGGAGCGGGTGTACTTAGACATCCGCCTGGCGCAGGCGCGGCTGCTGGTGCAGCGCAGCGACAAGAGCATCCGCGACATTGCGGCAGCCACCGGTTTTGCATCGCCCTCGCAACCTGACGGCACGGTACACGCCCCGATTCGGAGCATCGCCCCAGAAAGAACGGGAGAAGCGGGATCTTGGTTTGGCATTTAAGGAAAGAATGTTGTCGTAGTAAAGAAACCACGCCTTGGGGCTTGCCGCAATACTGAGTGACCTTTCGACCAGCCACCCAGGAGATTTCCGCCATGACCATGCCCGACCTGATTTATATCGACAACGGCGAGCGCGTTCGCCACAGCTTCACAGACGCTGAGTACGCCAACCGGATTGGCAAATTGCGCGCCATGATGGCCAAGAAGGGCGTGGACACCACGCTGTTCACCAGCTACCACAACATCAATTACTACAGCGACTTTTTGTTCTGCTCCTTCGGCCGCTTTTACGGCCTGGTGGTGACGCAGGACAAGGTGGTGCTGATTGCCGCCAACATCGACGGCGGCCAGCCCTGGCGCAAAGGCGTGTGCGACCGCGCCCTGATTTACACCGACTGGCAGCAGGGCAATTACTTCCGCGCGCTGGCGCAAGAGATTCCGAACAAGGGCCGCGTCGGCCTGGAGTTTGACCACCTGCCGATGGAGCGCATGGACAAAATCAAAGCCACGCTTGCCCGGCGTGGAGTTTGTCAACATTGCCGCGGACTGCATGCGCATGCGCATGGTCAAGTCGGCCGAGGAAATTGAATTCATCAAGAACGGCGCGCAGGTGTGCGACGTGGGCGGTGCCGCTTTGGTGGCGGCCGTGCACGCAGGCGTGCCCGAACACGAAGTGGCGCTGGCCTCGACCCAAGCCATGGTGCGCGAGATTGCCAAGCGCTACCCGCACACCGAGTTGATGGACACCTGGACCTGGTTCCAGTCCGGCATCAACACCGATGGCGCGCACAACCCGGTGACTACGCGCAAAGTGCAGCACGGCGACATCCTGAGCCTGAACTGCTTCTCTATGATTTCGGGCTACTACACCGCGCTGGAGCGCACGCTGTTCTTCGGCGATGTGGATGCGGCGTCGCTGCGCTTGTGGGAAATCAATGTGCGCGTGCACGAAGAAGGCCAGAAGCTGGTCAAGCCCGGCGTGCGCTGCTGCGATGTGGCCCATGCGCTCAACAAAATTTATGAAGAGTACGGCGTGCTCAAGTACCGCACCTTCGGCTACGGGCACTCTTTTGGTGTGCTCTCGCACTATTACGGGCGCGAAGCGGGTCTGGAATTCCGCGAAGACATCGACACGGTGCTCGAACCGGGCATGGTGGTGTCGATCGAGCCGATGATCATGTTGCCCGAAGGCATGCCCGGCGCGGGTGGCTACCGAGAGCACGACATCTTGGTCGTCACCGACACCGGGCACCAGAACATCACGGGTTTCCCCTATGGTCCCAAGCACAATGTGATCCCCGCATAGGCATAGACTTTGCTAATCTAGCGGGCTCGCCCTGAACCAGGATTTCCGTACCCATGCAAAAGCCATTTGTCCGATTCGACCACGTTGAAAAAAGCTACGACGGCAAAGTGCTGGTGGTGCAGGATCTGACACTGGATATCGCGCAAGGTGAGTTCCTGACCTTGCTGGGGCCTTCGGGCTCCGGCAAGACCACCACGCTGATGATGCTGGCCGGTTTCGAGACCGCAACCGCCGGCGAGATTTACCTCGACGGCAAACCCATCAACCGCATCGCGCCTGAGCACCGGAACATTGGCATGGTGTTCCAGAGCTATGCACTGTTTCCGCACATGACGGTGGCCGAGAACGTGGGCTTTCCTTTGAGCGTGCGCGGTGTGACCGGCGAGGCCGCGCGCAGCCGCGTGATGGCGGCGCTGGACAAAGTCGGATTGAAAGGTCTGGAGTCGCGCCGCCCCGCGCAAATGTCGGGCGGGCAGCAACAGCGCGTGGCAGTCGCCCGCGCGCTGGTGTTTGAGCCGCAGCTGGTGCTCATGGACGAGCCGCTCTCTGCCTTGGACAAGCAGCTGCGCGAGCAACTGCAATATGAGATCAAACGCCTGCACCACGACCTGGGCATCACCATCGTCTACGTCACGCACGACCAGACCGAGGCGCTGGCCATGTCGGACCGGGTCGCCGTGTTCCACCAGGGCCGCATCCAGCAAATTGACACGCCCACGCAGCTGTACGAGCGCCCGGCCAATGCGTTTGTGGCCCAGTTCATCGGCGAGAACAACACCTTGCACGGCAAGGTCAGTTCCATCCACGGCAACACCTGCGAAGTCACGCTGGCCGACGGCACCCGTTTGTCAGCGCAGTCCGTCGCCATCAAGGCGGTCGGCGAGGCCACGCGCCTGTCTGTGCGGCCTGAACGCATCCACCTGAACCCGGCTGCGGGTTCGGTAGACACCCTTGTGAGTGGCACGGTGGTCGATCTGACCTACCTGGGCCGCTATGCCCGCTTGCGCATGAACGCGTGCGGGCTTGAAGATTTCATCGTGACGCTTCCCAACGATGGACGCGACCTCAGTCTGCAACCCGGCAGCGCCGCCACCTTGGGGTGGAACGCTGCCGATTGCCGGGCTTTGGACGGCGAGTGAGGGCGGCATTTTTTTCAACAGGAAACCAGCATGTTCAACAAGATTCACCTAAGTGCTCTCACGGTCGTTGGCGCCGCCGTAATTGCCATCCTGCCTACAACCGGCGCTGCCCAACAAGCTTTGACGGTGGCGTCCTGGGGTGGTGCATACACCAACAGCCAGGTTGAGGCGTATCACAAGCCCTTCACTGCAAAAACCGGCATCAAAATCACCTCGGCTGACTGGGGCGGAACCCTGGGCGAAATCAGCGCACAGGTGAAATCCGGCAACATCAAATGGGACGTGGTCGACCTGGAAGCCGCTGAAGCCCTCAAAGGCTGCGAGGAAGGTCTGCTCGAGCGCATTGACCCCTCCAAACTGCCCGCCGGTGCGGACGGCACGCCTGCTGCGAAAGACTTTTCAGCCGGCATGATTCTGCCCTGCGCCATTGGCGTGATCGTCTACTCCAACGTGGTGGCCTTTGACAAAGCCAAATACGGCGCAAACGGCCCCAAAGCACTGGAAGACTTCTTCAACGTCAGCAAGTTCCCCGGCAAGCGCGGCCTGAAAAAAGACCCCAGCGTGACCCTGGAGTGGGCGCTGATGGCTGACGGCGTCGCCGTGAATGACGTCTACAAAGTGCTGGGCACGCCAGCTGGTGTGGACCGCGCATTCAAAAAGCTCGACACCATCAAGAGCAGCATCGTCTGGTGGACCGCTGGTGCACAGCCGCCCCAGCTGCTGGCTTCGGGTGAAGTCGTGATGACCCATTCCTGGCACGGTCGTATCGTTGACGCGAACGTGAAAGAGAAGAAGGACTTCGCGCTGGTGTGGGATGGCCAAATTCAGATTCCTGATCTGTACGCCATCCTCAAGGGCACCAAGAACCTGGAAGCCGCACAAGAGTTCGTGCGCTTTGCCAGCAGCAGCCAGCCCCTGGCTGACCAGGCCAAGTACATCCCGTACGCACCGACGCGCAATTCGTCTTTGGCTTTGATCCCAGCCTCGAATCCGCTCAAGGTCTACCTGCCAAACGCGGGCCACCCTGGACGTTCGATGCCTACGAACTCGCAGTTCTGGATGGAAAACGGCGACGATCTGAACAAGCGCTTCTCTGCCTGGTTAGCCAAGTAAGCCAGCAAGAACATGGTGGCCGACAGCACAACCGCCCTGGGGCAGCGCCTGCGCAAAGCAGAGCGGCGCGGCCACTTCTGGGCCTATGTGCTGATCGCGCCCCTGTTCCTGTTTGTTGCGTTGAGCTTTATCGTGCCCCTGGGCTCGGTATTGCTCAACAGCGTGTATGACCCGATCATTCCGGACAACCTCTCGCGCACTGTGCGCGCGCTGGATGCCTGGAATGGTCCCCGTGACCAAGTCCCCCCTGAACCCGTCTTTGCCGCTTTGGCGCAAGACCTCAAAATCGCCGTGCAAGAGCAAAAAGCCGGTGCGATTGCCAACCGGCTGAATATTGAAGAGTCCGGTCTGCGCACGATTTTTATGCGCGCCGCGCGCCGCGTTGCCGCGCAGGAAGAAGGGCCATGGGCCCCGTTTTTTGAAGCCGCCGACCCCGCCTGGGCGCAGCCGCTTATTTGGGGCAACATCCGCAACCTGGCCGAGCCCACCCATTCCCTGTTTTTTCTGTCGGCGCTGGATTCACGCCGTATGGCCGACGCCAGCGTCGCGCCGCAACCCGAAGACCAGCGCATCCACATCACGATTTACCTGCGCACGCTGGGCGTTGCGCTGACCGTGACCCTGGCTTGTCTGGCGCTGGGCTTTCCGCTGGCCTACCTGCTGGCGCATCTGCGCGACAAGACTGCCAACCTGTTGTTGATCCTGGTGCTGCTGCCGTTTTGGACTTCGCTGCTGGTGCGCACCACCGCATGGATGGTGGTGCTGCAAAAAGAAGGCGTGATCAACTCGCTGCTGCAAGCCGTGGGGCTGATCGTTGAGCCCCTGCCGCTGGTGTTCAACCGCTTTGGCGTAGTGGCTGCCATGACGCACATCCTGCTGCCCTTCATGATCCTGCCCATGTACTCGGTGATGCGGCAAATCCCCGCCTCGTATGTGCGGGCGGCGCGCTCGCTTGGGGGCCAGCCCCAGTACCGCGTTTTTGCGTGTTTATCTGCCCCAGTGCATACCCGGCATTGGTGCCGGTGCTCTGCTGGTGTTCATCCTGGCGCTGGGCTACTACATCACGCCGGCCTTGCTGGGCGGGTCGACCGACCAGATGATCAGCTACTTTGTGGCCGACAACATGGGCCGCTCGCTGAACTGGGGCTTGGCCTCGGCGCTCGCAGCTATTTTGCTCGCGGCGGTTCTGGTGCTCTACGCCATCTATGACCGGATTGCCGGCCCTGGCAACCTGAAACTCGGATGAGCGCCGCCCTGCCCCTGTACACCACCCCGTTGCAACGCATCGGGCATTGGATCTTGTGGATTTTCTGCGCCGCTGTTTTGATTTTTTTGATTGCGCCGGTGCTGGTTGTGGCGCCACTAGCGTTTAACAACGAGCCGTATTTTCATTTTCCGGTGAAGGAATACAGCCTGCGTTGGTTCCGAGAACTGTTCACCAACCCCGCCTGGCTGCACGCGATTTACAACAGCGTGATCACCGCCGTGCTGGCCACGCTGCTGGCGACCGCCTTGGGGACGCTCGCCGCCGTCGGCCTGAACCACCATAACTTGCCCGGCAAGCGCCTGATCATGGCCGTGCTGGTCTCGCCCATGATCGTGCCGGTGGTGGTGCTGGCCGTCGGTTCGTATTTCTTTTTCTCCAAGCTGGGCATTGCCAACAACCTGCTGGGCATTGTGCTGGTACACGCGGTGCTGGGCATGCCGTTTGTGGTCATCACCGTCACCGCCACGCTGGGCGGTTTTGATATGAACCTCATGCGCGCGGCGCGCGGCCTGGGCGCGTCGCAGTTCACCGCCTTTCGGCGCGTCATGCTGCCCATCGTCTGGCCCGGCGTGCTCTCAGGCGCGCTGTTTGCCTTTGCCACCTCGTTTGATGAAGTGGTGGTGGTGCTGTTCCTGGGCGGGCCGGAGCAAACCACGCTGCCGCGCCAGATGTGGACCGGCCTGCGCGAGCAGCTCTCACCGACCATCCTGGCGGCGGCCTTCATGCTGATCTTGTTTGCGATCATCATGCTGCTCTTGCTGGAAATGCTGCGCCGGCGCAGCGTGGCCTTGCGCGGGGTGGTGGAGTAAGGCTTTGCCGCCGCATCACGGGGCTAGCCGGTTCAGTTGAGGCCCCTGCATTCAAGTTGCTCAAGTTATCAGGATTCGTGCCGATATACAGAGTTCAACTACTAGGATTTGAAAATGTCCAGCATCAAAGCAAGCCGCGCAAGAGACGAAGCCCAACAAACCTGTGGCCGGCGTCCAGTCCGTATCGCCAACTCCGACGCATGCCGACAAAGGCAATAAGGTTGACAACCGGGCATGAGTTTCCAGGCCTCGATCGCTCAAATAACCGTCCTACTTCCTGGGTAGGTGGAAAGTGGACGGAATGCCTTCCGCTTGTTCCTGTCCATGGGTCGGGGCAAAGCTTTTACAAAAGGCAAGCAATTCTGCTAACGAATTGACTTGCATCTTCTCCAAAATCTGTGCGCGGTGTTTTTTCACCGTGTCGGGCATCACATTTTTTAATGCGGCTATGTCCTTGTTACCGTGTCCTAAGAAGCACCAAGGTAAATACGTCCTGCTCTGTGGGGCTCAAGGTTTGGTGAAGTTCCTCCACACGCCGATCCGCATCCAAGACTAAGACAGCGGGCGAGCAGCGTTGGGCCTGCTGCAAAAAGGATTCGGCACCAGCAAAGTCGCTCACCCCATAGCCAAGATATCTCAATAGATCCGAGAGAGAAAGGCGAACCTCGCTGTCATCTTCAACTAAGATAAACATGGCCTTTGGCTGTCATTGTGTTTTTTGCCCCATTACTAGTTATTGAGTTGCATTATTCGTCCACGGGCGGTTTGAATAATGGAGGCTCTAAACTGAAAAATTCTTATCAATTTAATGAGCGAGTCCCCAATTAGGGATATACAAGGAGTCGATGGAATATTGGCGGCATGACCATCCGCCCACGTACCTAGAAATGGCAACTGATCCAACATTTGATCCCAATATACCGATTGAAGTCGGGCGTCTCTTAAAAGTGGAGCGGACCAAACAAAATCTGTCCATGGAAGACATGTGCAGAAAGATGGGGGCGCGGGTGAAACAGATCCAAGCTATTGAGGAGGGAGATACAACGCATTTTCAAAAGCACATGCAGCCTTTCATGTGGTTTGCACGTCTGTACGCCAAAAAGCTGGGCATCGCTTTACCAGATCAGGCTCCCTCCAACAATGAGGGCACCAAACAAGCGGATCTAAACCCCTTAGAAGAACTCCCAGAATTTCTAAAAAAGCCAACCATATTCAAATAATTTTTCCAAAGATACTTGGTTATGAATCTTGGTAACGGCACGACCTGCACTTACCTCCAAAACCACAAGTAATTATTCGAGAGTACTTGTTGGTGCCACCCATCACACAGCTATTTCTAGCGCGGAATTGGACAAGCATTACATTTTGCAGTGCCATGCATTTAGACACCCAGACCACCATTTTCATGACGTGCTTCGTGTACTTGATATTGCACGGAGCAATCTGGTTTGCGTTGCAAGAGTACAGGAGCTATCAGGTTAAGTTGTGGTGTGCATCCGGAATGTTCAGTGGAATTGCAGTGGTCCTACTGTCCATGCGCGGGCAGGTTTCTGAATTCTTGTTTGTGTATGTGGCGCAGGTACTGATGCTGGTTGGAAACTGGGGCCGGATGGTGGCCCTACGCATGTACCTGCTGCCAGAGCCACAACACCGGATGATACAGGTTTTACGCCCTGGCATCGACCATCTACTTCATCTTTTTTGTCTATCTCATGTCTGTTTTGCAGGCCGATTGGGAGGCACTGATTTTGTTCAACGCGTTCTATGCGGCACTGTGCTTTGACTATTTCCGCATGGGCCTCAAGCTGCATCAAACGCGCGAATCCCTCGGGGCTAAGTTGCTTATGGCGGGCGGATTGGTTCTCAGTGCTAGTTTAGGGGTGCGCACCATTGGTGTTGCCGCTCGGTGGCTCGATAAATGAACATCTACGCACCGACTTGGCATCAAGCAGTGATGGTCATCGGTCAGTTCATGGCGATAACGCTTTGCAACATTGCTTTTTTGCGTATATTTCTAGAGATAGCCGAGGAGAAAAAATTGGCAACTGCCCAAGAATTGACGTTGACCAAACGAGCGCGCAGAGGAGTCTGCAACGCACCAGTTTAATTTTTAAGACATCTGCTCGCGGAACGTGAAGAAATCATCCGACACCTGACGCTGTTCAACAAAACAGCGGGCATGGGTGCATTGGTGGCCAGCTTAGCCCATGAACTGAACCAACCCCTTACTGTCATCCAGACGAACGCCGGCGATGATTGAGTTACTGTTGAACGACCAGGAAGCTCACGCCGCATCACGATGCCAGAATTGACAAAGCTTTGACGAGCTTGCGCAAGGCCAACCAGCGCGCCGCCACGATCATCAGAACGCTGCGCAATATGTTCGGGCAGAGTCGACAATCGATCTCGGCGTTTGACTTCAATGAACTTGTCAATGACGTGCTTCTCTTGTGCCAACCCACCCTACATGGGCAGGCAATTGATGTCCAAGTCCAACTGCACTCACCAGGTCTTCAACCTCACAGGAGACAAGTCCCAATTGCAGCAGGTTTTGTTGAACCTGATAACCAATGCTATTGAGGCCTTTCCGAACACGTATGTGGGCGTGAAAAAAATCAGTGTGCAAACTAGTTTGGAAGACGATCAAATGGTGTTGACGGTGGCGGACAATGGCACTGGTATTGCACCTGAAATCGAAGCAGTAGTTTTTGAACTGCTTCGGACCAACAAAGAGACTGGCATGGGGATAGGACTTTGGCTCTCAAAGACCATTATTGATTCGCACCAAGGAAGTATCCTTTTCACCACAATCTTGAACCAAGGGACTAGATTCGTTGTCAGGCTACCGGTATCGGTCGAAAAAATGTATTTCTAAATGCCAAACAGACCTCGCGAAAACCGTCTGGCAGGGTGTAAATTAGTCCGGTAAAGCGCTACGTCCGTGACGTAGAGATGGGAGGTTTGAATCCTCTCGCCCCGACCAAATCGCGTTCAGTAAACCCACTTCTATCAACGGAATGTGGGTTTTTTACTGCCTGTCGGTAACTCAGTCGCCGTCCTCATTCTCACTTGCAAGTTCCGACTTGAGACGATAGGTATCAATATCAAAGTCGGTACTGTCCGCCACAGCGGCCAGTACCAGGGGTGGAACGCGCTCCCGCTCCTCCTCGGTCTCGAAGGCCGTGAAGCCGGCAGCCGCCGCATCAGCGAACAGTTTCTCCGTCAGCCGCTTTGCCTTTGCTTCGTGGGTCTCTAAGTCCGGATTGGCACCGGGAGGAATGTTTTCCTCGATCCATGTTCCGACCCACCTCAGAAATCGCTTACTCATGACGGCCCACCTATCTGCTTGTATGAACATCGACACCGGTTTCCCGACCCCAAGAGGCTTGACCGACACACCAGGCCAAGTCCGAAAAGATCTTACTGCACAGCGCGGAGTGCGAACGGAGGCCTTCTTGGAGGGCGTAGGCCAGCACGCCCGACATGGGGGCGTGCGCGAAAGCTAAAACAAAGGTATCTGCCGCGATTGCATCAAATAATCGGCCACCAATTGCGCCAGCAAAACATGGTGTGTATTGGCATGCCACTGCGGCTGCATGTACTTTTTGGTGTACCAGTTGACTTGGCTCTCCAGGTGACAACCTACCAGCCCAATGGAGCCCTGCACGATGGCCATCGGGTCGCCGTTGGCATAAGTCGCCACGGTTTCAAACTGCCCGTTCACAAAGGTGGGACCATCATAGAAATACATGCGCGCCTGTTGTCCCCGCCAAAGGACCGGAGCCGTGGTTCCGTAAGACGCGCGTATGTCTGCCCGGGGGCGCTTGATGTATTGCACACAGCGCGTGCTCTTCAGTAAATTGAAGTAGTAGGCATCGGCCCAATAGGCGCCCATGCAAATACCCAGGTATTTACCGCCACGCTGCATATAGGCCCGTACATCGGGCATATTGGATTTGAGCAAACTGCGAAACACCGTGGCCTCGCCATCACCACCTGGAAACACCACCAGATCAACCTCGTCAAAAAAGCCTGGCTGCACCTTATTGCGGGTAAACAACTTGATCTGGGCCAGAGGCGACAAAGCGGCGATAACCCCGTTGACCGAATCGATCGAACACGTGGGATGGTGTACAAAAATGGCGATGGTTTTCTTCATGCCGGGTAGCTCTCTAGGGCGGCATTTTGCTACCACGTAGCGACCCATTCGCGCTGGGCGGCGACCACTAAGCCCCATCAGACAGGTATCGGAACTGCGAGGTTGACCAAAGGGGTGATCAGGCTGGGCAAAAATACTGTATATACTTACAGTACCAAGGCGGAAATTGTAGAAAACCCCGTGCTCCCTCTGAGCATTTTTTGATCCAACAAGCAGGTGAAATCATATGCGTACAGTAGCGAAAACATTGGCATCAGTCCCTGACACAACGGCGCAGTGCTGGAGCGTTGTGAAACCGACCCTTACCCATTGCGCCTTGTTGGTTTGGCGCTGGCTGTGACTGTTTCTGCGAGCGAAACCCTCTATGCCACCGGCAAAAGATTTTGCTGACCTGGGCTTGGACGTTATCAATCCATAGACGCAATAAAGGCCTAGAATTATTCGCAATGATCCGTAGGCCCTTCACCTTGTTGTTTCTGGCTGTATTTTTATGGCAGTCGCTAGCAGTACTCGGCATCCACGAACATAGTAGAACGTGCTGGGGAGTTAGATCATCTGGTCGCGCATGATCAGGATGCCAATCACCACCATCACGCAGACCAGTCCTTGCACATGGATGACGACGATGGCCCGTCACAGCACCAGCATGCCGATACAAATCCCAACACTGCGGTTCTGTTAACTGCGTTTCAACTGGCCGCGATCAGCGTCGCAACATTTTCTCCACCAGAGAAAAACCGCACCGTGTGGCTCTCCCACACACTTGAAGGGCCGTTCCGGCCACCCATGGCACGCGCCTAGCTCAGCCTAGCGGCTTCCGGCAGATCTGTTCGGGAAGCCAATTTGCACATGCGTGCGAGAACCATGGCTTAACCTCTAACGATGAAAAAATTTGTTTACGGGCGTGTGCTTAGCCCTGCCGCTCATTGCCGTGCCGCTTATGGCAATGGCCCACGGTATTTCTGAAGCGGACAAGCAAAGCATGCTCGATGGTGGCTATGTCCGATACATCGGATTGGGCGCCAGTCACATGCTCACTGGTTACGACCACCTGCTGTTCCTATTTGGCGTAGTCTTTTTCCTGAGCACCTTCAAGGACATAGCAAAGTTCGTGACCGTCTTTACGGTTGGGCACTGCATGACGCTGATCTTTGCGACCTACTACCAAATCACCTGGAACTACTACCTGGTGGACGCGATCATTGCCATCAGCGTGATTTACAAGGGCTTCGACAACAACGGAGGGTTCCAGCGTGTCTTTGACATGCAGTCACCCAATCTGTTGGCTGCGGTCTTTGGTTTTGGTTTGCTGCATGGATTTGGTCTGTCCACGCGCCTTCAACAGTTGCCACTGGGTGAGGACAGCACCGCCATGCTGTTGCGCATTCTGAGCTTCAATGTGGGCGTAGAGATTGGCCAAATTGCAGCTTTGACGGTCATGGTGGGATTGCTAGCGTTCTGGCGCCATCGGCCGTCCTTCAAGCGATTCAGCTTTGCGGCCAATCTTGGCTTGGTCTATGCGGGGGTGTATTTGCTATTCACGCAGTTGCATGGGTACCAGCACGATGTCCACCCGGATGACTTTCGCTTCCCTGCGCAAGAGCACAAGCACATCCATGAAGATATGGATATTGACAAACTGGTTGACCCCAAGCGCGACACCCTTTGACTTATTCTTCTTTGATTTTTAGTTTTTAACCTCAGGATTTCATCATGAAAAAATTCGCTTACTTACTCACTTTCATCGCCACAATTAACTTCGCACCTGCCGCCTTTGCGGGTGGCGGCGGTGGTTGCCACTTCCATGGCGATACCCCGGTTAAAGAAACCATCCTTCTCGATTGCGCTTCCAAGCACAAAGACAACTTGATTAAAAAGGGGAAGATTGATGCCTCTTGGGCGGGGGTCAAATTGGATCAATCTGAAATCGTGGATGGCAAAAAAACGAAGGAATGGAAGTTGACCTTTAAAAACCCGGTGGAGAAAGACGCTGCCAAGCAAACGCTCTACATGTTCTACTCTTTGTCAGGTAATTTCCTGGCTGCCAATTTCACCGGGAAATAATCTATTGCGCAGGCAAATGCGAATGGCCACCGGTTTTCATTGCCGACAGTTGGCCTTAGCGGTCGCGATTCAGGGAATCGTCCTGTCAATCCCACGGGGAATTTTCTTTTCTTTGTCGTAAAAAGGAAGCTCGACAATTTCGCAGTGATGGGATATTGCGTCGGCTGACTTGATCATCAGATTTTTACCCGCCCAATCACCAGCGGTTTTGAAACGAACATAGCCAATGCCACATCTGAGATAGGGTGATACAGCACCGGCGGTGACACTACCGACCACCGCCGCACCTTCGAGGACTTCATCACCCATTGCAGGTGCGGCACCTTTGGACTTCAAGCCGTAAAGCAAGGTCCGCTTGTCGGCATGGATCAAGGCCTTTTTGCCAACGAAATACTCCTTGTCCATATCGATGAAAGCGCCAAGGCCTGCTTGATAGGGCGTCATCGATTGGTCCATGTCAGTGCCGTTGTCGAGAATGGCGGCTTCAATACGGCGGATCTCCATCGACGTGATACTGCTAAAAATCATGCCGTGGGATTTTCCTACAGTCATCAGGTGATTCCACAGGCGCTTGCAGTCCGTGTGATCCCACGGCGTGTAGATTTCATAGCCGAGTTCGCCGGTCCAGCCGGTGCGTGAGACATAGACCTCTTGTCCACCAATCTTGTGGAAGCCCGAATGGAAATAGCCCATGCTCTCGGTAATCGAGCCATCGGATGCTTCGTGCATGACGGCATACGACGTAGGCCCTTGAATCTGCAGAACCCGGGCATGGGGATCGGATATGGTGACGTCGTAACCCTCGCTGTGGGCCACAAGCCAAGCCTCTAGCGCACCATCGGGCTGTACGTACCAGTACTTATTCTTAGAGAGGTGAAACAACACGCCATCGATAAAAATACCGCCCTGCGGCGTCAAAGCTAAGGCATAACGACCACGGCCTTCTTGAAGATTTCCAATGCGGCGGGCAAATATCCGTTCCATGAACGGCACCACGTCTGGGCCTTCAATCTGAACCGGACGTTCTGGCACGTCATACAGCGCAGATGTGCGGCGCAAGGCCCAATAGCCTTCAACGGAATCTTCGCCGTTGAAAACTGCGTGGTAGCGACCCGCATAAACGCCCATCACGGTCTGCTCATTCACGTAATTGTCGAAAAATGGCGAGGTTTCGAAACGTCTGCCACTCACACGAACAGTTTTGCTGACATCGGCGTGGATTGAACTCATGGCACTGGCTCCTCGGTTTGTCACTGACTGGAAAGTCAGATTTTGTTGCAATAGCGCAAGCCATTAAACTGCATTCACGCGCATACAGAAAATCATTTGAACTAACCCAAGAGGTTAGATAATCTAAATACTACGATGTCCCATTGGCTTCCTTCTTTGAACGCTCTGCGCGCTTTCGAAACTGTCGCTCGGCATTTGAACTACAGGCTGGCGGCAGAGGAGCTCAACGTGTCGCCGGCGGCGGTCAAGCAATTGGTTGCCAAGCTGGAAGACGCCGTTGGTGTGGCACTGTTGGAGCGGCGGGGTCGCGGCCTGAGTCTGACTGCGCAGGGTGCAGCCGGTTGTGATGACTTGAGCCGCGCGTTTCAGCTCATGGCAAACGCAGCCGAAAATATGCGCGCGAGGGAACGGCGAAAGCGACTGATCGTTTCGGTGGAGCCATCGTTCGCGACGGCGTGGCTGGTACCACGCCTCGACACTTTCCGCAGCAACCATCCCGATGTGGATGTGCTCATTGACTCGTCTCTGCGCATCGTTGATCTCGAACAAGGCGAAGCCGACCTTGCCATTCGATTCGGACGACTGCCAAGTAATGAACTGTTGAGTGTTCGTCTATTTGATGAGGTCTTGTCTGCGTATTGCAGCCCGCGCCTCGCCGGCCGTGAACGCATGCTAAAGCAGCTTGAAGATTTGCAACAAGTTACTTTGCTGCACTGGGACTTGACCCAATATGAGTGGGTTTCCGCGACCCGCAAATGGATGGACTGGAGAAAATGGCTGGTACAAGCAGGCGCAGAACACGTCTCGCCTGGGGGCAGTTTGCATTTCAGCGACTACAACCTGGCACTTCAAGCCGCCATTGCTGGCCAAGGTGTCGTTCTCGGCAGCAAGCCTGTTCTTGCCAAGCTCGAAGAGGCAGGGCTTTTGTGTGATCCCTTCAACGTGCAAGTCAAGACGGACATTGGCTACGATCTGGTCACCACAGCGCGGTCCAAACGCAGGCCGGAAGTTCAATGCTTTATCGATTGGATTGCCGCTGAGGTCGGGCTCACAGAAAGCGCCCACATGTGGGCGGCGGTGGAGCCATAGGGCCAAGAGGAGGTGTGGTTGGGTTACGTGTCGGTAATGGCTTCCAGCTTCACACCCACCTTGGGTGCGCGGGCGTCGACCACGATGGCATGCGAGTATTCACCTGTCAGCTGACGCGTGACCTGAAGCAAGGGCTGGTTGGCAATCCGGGTACTCGATGGGAGGCCTTTGCGTTCGCACAGCTCTACCAACTCCTGAAGGGTTTGCACTGTCCAGGTGCTGCGCCATTTTTTCAAAGCGACCTTGTTCACCCAACGTGTGGTGTGGCGGGTGTGTACGGGCGGACAGCCAACAAAAATCCATTGCGCTGGTGTCTGGTTCCCCAGCATAGGCAGGAGTTGCTGGCGGGCATGCTCTTTGTTATCGATGTAGGCAATGAATGTTTCCATGATCTGAGCCCATGCATAGGCTTAATCGCGGTTGCGCCTGCTAGTCCACCAACCGGTGAGCAACACGCCGCCAATGGCCAAGGCATAGGTCAGGCCGCGTGCGAGGTCGTGCATGTGGGTGTCACCATCAAACAAGTGGTCGAGCAGACTTTCATTCACGACCATGCTAGCCGCTGTAAAGGCCAGCACGGCCGCGCCCGCGTGGATGATGAGCGGCCAGCGCTGCACCAAGCGCAGCACCAACTGGCTGCCAAAGACCATGATGGGCACGCTGATCAGAAGGCCAATGACCACCAAGTCAAAATTGCCGTGGGCCGCGCCAGCAACACCGAGCACGTTGTCCACGCCCATCAGCGCGTCAGCCACCACGATGGTTTTCATTGCCCCAAAAAAAGTCGTGGCACCCGTGCCACTGTGCTCGTTTTCACCCGTGTCGGCAATGAGCTTGTAGGCGATCCACAGCAGGCCCAAGCCACCCACCAGCATGAGGCCAGGAATTTGGAGCAGCCAGACCACGCCCACGGTCATGCCCGTGCGCACGATGATGGCGCCTACGGTGCCCCAAAGGATGGCTTTTTTCTGTAAATGGTCAGGAAGATTTCTGGCGGCCAGCGCAATGACAATGGCGTTATCGCCGGCCAAAACCAAGTCGATCACAACAATGGCCAGCAAGGCCGACCACCACGGGGAGGAGAATAATTCCATGACAAAACCTCAAACGATCTATACCAACCGCCCGAATCCGAACCCATAGGCTCGTCAGTCGGTGCAGCGACGGATCGAAGGTCTTGCCATGCTTGTTGTAAACCAGTTATGTGCCCAGCAGACCGGGAGCGGGCTCCGTACTGACGATCTGCTGACTACCGGGTGCGGGTTGTAAACCCTCGAACTGAACACCAGAAAGTTTGGCTACTCCCCAACGATGCCCAAATGTAACAAATTCCAATCGGTCACTAGAACCCTTGGCCCATCGGGTGTCAGCTCTTTTGCTTCAGGTGCGCCAAAACGTTCGCGTAAAAATAACCACCATCGTGAATAGCTCCAAGCGACCCAGCAACATGGCCAGCGTACAAATCCAAGTTTGAAAGTCCGTCAGCACCGCAAAGGTGGTTGCGGGGCCGACCAAGTTGAGTCCAGGCCCCATGTTGTTGATAGAGGCAACAACTGCGGAAAGCGCCGTCACCAGATCGCAGCCACTGAGTAGCATGAGCAGGGTGCACACAATGATCGAGGCACCGTACAGGAACATAAAAGCCAAAATCGAGTCGATCACCGCGGGCTCATAGACCGAGCCATTCAACTTCACAACCATCGGTGATTTGGGATGCACCAGCCGGTGCAATTCACTGACGCAATGCTTGATCAACAACTGGGCGCGTACCATTTTTATTCCACCACCGGTGGAGCCTGCCGCAGTCGCAAAGCAAGATAAAAAAATCATCAAAACCGGCGCGAAAGTGGGCCACAGGTTGTAGTCTTGGGTGGCCAAACCCGTGGTGGTTGCGATCGAAACGACATTGAATGCCGCGTGTCGCAGGGCAGTTAAAAAATCAGGGTAGACCTGGTGCGCCCACAAAAAACAGGCCACCACAAAAACGCTGGCGACCATGACAAACCAGACCATGTGGGCCTCATTGTCTTTGACGTAGGCCCGCAGTGACCGGCCGGAAAATGCCAAAAAATGGGTCGAAAAATTGATGGCGGCTAGCAACATGAACACAATGGCGACCGCTTCCATCGCAGGGGAATCAAAGAAACCAAAGCTTGCATCATGCGAAGAAAATCCACCGAGGCCCATGATGGAAAAGGTGTGAATCATCGAATCTAGAAATGGCATGCCAACAGCCCATAAGCTGAAGGTACAGGCAATCGTAATCAACAGATAAACCAGCCACAGGCCTTTAGCGGTCTGCGCGATACGGGGTGTGAGCTTGGCATTTTTCATCGGGCCCGGGGTTTCCGCCTTGAAGGCCTGGCTGCCGCCAACCCCCAGCATGGGCAAAACCGCCACCGCCAACACCACCACACCCATGCCACCCAGCCAGACGAGAAAGGTACGCCAGACATTGATGGAGCCTGGCAACTGGTCTAAATTGGAGATGGTGGTGGCCCCGGTGGTGGTCAGGCCCGACATGGTTTCAAAATACGCGTCGGTGAAGCTCAGACCGGGAATACTCAGCATCAAAGGAATGGTGGCAATGGCCGGCAACACCATCCAGGTCAATGCCGACAGCAAAAACCCATCTCTGTTGCGCAACTCTCTACCCAGAGATACCTTGCGCGTGAAAGCCCACATGGCCAAGCCAATCGTGGCGGTAACAAGCATCCCAACGACAAAGCTCCACACGGCATGGTCATCCAGATACCAGGAAATCGCTGTTGGAAACAACATCAATCCGGCAAATATCAGGATGATGAGTCCCAAGATATTCAAAACTCCCGCGACTCTTTGCATTATCTAAGCCCCTTCATCCAAAAAAGCTTGCGCTTACCTGAAGGAGTTTTTCAATTTTTTGCACCGTTTTGATCTCGGTGACGAACACAATTAAATGGTCTTCGGATTCAAGTACCAGGTCATGGTGCGCCATCAACACCTCTTGGCCGCGCACCACCGCGCCCAACAAAGCGCCCGCTGGCCATGCAATGGCATCCACACGACGCCCTACACACTGGCTGGTGGATTTGTCTCCATGAATCACGATTTCCAGTGCCTCTGCCGCACCCCGCCGCAAACTGTGCAAACGCGCCACATCAGCGCGCCGAACGTGCGCAAGAATAGAGCCGATCGTGACATCCGCAAGACCCACCACGATATCGATTTTGCTGTCCTCCAGGACACCGACATACACGCTTTGGTGGATCAGCGACAAGACACGGTGCGCGCCCAATTTTTTTGCCAGCAGCGATGCAATGATGTTGCGATCGTCGTCCCCGGTCGCGGCAACAAAGAGATCGACCTGGGCAATATCCTCGTTGATTAACAGTTCGCTGTCGTTTTCGCTACCGTGCAAGACCACTGTTTTGTCCAGCAAAGCCACCAACTGGTGCGCGCGTTTCTCATTGGCCTCGATCAACTTCACCGAATGGCTCCCCTCCAGGTCCTGGGCCAGCCGGTAACTGAATTCTGAGCCTCCAGCGACCATCATGCGCCTGACCGGGCGGTCTGCTTTGCGCAACTCCTCCATCACCCGCCGCATGTCGGCTGTGCGAGAAAGAAAGAATACTTCGTCGCCTTCTTCGATCACCGTATCTGCGACGGGCTGCACTGCGCTTTTGCCACGGAATATGGCGACGATTCGCGCCTCCGTGGTCTTGAGGTGATTCACCAAATTACCGATTCGGTCTCCCACCAAAAGCCCGCCGGCCTTCGCGAGAACGGCCACGAGGCAGACTTGGCGGTCGGCGAACTCTAAAACCTGGAGCGCCTCCGGATAAAAAACCAGATTTTCAACATACCGGGCCAGCAATACTTCTGGCGAAATCACATGGCTGATACCGAAAACATCCTCTCCGGTCAGGCGCGGGTCGTCTAGATACTCGGAAGACCGTACCCGGGCAATGCGTTTGGGCACATTGAATATCTTGGCGGCAATTCTGCACGCCATCATGTTGATCTCATCCACCTCGGTCACGGCAATGAGCAAGTCACAGTCGGCGATACCCGCTTCTCTCAACACGGAGGGGTGCCCCGCATTACCCGTCACGGTGCGCAAGTCCAATTTGGAGGCCAGCTCTTTGAGTTTGGCGGCATCACGGTCGATGACCGTGATGTTGTGCTGCTCCGTAGCCAGATTTTTTGCCACCGAGGAGCCGACCTGTCCCGCACCCAGAATGATGATGTTGCTCATGGATTTATTTCCAACGGACTCATTATTTTTAATAGGGCACGTGCATTAGCCCGGCGCGATCATAGTGCTCCGGGAGCCGCAGGGTCGCTCCCCGCCCCTCAAGATCGGGGCTTGGTATTTTCCGGGTCGTACAAAGCGGCGTAACCGACCGCTTCCACTTTGACCGGGTAGACGTCATCAAAGTACTGGATGTGCAGTTCGCGGCCGACTTGGCAATACGCGTGGGGCAGGTAGGCCAGCGCAATGTTTTTGCCGATGGTCGGGCCAAACGCGATGCTGGTGGTGTAGGAGCGCCGGCCTTGGCTGTCGATCAGGGTTTGGCCGGTTGCGGGGTCCATCACCGGCAGGTTGCCCAGCGGGTAGCGGGCCACGCCGGTGCTGTCGATGTTGTGCGTCATGGTCAGCGTGCACAGGTAGGCTGGTTGGTGTTCGCGTTCGCGGAACTTCAGATGCGCGGCCTTGCCGTGGAAGTCGGCGGCCTTGACCTTGGGACGCGCGAGATCGCATTCCATCAGGTTGTATTCGGTCAGCAGGTCGCCGTTTTGCAGGCGCAGGCTCTTTTCCATGCGGCGGCTGTTGGCATAGGTTTCCACGCCCACGGGCGTCACGCCCAGTGCAAACAGCGCGTCCCACAGGGCCAGGCCATCTTCGTACTTGAAGTGCAACTCCCAGCCCTGCTCACCTACATACGAAATGCGGAAGGCCAGCACTGGCACGCCCGCAATCTTCAGGTTACGAAAAGCGGCGAAGGGAAAGTTCTCATGCGTCCAGGCATCGGGCGCATCGGCAATTTTTTGGATGGTGGCGCGGGCATTCGGCCCCCACACGCCCAAGCAACCGTAGGCGGTGGTGGTGTCGGTGACTTTGACGTTCGCGCCCCGGTCCTGCGCCATGCGCTGTATCCACACCAGGTCGCGGTGACCGGCATCCGCACCGTCGATCACACGGTAGTGGTCCTGCGCCAGGCGCAATACGGTCAGGTCGGCGCGCACGCCGCCTTTGGCATCCAGAAAGTGGGTGTACACGCCCTTGCCCACAGGCGTGTCGCCACCCACCTTGGCCACGCAGATGTACTCCAGCAGATCGGCGGCATCAGGGCCGACGACGTCGATTTCAGCAAAGTGGGAGACGTTGATCATGCCCACGTCTTCGGTCATTTTGAGGTGCTCAGCGTTGGATACACGCCAGAAGTGGCGGTTGTCCCATTCGTTGGCGCGCACCGGCACCTTGTCGCCGTAGACCTTGAGTAGATGCTCGTTGCTCGCGTAGCCATGCGCGCGCTCCCAGCCCGAGAGTTCCATGAAGTAAGCGCCCAGCGCTTTCTCGCGCTCGTAAAACGGGCTCTTGAAGATGCCGCGCCCGGCGCTGTAAGGCTCGCGGTTGTGCACCGGCGGGTTGTAGATCTTGAAGGCACCCTCGTAGCAGCGGTCGTGGATGTACTGCTCGTCCTGCTGATAGGGGTAAATGCGGGCCACGTCGATGCGGGCGTGGTCGATGTGCGTGTAGCCATCGGTCATCCAGTCCGCCACAATTTTGCCCACACCCGGGCCGTCTTTGACCCACACCGCCTCGGCGTACCACAGGCCGCGCACTTTGGACGATTCACCGATGGACGGGTTGCCGTCGGTCGTCACCTGCAAAAGGCCGTTGAAGGAATATTTGTCGTCATAGCCCAACTCGGCCAGGATGGGCGTGAGCTCAATCGCGCGCTCAAGCGGTGCCATGATTTGGTCCAGTTCCAGATCGCGCTGCGAAGGCGACAGGCGCGCCTGCTCTTTTTCCAACAAGTCGCGCGGGTGGCACATGCGCGGGTTTTTCTCTTCGTAATAGCCCCATTCGATCTGGCCGCCCTCCGGCGTTTTGGGGTCACCCGTATCCCGCAGATAGGCCGAGTTGCCTTGGTCGCGCAAGAGCGGATAGCCGATGTCTTTGCCGGTGCCCGCAAATTCCAGATAGGGTTTGAAGAAAGTGAGCGGGTGGTCCACCGGCATGATGGGCAGGTCTTCCCCCGCCATATTGGCAATCAGGCGGCCCCACAGACCGGCGCAGACCACCACGTAATCGGCGGCAATAAAACCCTTGGTCGTTTCCACGCCCTGGATGCGGCCGTTCTCGATGCGCAGACCGGTACAAGCGGTGTTGGCAAAGGACTGCAGCTTGCCCGACGCAACTGCCGCATCCACCAGTTCGCCCGCCACCATTTGGGAGCGGGGTTTGACCAAGCCCGCATCCGGGTCCCACAGGGCGCCTTGCACCATGCTCTCGTCGAGCAGCGGCATTTTGGCCTTGGCCTCAGCCGCGCTGATCAGCTCGACCCGGTTGCCAAAGGCCTTGCCCGAGGCCACGCGGCGTTTGAGCTCCAGCATGCGCTCGTCGTCGCCGACCCGCGCCACTTCGATGCCGCCAATGCGGTCATAGCGGCCCATCTTGTCGTAGAAGTCGATGCTGTATTTGGTGGTGAAGATCGTCATCTGATCGTGCATCGTGTTGAAGCAGAAATCAGAGGCGTGTGCCGTGGAGCCCACATCCGTCGGAATGGCGGACTTGTCGATACCGACAATGTTGTCCCAGCCCCGTTCAATCAGGTGGTGCACCACCGAGGCGCCGACGATGCCGCCTTGGCCAATGATGACAACTTTGGCGCGTTCAGGAAATTGGGCCATGTTTGCGCTTGCTCCTACAAAAATTGGATATCCGGGGCCGTCCAGCTAGCCCGACAGTGTATTCAGCAGCGCGACCCTGAAGGATGCAATTGCGACTGTGGTTTTCACAATGTCGCCAAAGCCGTTGCACAGAGCCAGCGCGCGGACCCCCGCCTAGAATCCCGGCACCTCCCTTATCCAAGTCACTTTTCCATGCAAACCTTCTCCACACACCTTGATGCGCTTGAATGGACACAGTGGCCGCCGGACCAGATCGCCACACGCGGTAAGGCGCAATGGAAGGAGCTGCTGGGCAGTGGCTCCGGGTGCCAGAACGACATGACGATGGGTGTCGTTCGCCTGCGGCAAGGCGAATCGCTCGAGCCGCATCGCCACGCACAGCCTGAGACCTACTTCACGCTGTCAGGACGCGGCACGGTCACCATTGAGGACGTGGTGCACAGCGTCGACCCGGGGCGGACCTTGTTCATACCCGGTAACGCCCGACACCAGATCAACAACGTGGATGCAGAAGATCTGCTGATTCTGTATGCGTTTGCCGTCAGCGATTTCAGCAAGATTCAGTATCACTTCTGAGCGCGCCAACGGCCGTAGGCTGGGACCGCGCTGTGCGCTATCCACGATGAAACGGTCAGTGCGCTGCTATTTTTCTGCTGACTTACAACGAGGAATCTCCCATGTACAAATTAGTGGCATTTGATGCTTACGGCACCTTGTTTGACGTGTATTCCATGGGCCAGTTGGCCGAAGAACTGTTCCCTGGCAATGGCCAAGCCCTGGCATTGATGTGGCGTGACCGGCAAATTGAATACACGCGTCTGGTCACCATGAGCGATCCCAACCCCGAGGGGAGTCGGCACTACCTGCCGTTTTGGGAATTGACGGTGCGCTCCTTGCGGCTACTGCTGCAAACGCCTGCACCTGCCGCTGAGTGCGGGCAACGAGCAGCTGCCTGATGGACCAGTACGCCAAGCTCACCGGATTTGCGGACAGCTTGGAAGTCCTGCGATCTATCAAGACCCAAGGCTTATCAACGGCCATTTTGTCCAACGGAAGTCGGGAGATGCTTTCCACAGTGGTCACCGCGAATGGCTTGACCCCTTACTTGGATCAGGTCGTCTCCGTGGAGGATGTGCGGCTATTTAAAACTGCGCCGCAAGCCTACGAGCTACTGCTGAAAAACTTCCCTGTGGCCAAACAAGAAATACTGTTTGTCTCCAGCAACGCGTGGGATGCATTGGCCGCCAAATGGTATGGGTTTGATGTGTTTTGGGTGAACCGGCTGGGGCATCCGTTTGAGGAGATTGGCGAAAGCCCCAACTTTGAAGGGACGTCACTGTCGGAAGTGTTGGCGGTTCTGAACCCGCCGGCAGTACAAAAAGAAACACCGTAGTACCTTGCGAAACTACGGTGTAAATCTGGTGGCCTGGGGCGGAATCGAACCACCGACACAAGGATTTTCAATCCTCTGCTCTACCGACTGAGCTACCGGGCCAGAGGCGGGATTGTAACTGGCAAAACCGCTGTTTCGGGTTCCTGCTGTGAGCCACTGCGAGCCCCAGCGTTGCGCACCGTGGGCAGGCTACTTCACCGTGAGCGTGCTCCAGCAATGCTCACCGCACACCGCCCGCACACCAAAACAGGGCTGGACATGGGGAGCGTGGCAGCGTGAAGCCCACCCAACTCAGCTACCCCACGCCTGACCAACTCACGGCTGCACCCGCCACACCCCCCGCACTCGCAAGCACCAAGCTGATCGCCCAGCCACCCCGCAGCCAACTGCACCACCTGCGTGATGGCGCTGTGGTGCTCTACAAGCGCGAGCGCAGCAGCATTTGGCAGATGCGCTTCAAGCTGTATGACCATGTGTGGCACAGAGCCACCACCCGACACAGAGACCTGGGCTACGCCCGCCGTGCGGCTGGGGAGATCTACGACAGAGCCAAATTCAAGGAAGAACTGGGCATCCCGCAAACCACCCGCCGCTTTGGCGCTGCCGCAGCGCAGTGCCTCGTGCAACTGGAGGCTGAGATTGCGCAGGGCTTGCGCCCCATGACCAACAGGGACTACCAGCGGGTGATCCGCAAATACCTGGTGCCGTTCTTTGGCAAATACAACCTCACCAGCATTGATGCCAAGCTGGTGCGGGAGTTTGAGATCTGGCGCAACCAGCAGATTGGACACATGCCCATCGCCAGCACACTGGCAACCCACTGCGCTGCCTACAACAGAGTGATTGAAGTGGCAGTTGAGCAGGGCTGGCACAGCGCCCAGTCCAATATCGCACGGCTCAGCAGGCGCGGTGCCAAAAGCCGCGCACGACCTGGCTTTACCACCGCAAGAGATTGACCAACTGCTGGCTTTCATGCCTGCTTGGTGCGAGGGTGGGCACAGACACACAGGTAGGCAGATCAAGCTGTTGCTGCGGGACTATGTGGAACTGCTGCTCACCACAGGCATGCGCTGCGGCAAAGAAAGCATGAACATGCTGTGGCAGCACATTGAATGGCACACGGATCAACGAGCAACGCTATCTGCGCATCTGGGTATCAGGCAAAACAGGCGGCAGGTGGTTGATTGCCAAACACAGAGCAGCGTCAGCACTGGAACGACTGGCACAGCGCCAGCGCAGTGTGAGCATGAGCCTGCCAGACGCAATAGCGGCAAAGCTGCCCCAACGGGTATTCACCTTGGACGATGGCTCACAGCCCTATGGCTTGGCTGGCACTTTCCAGCGCATGTTGGCAGCGGCAGGACTCAGCCGAGACATGAGCACTGGGCAGCAACGAACCTTGTATAGCCTGCGGCACACCTACGCTACGATAGAACTCATGTCAGGCACGGACATCCATACGCTGGCGCGGCAGATGGGCACCAGTGTGATCATGCTGGAGCGGCACTATTCCAAGCTCACCGCAACCATGGCGGCGCAGCAGTTGGCTTGAGCGGGTGGGGGTGGCTCTTGGGTGTCGTGTTGAACGACACTCAAAAGCCGCGCCACGCATGGGCACGGCTTTGGCGCTTACACGGCAACATTTAAAGAAGCAAGGCTAAGAACGAACATCAACGCCACTGGCAAGGCGCTGGGCTGGGGCGAGTGAAGATAATGTTGCACGCCGTCGGTAAAAAAACTCAACCAGATGGAGGGAACCTAATCAATTTTTCTTTTTGAAAAAAGTCCTATAAATCAATGTCCCAACTGCATAAAGAGTGACCAATGAAAAAATCACGAGCACGATTATTTCTGTCTCTGTCAGTTGCTCCGGAAACATGGTGACATGTTCATAGGTAGTGATGAATGTATTGATTACAGGATTTTCTTCCCTATATTTCAAGTATGCCGCTCCGCCATCCATCATTTACTCCTAAAAATACTTATTCATTACGCACCCTACTCGCTTTGCAAGTATCTACTCATCACTGGCGAAAAAATCCCTAAAGATTTTATGGTTGCTTCTTATTCCGCGGTGTAAGTCCCCAGCTCTACGGCTTGGCTGGCACTTCCCAGCGCATGTTGGCAGCAGCAGGACTCAGCCGAGACATGAGCACTGGGCAGCAACGAACATTGTATAGCCTGCGACACACCTACGCTACGATGGAACTCATGTCAGGCACGGACATCCACACGCTGGCGCGGCAGATGGGCACCAGTGTGATCATGCTGGAGCGGCACTACAGCAAACTCACTGCCACCATGGCGGCGCAGCAGTTGGCTTGAATGGGGGGTGGCGTTGTTGGGTGTCGTTTCACACGACATTTTATTGAAGGTGCCCACCGAAAGACCACCTTAGTTGTCGGTCGAGATCCAGTGTTGCACTTAGTGGTTGATCCGCCTTGTTAAAAATCGCCCTCAGCACCATTTTGACGCTGACAGAAAATACAGTCTCAAAGGTATGCACAATTAGACAACCACCTTCAAAGTCACCGCTTCTTATTTAAACGAATCGTACTTATGGTTGGTATCTGAAAACCTTTCCGTTTCTCTCAAGACCAATCAATTCTCACGCGAGGAATATCTGAAGCAATCAAATTTTTGCAAGGTAGATAAGATGCTAACTACAATTTAAATTTAACAGCTTAATCAATTCAGTCATGATATGTAATCATCCACTGATGTGAAACTCAATGAATCATTGAAAACTCAACAAGATACACCGCGGCACCTGCAAAATAACCAACTAATGCTAAGCCACTAATGTTTTTGAGATACCAAACGAAGTCAATTTTTTCAAGACCCATTGCAGCAACACCAGCAGCAGAACCAATTATCAAAATAGATCCACCAGTTCCTGCGCAATAAGCCAAGAACTCCCAAATAAAGCTATCTGGCGGGTATTGTTCAAGGCTATACATGCCCATAGAAGCCGCGACTAGAGGAACGTTATCAACAATGGCACTCACTAAGCCAATAAGCATAACAATGGCATCCAGTCTCCCCACTGTAACATCGAGCCATTTAGCTACAGAACTTAATATATTAGTATGTTCTAAAGTTGCGACAGCAAGCAGGATACCAATAAAGAAAACAATTGATGACATGTCAATGCGAGAAAGTGCATGAGACAAGTCCAAATGGTTCCGCGCTTCAAATGACTTATCTTTATGTAATAAATCACCCACTAGCCAGAGCAGTCCTAAACCCAACAAAACCCCCATAAATGGGGGTAAATGTGTAAAAGTCTTAAAAGCAGGAACGGCAATAAGCACGCCCAAACCCAAGTAAAACATAATGTTGCGCTCACTCACAGTACTGGCAAAATGGTTATTACTGGCAACCTGCTGGGGAGGGACAACAGGCTTTGCCCGCAACATCCAGCTGGTTATCAGAAGCGGGAAAGCTAGATTAACAAGGGATGGAAGAATTAAAGCCTTTACTATTTCTGTAGCGGTCACTTGACCGCCAATCCACAGCATGGTGGTTGTGACGTCACCAATAGGCGACCAAGCACCCCCCGCATTGGCCGCAATCACAATCATTCCTGCGAAAAACAAACGGTCATCACGCTTATCTAGCAGCTTTTTCATGAGTGATACCATAACAATCGCGGTTGTTAAGTTGTCAAGGATTGCACTCAAGAAAAATGTTACCACGCAAACAATCCACATAAGTGTGGCCAAGCTGGTGGTTTTGATTTTAGAAGTGACAACATCAAAGCCGTCGTGAGCATCGACAACTTCTACAATTGTCATTGCCCCCATCAAGAAAAATACTATCTGTGCCGTACTGATGAGTGTCTCACCCAACTCCTCATTGAGTACATGCAGGTCTGGTGATGCAACCGCATAGATAGACCAAAGCAAACCCGCGCCTAGCAAAGCAGATGCCGATTTGTTTATCTTGATTGGATGTTCAAATGCGATTGCTGCATACGTAACAACAAAAACTATAATCAGTATTGTAGTCATTTTGGTGATGTAGATGTAGATGAAGCCTAGTCGGGTGACATTACTCTTTGTTATAATATAGCATAAATTTACATCAATGAAAAATCCCTGTGAGTCAAAAGGGCATACACAATGTCAATATCTGCTAAGTCAATTCGAGCTTTTTACGACCGTCAAGTAGGCTGGCGTAAAAAATTCTATCTTTATCTTTTTTGCGTTTATCTCCCAATTTGCGCAGTAATGTCTTTCGAGATGAAGATACCTCCTGTTGGTGGTCTGCTGATTGAAAACAATTTGAGATCAGCTCTCGATAAACAACACATCGCGACCGAAGTAAGCATCTATACAGATGTAGATATGGATTTACCAATCCAACAAACAGATACAACCTTAAAAGAAATGATAAAAGGTGATGACAAAAACAAAGTGATTGTTCTTGATACGATTGGAAAAAAATGGGTTTATTGGCTAGTCTTGGGTGACGGAGTAACAAATGAAACCCGTGATTACGTCATATCCACCGCAACGGAGCAAATCAAAAGTACTTACCGTTTAGAATATTTAAAAGAGCTTTTTACTTACTTAATAGCATCCACTCTTCTGGCAATCATCGCTTATATATTTGGAGTATTTTTAGAAAATCTTGGTAAAAAATGAACGAATACTATAAATGCGTAATTCATAATAATTTTTTTAATTGCATGGAAAATATTTTGGTTTTATGTCCGAGACAATACGCTTGAATTGAGTCGCTTCACCCGCGCATTCAAATGCACGGCTTTTGCACTGCCTATGGGCACCACATTCAAGCGATGTCCTACGCATAGGAGGCTGCGTTAAAAGGAAAGGAAGCCGACGAGGATGACCTTAAGACGGAATAATCTTTATTACGACAACGCGAAATGAACCATTCGAATCATTAAATGGCTCACTCCTTTAAGTGTCGTGTGAAACTACACTGCCTTGGCTGGCACGCCGCACCCGAAGTGCCAATGTGATGACCGCGCTCTTGATCTGCCTTGCGCTGCTCATTGCACGGCGTGAGGAGGACTGGTGGGCGCTAACCCATTCTGAAATTTCGTTTTAAGCAGCTAGCGCGGCGTATAGACGAAAAAAAACCCGCCGTTTTAAGGAGCGGGAATTTTATTATTGAATGCCACGCGCGAACTTTGATTTTCTGCTTACGGTCAAATACAGCTCGCTGTATTCGTAATGGCAGCCATACATGGCAGCGAAAGTATTTCCGTGTTCGCTAACGACCTTGTGAATTCCTGCCAGACTTGAGATTTCTACGCGTATTATTTTTTCGAACATGTAAGTAGCCCGTCCTTCCTCTGCGTTAAAGCTGTAGCGCCCACCCAATTGTTTCGCAATGTTCTCCAGTGTCTTTGCACTGGCGTCTGCGAAAAACAAGTCAAAGCCGCGCACCAAAGCCAATTCTTTCGAGTCCATACAATTTCCTCTGTGTTATTTGACGCCAGCGATTGATGCCAATCGCTGGCTGTTGATATCAAGCCGTGTGATTGACAGCGTGAGTCAGAAGACCAATCTGTCTCACGCCGTCAGCCATCTATTTCTTTGCCGCTGGTTCAGCTGCCACCTAAATGAACCCTCAAATGGTTCGCTGATTTAGGTGTCGTGTGAAACGACACTGCCTTGACTGGCACGCCGCACCCGAAGTGCCAATGTGATAACCGCGCTCTTGATCTGCCGTGCGCTGCCATTGCACGGCGTGATCACCGCTGCCAGTTGTGCATCACTCACGCCACCCACACCCGCATGGGCAAGGATGCGCCGCGCCAGCGGCAACCAACGCTCTGCGGGTGCTGCGTTGAACGGGATGCAGTGGCAGCGATCCCGCACGCCAGATTCAATGGCAGTGAAGTCGTTGGTGGTCAGCACCCACGCCGTGCGCGCGTTGGTTCATCACGGACTTCAGGATCGCCATGGCGTCCTTGTTCAGTTGATCCACCTCGTCCAACACGAAGTAACGATACTTGCCCTGCGGCATCAGAATGGCTGCGTTGGCTATATGAGTGACCATCTTCAAGCCATTGGCGCCTGGCTGCACCCGCACATACATCTCGCCAGCACTCATGCCCCCATCGCGCTGCCTCTATGGCATCAGGCAATAGTTTCGCCAACGCACTCTTGCCAGTGCCAGGGATGCCATACAGCAAGATGCCGCATTTGCCCTCAGTGATGGGAAATGGATGCTGACTCGTGATCAGATCCTGAATGAAATCCCTTGTGCTGCTGCGCTGGAAAATGCAATGTCATCCAAGCACTTGGGACCAAAACGCTCCTCAAAATCGTCGAACATATAGTTCTCCTTCAAATCAAGGTTGATCAAACAACGGGGCAGCGATGGCACTGCCCCGTGTGGCTTTAGGCTGGCACTGCTTCAGTAATCACCGCAGTGGCAGTGGCGGCTTGGATCGCAGCGTCCTTGCTGTCTGCTCTGCTGCTCTCCTGTGCCTGCGCTGCCTGTTGCTTGGCAGCATCACGCACCTCGCCGTGGTGGCTGGCAAGAGCCGCGTTCAGCGCAGTGGCGCTTTCCACCACTGCCTGCACCACCACAGAGCCGTCAGCCTGCCAAACGCCAATCAGCACCGTCTGTGTGCCAGCCTTGGCAACATCGTTGAACGAGCCGCTGAGTGCTGCGCTGCTGAACACGCCCATGTTCTTGTATGCCAGCACGCTGCTGGTCACCAGCGCCTTTTGTTTGGCGCTCATGGCGTTGGGTGCCTTGGCAAGGCGCACTTCCTCCACACCACCCGCGTCGCGGATGAACCGCGCCACATCCATGATGCCCACACCTTGTGCCAGCGCAGAGCGCAGCACGATGCTGTAGGCGCTCACGCGGCGGCGATCGCTGCCAAACACGCACTTGACGATGCGGGTCAAGGTGTGGGTGCTGGGCGGAGAACACATGCCCTTTGAGGCTGATGTAGGAGCGCAGCCCTTCGCGCAGCGCCTTTGCCTCTGCAGAGTCTTCGCACATGGCTTTGTAGAGCCCGTAGCAGCGTTGCAGCAAGCCATACAACTGCTCGTTGCTGGTGCGAAAGGCGTTTTCTTGCCAGACTTCACGCTCCAACACCAGTTGTTCGATGCTGGCGTGCATTGCCTTATGACCCTGGGCAAGGGTTTCGCCGTTTGGGGTGTCGTGTGAAACGACACCTTGCTGCGGCGGGGTTGGTGGATGCCTCTGTGGATTGCAGGGCGGCGACGGGGCTGGCGATAGTTTGCATTTGATTTCTCCTTAAATGCAGGTTTAAAAAGACCGCATCTCTGCAGCCATCTTCACATCGCAAGTGCTTGTTTTTGCTTGCATTTTGTGTCGATGGATGGACTTTATCCATATCCTAATTACTTGTCGCTATCCACACAAATTGAAGATTATTTGTGGTAATGTTTATTGGTAAATTACTTACTATCTGTAATCTCATTTATTCATTTGATTGCCATTTATCTTTTATTCGTGCTATCCTTTTTGGCATGGATGACCAAAACGACCTCCACCCCCTGCAACTCAAGGAACTGCCCTCCACGCTGCGCCGTCGCCCACCACTGAATCCCGTGGTGATCCGTGAGATGAACGAGGAAAGGGCTGAGGAATCCCGCAAGGCACGCAACACTTGGTATTGGGTTTGGTATGAGTGCCTACGCTTGAGCGAGGACTACCAACGCTGCTGCAAGAACAACGGCAAGGGGCGGCTGCGCCATGTGTATCAGGACTTTGGGGATGTGTGCAGGAAGCCATTTCCCATTTGGTGGCGCAGCACGGGCAGATACCTTTTTGCAGAGCAGAAGTCTGTGCCCGTGGTGCAGTGCTACACCAAGACCCATGAAATGGACGACATTGGCAGTCTGCGCGGCAAGATCTTGATTGAAGTGCCTTTGAACCTGCGCAAGGCAACTGCGGTGCGCCAGATCAACAAGATCCTCAAGACCGCGTATGAAGGTCGCGAGGTGATCCCACGCGAACAAAGCACCGCACGGCGGCGATTGGTCAAGAGCAAGTTGCGCCTGCCCACTGCCAAGATGATGCTGCGGCTATATGAACTGCGCCAGCGCAAGCCAGAACTCACGCTGTGGCAACTGGGTGAGGCAGCAGGGGTTGAACTGAACTTGTATGCCCGCACCCAAGAGCCTGTGATACTGAGCGTGCAGGAAGAGCGCACACGCATGAACATCGCTGTGAGCAGGTATTTACGCCAAGCCCGCGAATTGATCACCAATGCCACAGAAGGCGTGTGCCCCAGCATCAAAGCCTTTTGCCAATCAGGTGCTCACAGCCGACGATGCCGTGGAATCTGTTCCGAATGGAACAACTGCACGAGGATGACACCAGCGAGTGAAGTGTCGTTCAACACGACACCCCACGACCTTGCTGAGCAGTCAAACCAGTTCCACCGCCCGCCGCTTCATGTCGTCATTCACGGAAATATATTTTTGGGTGGTAGAAATTGATCTTGTGCCCTGCCAGGCTTGCCAGCACAAACACACTGATGCCCTGTGACTTGCCAATGAGGTCAAAAAGGTCTTGCGACCGCTGTGGCTGCTGGCATTGCTGATGCCAGCGCGGCGATACAGCCAAAAGAAGTGCTGCGACAGGGTGTTGGCGCTGAAGCCGCGTCGCGGTCCCCTGTGTGTGTAGAACAAAGGCTGGGTTGGCTCATGCCAAGTGCGTGAGCCCACATACGCAGCAAGTTCTGCCTGTAGCCGTGTGCTCACATACACCGTCCTGGCATAGCCATGCTTGACCCTGTGGCTTGCCAAGTAGATCTCGCTCTTGATCGACCCATCACGATTACGCACATCCGCCAGGGTCAAATCTGCCACTTCCCCCACGCGAAGCCCTGCCATGACCGTGACCAGCAACATCACGCGATTACGCACAGCATGCGGGCGAGCAGCGATGTAGGTCAGGGCGGTTTCCAGTTCTGCGGGGGTGAGTGATTTGGCTGCTGTCATCTTGCGTTCTCCAATAAGTTGATGCGTTTTTAGTATGTGATCTTTGTGGGGGCGAGGACAACCGAAACCCGCCACTTTGGCGGTGTATTCGTGATCTGTTCGATTTCAACGACTTACGCTGCCTCGATAGGAGTTCAACTGAACTCTTTGTTCGCGTATTTATCCAAGTCAGCAGTGGGCTGCTGGAATACTCAGTGGCAAAAAGCACAGCAAGCCCTACAAGCGCAGCAGCGCCCCTCTCGCTACCCAAGCCAGCACACACGGGGCTTGCGCTGCACACAGGGCGGATTTGAGGCGTGGCTGCGCTGACGCACTGCAAATCAGCCCCGCGTCATCCCCCGTGCGCTGGCTTTGAGTGTGGGCTTGTCTGCGTCCTGCGCGGGCACTTGTTGGGGCGGCTGCACGGGTATTTGTGTGGTAGACGCCCTGTGCCACAGTGCCAACGGGAGTTTGAGGCTCTGGCGCTGGGTAGCCCGCAGCACTGGGCGCAGGATTGGCTGCAGGGTTTGGTGCTGCCTGAGGTGGCAGCACTTGCTTTGGCACTTGGCTGCAGGCTGCGGGCATTGCCACGGGCTTGGGTCTTGGTGGCGTGCGTGGCGCGGGCTTTTTGGTGCGGCTGGGCTTGCGGCTCTTTGGCGCGAGCAGCCCGTTCCTGTTTGGCACGCTCTTGCGCCTCTGCCTGCTGCTGTAGTGCAGCCCAGGTGTTGTCGCTGATGACCTTCCACATGCCCAGCGCGGTTTGGGCGTCTTCGATCTCAGAGATACGCATGGCTGTGCTCCTTGCTTGGCTTGGATGTGTTGGATGTGTGGTTCATGCCCATGTCTCCAAGTCTGTGTTGGTAGCCAGCAACTGGGGTGAGTTCTTGCTGGAATGGGCGAGACGGCAGTTGCGCACATCCAACTTCCACGCCTCCTCCACTTCTGCCTCTGCGTCCAAGATCGCCAAGGTCAGCGCCTTGTCATTGGGGTGGAACACGCACACGCCATCTACTGGGGTCTTGTGTTTGGTCAGTGGGTCATATCGCTGCACCCAACTGAACAAGGCGTGGGGTTGGTCTTCTACGGATTCCAGCACCATCATCTGCTGGTCTGTGCGGGCTTGGTGTGCCCATTCTTCATACGAGAACAGGTCGATCAGGTATTTGACCTTGGGGGCTTTGAGATCTACGGTGCCGTTGTACACAGCCCGTCGATACAAGCCTTTGCCGTAGGTGGTTCCGTAGGCTTGGTTCTCAAACAAGCGCACTGCCACGCTGGTGGGTGGGTAAGAGATGAGGTTCAGGTTCAGCGCAGGCGTGCGCTCGATATCGCGGTTCAGCATAAGTTTCTCCTTGTGTTGCTGTAGGAGTTGCGCGGTTGCTGCTGTGTTGCGGAAGGTCGCACCTGGGGTCTCAGGTGTTGCTCCAAGTCGCAGAAGCCAAAAGATGTCTCGCGTAGCGGGTTGCTGGTTGCCTGTTTCCAGTCAGGGCTACTCATTTGTGCCCAATGTCGCAACTAGCAACATGCGACGCTTTTCTATCTCGCTACTCATTAGCAACTCCATAGCAACTCATCGCAACTCGCAAATATTTATCTCTCGGCAAAGAAAGGCGTAATAAATCAGCGGTATTTGTTGGGGTTTTGGCAAAACTGAGGTGGCGTTTAACACGACACCTTGCGATGTCCCGCCAATCTGGCGGGTGATCGATCGACCAGAAACGGTGGTCGGATCACATACTTGTCTGTGCTTTATCAACAACTGAAAGGAAAAGCACATGGCAACCCTCACTTCCCTCAAACTCACCGCCGCGCAAAAGAGCGTGAATCTGCCCGCTGTCCAAGTGCGGCGCAACAAACTGCTGCTGCGTTTGGCAGAGCAGCAACAGATGGCTCGCGCCCAGCAAGCAGGCGAGGTGTTCAGCGCCACCAAACTGCGCTTGGTCAAGGACGCGGATACGGGCGTAAAGAAACAGATCCTCACCAGCAAAAGAGTAAAGCCTTGGTGGTTCGTGTGCGAGAACGGAAAACTGGCGCTGGGTGTTCGCTATGGCGCACGCTTGCTGGAACTGGGCAAAGGCAAGTTCGCGGTTGAGATCGCCAGCCACAAAGAACTCTTGCCCACGCTGGACTTGATCAAGACGGCGGTGCAGGACGGGGAGTTGGATGCTGCGATGGAAGCAGCGTCTGGGCGAGTGCGAGCAGGCTTTGCGAAATAGCCTGTTCGCCCTGCACCTTGTGTGCGTCTTGCTGCACATGCAAAACAGATACAGGGTGCTTCAGCACACCGCCCGCGCACCTTTTGCGCTGGCGCTACTGCGGGTCTTTCGCCTGCTGGCGCTGTTTTTCGTAGGCGTCGTAGGTGCCCATTTTTTCGGTGGGCGTTGCTGCGCCAGCATCTTTCACGCTTTGCTGCGTTCGCAAACCTTCGTAGATGGATTGCTCCGTAATCAAGCCACAGCCTGCCACCAACAAGGCAACAAAAACCATGAACACTGAAAGAGATTTACGCATTGCCAGCAAGTCTAATGCTGTGCCAGTTGCGCGATGGTGGAGAACTTTTTGCGGGCTGTCGCACAGGGCGTGCTACACCGTTTTTGATGGGGCTTTTGAGCCGTTGATTTTGCTGGATTTTTTCCGTGCCAGGATTTTTTTCAATCCTCTGCTCTACCGACTGAGCTACCGGGCCAGAGGCGGGATTGTAACTGGCAAAAATCGGGTTCCACACCCATTCGCCACGGCGCTAGCGCGTAGACGCCATCAGGGCGTTTCAGGCGGGGCGGTCGGGGATTTCGCTTTATCCCGCTCTTTTTCATAAGCGTCGTACGACCCGAGCGACTCGGGTGGTTGCGATGACCCGGCGTCTTTGATGCGTTGCTGTGTACGAAAGCCTTCGTAAATAGATTGGGTGCTGACCAGCCCGCAGCCACCCAGGGGCACGGCCAAGAAGACGACAGTGATGGGAGCAGCTTGCACGTGGGCGCCACTGTACGCGACCGATGTAACGGACCCGACGGTCACCATTGGAACTTACAGCTCGTCCGCAAATTGGGCCTCTACATACGGTGTGTATGCCAAACCCAATATTGACGTGGCCAAAGATGTCAACCTTTTTGCCCGCGTAGGCTACGCGATGACTTCATTAACAGCTTCCCCACATCAACCCGTAGCCGTACGTTGTCGAGCGACTCGGATGTCTTATGGGCTAGGCGCTAGCTGCAAAATCATACAAATCTATCAGCATCAACGGCGACTACATGGTTTATTACCAAGGCAGCCCCAGCGTTGTGAGTGGTTACACCATAGGGCTCGGTTTTAACTTCTGATCTGTACCCGCGGAGCAGTCGCAGACTGCTCCGCGCTGAGAAGCTTTACTGAGCGATGCGGGTACCATCCCCGCATGTTCAGTTACCGCCACGCCTTCCACGCAGGCAACCACGCCGATGTACTCAAGCACACCATTTTGCTGGCCGTGCTCAAGCACATGGCGCAAAAAGACACACCGTTTACCGTTCTAGACACCCACGCCGGGGCGGGCCTGTACCGCCTGGATGGCGATTACGCCCAAACCAGCGCCGAGGCGGCCCAGGGCTTTGTGAAACTGATGGCAGCAAACGCTGGCGGCCAGGTTCTCACTCCAGTGGTGCAGGATTACGCGGACATGGTCGCCAGCTTCAACACCGGGCCGCAGGCGCGCGTCTACCCGGGCTCGCCCTTCATCATCCAGCAGCAACTGCGCGGGCGCGACAAGCTCAAGGCCTTTGAACTCCACCCCACCGACGCCAAGACCCTGGCGGCCAATATCGCCCAGCTCGAGGCGGGGCGGCAGGTCGCGGTGCTGCGCGAAGATGGCTTTGAAGGCGTGCGCAAATTTTTGCCCCTCCCACGCGGCGCGCGCTGCTGCTGTGCGACCCGAGTTATGAGGTCAAAACCGACTACCCGCGCCTGAACGCCATGGTGGCCGATGCGCTGCTGCGTTTTGCCACCGGCACCTACATGGTTTGGTACCCCATCATCCCGCGCCCCGAGGCGCATGACGTGCCGCGCAAGCTCAAGTCGCTGGCCATGAAAGCCGGCAAAGCCTGGTTGCACGCCACACTGACCGTCAAGTCCAGCAAGCTGCTTTTGGGCGATGACGGCCAGACCGTGCGGCCCGGCCTGCCCGCCAGCGGGGTGTTTCTGATCAACCCGCCCTTCACGCTCAAAGCCGCGCTCAAAGACGCCCTGCCGCAACTCGCCACCGTTCTGGCGCAGGACGGCAACGCCAGCTCCACGCTAGACAGCGGTTCCTGACCAGCCAAGCTTGCGGCTTAAGCGGCTAGCGCCTGCGGCAAGGTTCGCACCAGTCCCAAGCGCTCACACAGCGCCAAGGTCGGCACGCTCTGGTTCATGGTGTAGATGTGAAAGCCCGGCGCGCCGCCCGCGCGCAGCCGCTCACACAAATCGGTCAACACATCCAAACCAAAGGCCTGCACCGCAGCCAGGTCATCGCCCAAACTCTGCAAACGCAGTCGCAGCCAGCGCGGAATCTCGGCCCCGCAGGCGTCGGAGAAGCGGATCAGCTGCGCCGCGTTGCCGATGGGCAGAATGCCCGGCACCACCGGCACATCCACACCCAAGGCATGCACCTCGTCCACAAAACGGAAATACGCGTCGGCGTTGTAAAAGTATTGCGTCAGCGCGCCGTCGGCACCGGCGCGCACCTTGGCGGCGAAGGCCTGTGCGTCGTCCCGCGCGCTGGCAGCCTGCGGATGCACTTCCGGGTAGGCGGCCACTTCGATGCGGAAATGGCTGCCGGTTTCCTCGCGGATAAACGCGACAAGCTCAGCGGCGTAGCGGAAGTCGCCGCCCTGGTAGCCCGCAGGCAAATCGCCCCGCAAGGCCACCAGACGGCGCACGCCCATGGTCCGCAGTTGCTGCAATTGCGCGCGCACCGACGCGCGGGTGGCGTTGATGCAGGTGAAATGCGCAGCGGCTTCGCACCCTTCGGTCAGGATATCGGCCACCATGGCAAAGGTGCCGGCCTGGGTTGCTGCCACCTGCCCCATACGTCACAGAGCAGAACGCGGGTTGCAGCGGATACAGAGCCTGACGGGTCAGGGCGAGTGTGGCGGCGGCTTGCGCCGTTTTCGGGGGGAAGAATTCCAGACTGACTGGAATCCGGGATAGTGAAGACATGGTGTACTCATCATGATCAAGGCTTAGGCGACCGGCTTGCGGGCGCAGATAAAGAATTCGTGGTTGCCATCGCCGCCTTGCAGCGGCGAGTCGAACCACGCGGTGACCGTCAGGCCGAGAGCGGCGCAGGCTTCTCGCAGGCGCTGCTCGACAAAAACATAGTGCGTCGCGTCCTTCACGATGCCACCTTTGCCCACCTGGCCGGGCTGCAATTCGAATTGCGGCTTGACCAGACTGAGCAGGGTGCCCCCGGGTTTGAGCAGCGGTACGAGCGCTGGCAACACCAGGGTTTGCGAAATGAAGGACAGATCCACCACGATCAGATTCATATTCGGTAGCGTATGGCGCATCTGCAACCTGCACATCCGGGGCGTCCTCCTCGAACAAGCCGTCGTCGCCGGTGCTGGCGGCAAAGGCCTGGAGCAAGTCTTCCGTTTGCAGATTGCGGGCATTGACGTTCTCCACGCAGAGCACGCGCGGGTCGGTGCGCAGCTGCGGGTGGAGTTGGGCGCTGCCCACATCCACGCCGGTCACAAAGGCGGCGCCGTGTTGCAACAGGCAGTCGGTGAACCCGCCGGTGGACTGGCCCACGTCCAGGCAGTGCATGCCCGTCACGTCCAGCGCCACCGTCTGCAGCGCATGCTCCAGCTTGAGACCGCCGCGCGACACATAGCGTGCCTGCGCGTCGTTCAAGAGCCGGATTTGCGCCGCATCGGGCACCTCGTCGCCGTTTTTGGCGATGCGCTTCCACGCCTCGCCCTGCAACCATTCAACCCCGTCGGCAATCAGCCTTTGCGCCTGCGACCGCGTGCTCGCCATGTTCCGGCGAACCAGCAGTTGGTCAATACGCATACCTCATAGGTCTCTGGTCGGTGCTTTAGTAGCGGTAGGCGTCGGCCTTGTACGGCCCGGCCTTGCTCACGCCGATGTACGAGGCCTGCTCGTCCGTCAGTTCGGACAGCATGGCGCCGACTTTCTTCAGGTGCAGGCGCGCCACTTTCTCGTCCAAATGCTTGGGCAACACATAGACCTTGCCGGCCTTGTAGTCCTTGGACTTGCTGAACAGCTCGATCTGCGCGATGGTCTGGTTGGCAAAGCTCGACGACATCACGAAGCTGGGGTGGCCGGTGCCGCAACCCAGGTTCACCAGACGGCCTTTGGCCAACAGGATGATGCGCTTGGCAGGCTTTTTGCCACGGGCCGGGAAGGTCACGTGGTCGACTTGGGGCTTGATCTCGTCCCATTTGCACTTGGCCAGCGAGACCACGTCGATTTCGTTGTCAAAGTGGCCGATGTTGCAAACGATGGCCTCGTTTTTCATCGCGTCCATGTGCTTGTAGGTGATCACGTTTTTGTTGCCGGTGGCGGACACAAAGATGTCGGCCTTGTCAGCGGCGTAATCCATGGTCACGACTTTGTAGCCTTCCATAGCCGCTTGCAGCGCGTTGATCGGGTCGATCTCGGTCACCCACACTTGGGCCGACAGCGCGCGCAGCGCCTGCGCCGAACCCTTGCCCACGTCGCCGTAACCGGCGACCACGGCGACCTTGCCGGCGATCATCACGTCGGTGGCGCGCTTGATCGCGTCGACCAGCGATTCGCGGCAGCCGTACAGGTTGTCGAACTTGCTTTTGGTTACCGAGTCGTTGACATTGATGGCGCGGAACTTCAACTCGCCGCGTGCCGCCATTTCGTTGAGACGCAGCACGCCGGTGGTGGTTTCTTCGGTCACGCCAATGATGTTTTTCAAGCGGCGGCTGTACCAGGTCGAATCGACCTTGAGCTTGGCCTTGATGGCGTTGAATAGGCAGATTTCTTCTTCGCTGCCCGGGTTGGCCAGCACTTTGATGTTCTTCTCGGCCTTGGCGCCCAGGTGCATCAACAAGGTGGCGTCGCCGCCGTCATCCAAAATCATGTTCGGGCCTTCGGCTGCACTGCCTTTTTTGCCGCTGAACTCAAAAATGCGGTGGGTGTAATCCCAGTAGTCGTCCAGGCTCTCGCCTTTGTATGCAAATACGGGCGTACCTTTCACGGCCAGCGCCGCAGCGGCATGGTCCTGGGTCGAATAGATGTTGCAGGAGGCCCAGCGCACGTCAGCGCCCAGGGCTTGCAAGGTCTCGACCAGCACGCCGGTCTGGATGGTCATGTGCAGCGAACCGGTGATGCGCGCGCCCTTGAGCGGCTGGGCCTGGGCAAATTCCTCGCGGATCGCCATCAGGCCAGGCATTTCGGTTTGGGCGATGTCCAGCTCTTTGCGGCCCCATGCGGCCAGCGTCAGGTCGGCGACCACGTAATCGGGCGCGGTCGGGCGCAGCGTGCTGCTCACCAATTTCAAGGCTTTGGTGGCGCGTTTAGCGGAAGATTTTTTCGCGGGTTTCAATACAGCGTTCATGTCAGAGGCTCCAAAAAACAAGTTTTGATAACCACCGTGACCAGCCTGGAGAGAGGGACTCACCACACAAGACATCCGTGGGTGAGCGCAGTTGAAACATGCAAAGGCGCTAGGCCTCTGTACCCCGAGCCTCATCCACATTGCGTGAACTGCATCGCTCCTCAGAGTGCGCGGATTCTAGCGGGTTTGAAATGCGGACCTGCGCAACTTATTGCGGCCACAAAACCCACATCTGCAAAGGCTGCTTCAGGCGGCCCGCCAGATCGCCCGCGGCCTGCCCGCTACCCACGAAATAGTCGGCCCGCACCGCCCCGGTAATGGCGCTGCCCGTGTCCTGGGCCACTACCAATTTGTGCAAGCCGGTTTGTGCGCCGCTGGAACTGATCCACACCGGCGTTCCATAGGGAATGCTGGCCGGATCCACCGCAATCGACCGACCCGCCGTCAAGGGCACGCCCTGCGCGCCCCGTGGCCCCAGGTCTTCAATGGTCACGGCTTCTTCCTGGAAAAAAATCACCCGCGGATTGCGCCACAGCATTTCATTGACCCGAGTGGGATTACGCGCCGCCCAGGCCTTGATGCCCGGCCAGGTGGTGTCCTTCGTCATGCCTTGTTCGATCAGCCAGGTTCCCACGCTTTGGTAGGGATGGCCGTTGTTCGCCGCGTAGGCCAGGCGCGACTGGCGCATGGAACCATCGGCCTGGCGGATTTCCATGCGGCCGGAGCCTTGAATTTGCAGGGCCATCGCATCCAAGGGGTCCGCCATGTAGGCGATCACGCGGCCTTGCAAAGCGGCCTGCGCTTGCGGCAAGGTATCGATCTCTTTGCGGCTGTACCAGGTCTGGCCTTTGGTCAGTTTGGTCGGCGGCTGGTAAAGCGGCACGGGGTACTCCGCGCTGCGGCTGCGGCTGGCCTCAAACACCGGTTCGAAATACGCAGTCAACAATCCCTGGGCCTCTCCCTGCAAGGACTCGACCCGGTAAGCCTGCAAGCGGCGCTGCATCCAGGCGCGCTTGTCGGCATCGGAAGCAACTCCCATCCCGCGCGCATCCGCGCAGACCCCAGCCCACGGTGCCACCGCGCGCTGGCAGCTGGCCATCCAAGCGCTCCAGGCGCTGCCCAGGCTGTCGGCATTCCAGCCCGGCAAGTCGCTCCAAGGCACAGGCACCCAACGGCTGGCCGCCCGGTTGATGCTCGCCGCTGGCGGAATGACCGCAAGCAGTGGCACAGGTGCCGCCGGTTCAGCAACCGGTGCGGCGATCGGTACGGGTTTGGGCGCAGGCACAGCAGGCGACACGGGCATTGGTCGGGTGACGCAACCAGCAAGCCACACGCTACCTACAATGACCGTGCCCACCCACCACACACTTCCCATGCTCTTATTACTCCTTGAAGCACTGTTAGCAGGACTGCTGTTCGTCGGCATCATCTGGTGGACCATGTTTTCGGGGCGCAAGGGCGGCGAATTACCGCCGCCAGATGATACGGAGCAGTCGGACCGCAAGCCCTGAAAGCCTTACAAAACCCGGTGCTGCAAAGCTGGCAATTGGCTGCGGACCGCGGCCAATCGTTCCGCATCCATACCTGCCATGACCACACCGGGCTCCTGCGCCTGCTGCGCCAGCACCACGCCCCAGGGGTCGACCACCAGACTTTGGCCCCAGGTGCGGCGCCCGTTACTGTGCAGCCCCCCCTGGCCTGCGGCGGCCACAAAACACAGGTTCTCCACCGCGCGGGCCCGCAGCAAAAGCTCCCAATGCGCCTGGCCCGTGGTGTACGTGAACGCGCTGGGCACCAGCAAAAGGTCTGCGCCCTGCGCGGCGTAGGCGCGGTACAACTCCGCAAACCGCAGGTCATAACAAATGCTCAAACCCACGCGCCAGCGGTGCCCATCGCGCGCGGGCAGATCGAATGCCACCGCTTGCGTGCCCGGCACCAGCACGCGCGACTCGTCATAGGCTTCGCGGCCGTTGTCAAAGCGAAAAAGGTGGATCTTGTCGTAGCGGGCCACGCACTTGCCCGCCGGATCGAACACCAGGCTGCTGTTGTAGACCTTGTCCGGCTGCGCGGTGGAAATAGGCAAAGTGCCACCCACAATCCACAGGCCCAACGATTGCGCCTGTGCGGCTAAAAAATCTTGAATCGGCCCGGCACCGAAGCTTTCCTGAATAGCCAGCTTGTCGGTATCCCGCTGCCCCATCAGACAGAAATATTCGGGCAAAAGCGCCAACTCCGCACCCTGATCGGCCGCTTGCGCCAGGAGGTCAGCAGCGGCCCGCAGGTTGTCTTGCAGGTTTGCGCCTGACACCATTTGAATTGCGGCGATTTGCATATGAAACGCTTGAAGAACGCAGGAACTTAAGGAATGGGCTTGCCGGTGCGGCGATCGATTTTGCTGACCTTGGGCGCCTGCCAGGTGCCTTCGACCAACAACTCCTGCGTGCTCGCATCTTGAAGGGGTTGGCGCAGCAAGGTGCTGGCCACCAGGGTGTACAAGCCCGCTATCGGATTGGCCAGCGCGGTGAGCAGCGTGGCAGCACCCGTGTCGAGCTCGGGTATCACCAACACTTTGATCTTCTGGGTTTCCCGGGCAATGTCGGTACTGCCGTCCATCAAGACGGCCGCTACTGCGCCCTTCATTTGCAGGTTGTCGGAGCGGGCGATGCCCTGCTCGGTGGTGACATCGCCGCGGACGTAGTTGAACTCAAAGCCATCACTGAAAACATCCCGGAAATCCAGCAGCAGACGGCGTGGCAGCGACTGCAAGCTCAAGACCCCCAACAGCCGGGCCACACCCGGATCGGCCCGCAGGAACTGGCCTTTGCCCATGTCCATATTGAAGCGGCCCGACAGGCTGGGGTAATCCAGATTCAAGGGCGCCCCGGCCCAAGCCATCGTGCCCTCGATCTTGCCGCCGCCGGCACGCACCACGTTGGCCATGCCAAAGCGCGCCAGCAGGGCACCCGAGTCGGCAATGTCCAGTTTGAAATTGAGCTCGGTGCGGCGACCGTCGGCGGCCAGCTTGCGGGCCGGGGCCTGGGCTTGCAGCCCGCTATTGGCCGCCGGTGCGCTGGCACTGCTCACTGAACCCCAGACGCCGCTGGCACTGAAAGTGGCCTCCGGCACCGTGAGCTGCAACTGCTGCAGCCGCCACTCGGCCTTGCCGGTCCCACCGCCCACGTTCACCGCCGTGGCCTGCAAGCGGCCCAGCTTCTTGCCGTACATCTCCAGCGCATCGACCACCACATCCATAGCCGGCAAGTTGGTCGCCGGGGCATCGAGCATGTTTTGCACGTCCTTGGCGGTGCTGGCTTCGAGCGACAGACGGCTCAGCCGTGCGGTCAAGCGCGAGCCACTGTTCACGCTGCCGCTGGCCGGGCCGAATTCCAATTTGCCCGCGAGCTGGGCGGCGTCCACATCCAAACGCCACGCCGCGCCCTCGCGGCGTCCGCTGACCGTCAAGCGATCCCATTGCCGCCCACCCCACAGCAACTGCTTGGCCTGCAACTTGAACGCGGTGGGCAGATAGGGACTTTCGCCCCCGGCCTTGGCGTCCGTCGCGGGTACCAATTGGTTGACCACCCGCGTCCACTGTTCCACGTCCAGCACGGCGGTATCGACCTGCAATTGCAGGCCTTGTGCCGGCAGCGCAGGCGGCGCATCGGCCCCATCGCCCAAGGCCACCGCGCCGCGCAGCAAGCGTGCCTCCGCGCTGGTGGTGTCGCGCTGCAGCAGCACCTGGGCAACGCGGCCCAGGCTCACGCGGATGGCGTCATTGCGTTGCGAGGTCTTAGCACCCGCCTCGCCGCTGGTCCAATCCAGACGCAGAGGCAGCGCCGATGCGGCGCCCTTGCCCAGCGGCGCGGGCAAAGCCAGCGCCATGCCTTGCAGCTCACTGCTGATCTGGATTTGCGGCGCACCCGCGCGCCAACCCAGGTCTGCGCTGTAAGCGGTTTGTCCCTCGAGCAAGGCAATGGCCGCCGCCCAAGGGGCCAGATCTTTGGACTCCCGCAGCCCCTGGCTGGTCAGCGTGCCTTGCACCCGCACGCGGTTCTTGCCGCCCTCCCACGCCGCGTCCGAGAACTGCAGCGTGCCGTCCAGCCGCATATCACCGCCCAAAGCGCTGGCCTGCAAACCGCCCAGGTTGATACTGTTTTCGGTAAAGCCCAGCGTGCCGCGCACGCGCGCCATGCGGGGGGTGTCCGGGTTGTACTGAAAGTCGTTTCCGGCCAGCGAAAGATTGCCCTGTATGGCGGTCTTATCGGGATCATCCAGCGGAATCTGCAGGTTCACTTTGTACGCTGCGCTGCCGCTCACACTGCTGCGCGCCAGCGCATTGCCCATCAGCGCACCCACCGCCGAGCGGTTCACCACGGCCAGTGCGTCGGCCAGGGTGCTGCGGCCCTCCAGATTCAGGGTCACGGTGGCCTTGTCATACAGCTTGCTAATACCTGCGGTGCCGCGCGTGATGGGCACGACCGCGCCGGGGCTGCCCGGATGCACCCAGTTGGCGCGCGCGTTGGTCAAAGTGAGCGTATCCCGGTCCAGCGCCAGGTCACCGTACAACTGGGTCAGCGTGGGCCAGGTCGGCGCGCCCTTTTGCTTGGGCGCCAGGGCATAGGCGTAATTCATATTGCTGAGCGTGGTGGCGATCTGGAACACCCCGGCGCGCCCATTGGAAAACGGGAACTGGTCCAAATCGCCCTTGACCTTGAAACTCACCAGCCCCAGCTCCCCGCCGCTGAACGCATCGCGCAGGTAGTTGCGGGTATCCCGGTCCATGGCCGTGGGCAGGTAGCGCGGCAGGCGCGCGGGCAGCAATCGCGTGAGCTTGCCATCGAGCGCAAGTTCGCCCAACCCAGTCACTGCCGCGCCCTTGCCGGCTTTGGCCATGTCTGCGGAGGCCACGCGCGGCGCACTCCAAACCAGGGCCAACTCGCCCGCAGCGTCCGCGTTGCTAAATTGCAAACGCGGCATCTCCAACCGCAAGCGGCCGTCCACCCAACTCCAGCGCAGGCTGGCATCGGCCGCCTCCAGGGCTACGCGCCCCTCATCCAGCCAGCCTGGTACAGGCCAGCGCTCCTTTTTTGACCGCCCACTTGGCCGTACCGCCCGCTTGGGTGGCATCAATTTCCGCGTCCAGACCCTCCACACCCAAGCCGGGGAAACCGGCGGCGGCGTAGGGCGCCAGACCCAGTTGCTGCAGCTGCGCCTTGACGCGGTAATCCTTCGGCGCTTCCCACGGGCCCTGCCACTGCAGCGTCGCAGCCTGCACCCGGCCCTTGGGCTGCAAGCCGGTCAGCGCCGCCTGGACAGCAGGGTCCACCGGCATACGGCCGGCGAGCTGCGCGACCCACGCCAGATCGAGTTGCCCAACCGACAGGCTGCCGCGCGCGCCACTGGCTGCGTCCTGATCCCACAACTGCAAAGTCAGATCGCTGGCGGGCCAACGCAGACCATCGCGGGTCTGCCCTTGCAAGCCTTGCACGGCGTACTGCACGCCATCGCCATCGAGGCGGCTCAGCGCCACCCGCCCCGCCAATTGACGCAGTTGCAGGGCTTGCCCCTGCGCGCCGAGGCTGGCGTCCAGGTCTTCCAGCGACAGGTCCGCAGTGGCAGCGGTGACAGTTCCCGCCTGCACATCCAGCGCCAACTGCAGCGCGCCCCGGCCGCTGCGTATGCCCTTGGCCGCCTCCACATACGGGGCCAGCACGGCCAAGTCCATCCGGGGCACTGCCAGCTCTGCCTGCCCGCGCCAATCGAGAAAACGCCCGGGGTGGGATGACAGCAGTGGGCGGCTGAACTGCCCGCTCAGGCGCAGCCGTTCACCCCAGGCGGGCGGCGGGCTCGCTTCCACCTGCAGTTCGTGGGTGCGGGCCGAGTTGCGCAGGCGCAGCGTGACATCGCTGAAGTCCAAGGGCGGTGCGTTGCGCAGCTCATCGACCCAGCGCAGGTGCCCGCCGCGCACGACGCAATTCCTTTTGCCCCAAAAGCCAATCCAAGGCCGCGTTGTCGGTGTTGTCAGGTGATTGCACCAGCAAGCCCGCGACCCAGATCTGGCCTTGCGGGTCACGGCGCACCTCCAGGTCTGCGCCTTGCACGTCAATGTGTTCCACCGCACCGACCAGCAGCGAGGTACTGGACACAGCAACATGGACCTCCGGCAGCGCCAAGGCCGTGGCCCCTTGCGCGTCGAGCAGGCGCACCCCGCGCAAAGCCAGCTGCGGCACCCAGCCGTTGCTGCTGACCTCGATGGCGTCCATTTGCAGGTTCAAACCGCTGCGTTGCTGCGCCTGCTCCAGCAACCAGGGCCGGAACACATCGATTCGCGGCACAATCACAAAATGCAAGGCGCTCCACAACAGTCCCAGCGCCAGCGCCAAAAGCGCCAATGCCCCCACCAGCCAACGGCCCGCGCGCGCGGCAAAGGCGGACCTGGGGCGGGGCGACGGGGTGTTTTCGGGCATCGTTCAACGTAGTAAACCGTGAGAACGATTATGTTCCCTTGCTATGGGCCTTGCCTTGACTGACAGCAACCATTCTCGCCTTGCCCAGCGCCTGCGCCGCCGCTATGTGGAGGAGCTGGCGCTGCTGCCCGCGGGTACGCCCACGCGCGAAGCACAAAGCCTGTTGTTAAGCAGTCTGCTGGCGCACACGCCCGCCGACCCCGCAGCCGCCCTGCGCATCACCCGGCAACTGGTGCTCGAGCGCCTGCTCACACTGGACTGCGCACAGGTGCTGCCCCTGGCCGGGGTCACCCAGGCCATGACCGACCTGGCCGAACTCACGCTGGATGCCGCCTACCAGCACGCCGACGGTGAACTGACAGCGCAGCACGGCGCGCCGCTGAACCAAGAAGGTACGCCCGCCGGTCTGTGCATTCTGGGCATGGGCAAGCTCGGCGCGCGCGAGCTCAATGTGTCCAGCGACATCGATTTGATTTACGTCTTTGACAGCGACGGCCACACGGCCGGTGTGGCGCAGCCCGGGGGCCAGCCGCGCGGTGTGATCAGCACCCAGGAATACTTTGGCAAATTGGTGCGCGCCATGCAAACCCTGATCGGCAGCGTGACCGAGCACGGCTTTGTGTTCCGCGTCGACCTGGCGCTGCGGCCCAACGGCAACTCCGGGCCGAACGCGATCTCGCTGGGCGCGCTGGAAGATTATTTCCAAAGCCAGGGCCGCGAGTGGGAGCGCCTGGCCTGGCTCAAGAGCGCGCGTGGTCGCGCCGCAAGCGGCCATCGGCTCGCCCTGCGCCCGCGCCTTGCGCGCGCTGGTCTCGCCCTTTGTCTTTCGCCGGTATCTCGACTACAGCGTGTTCGATGCGCTGCGCGTCTTGCACCGCCAAATCCGCGAACACGCCGCCCAGCGCAGCGCCGCCAACCCGCAACGTGCCAACGATGTGAAGCTGTCGCGCGGCGGTATCCGCGAAGTGGAATTCATCGTGCAACTGCTGCAGGTGGTGCGCGGCGGGCAGTTTCCCGAGCTGCGCACCCGCCCCACGCTCAGCGCGCTGCAACGCCTGGCCACGGCGCGGCTGCTGCCGGCCGATACGGCGCTGGAGCTGGCCCAGTCCTATGTGTTTTTGCGCCAGGTGGAGCACCGCATCCAGTACCTGGACGACCAGCAAACCCATGTGCTGCCCACCGACGAGGCCGACCTGCAGTGGATCGCGCAGACCCTGGGGCTGGCCGATAGCGCCGCGCTGTTGGCCGCCTTGCATTTGCACCGGGAACGGGTCGCCAAAGAATTCGACGGGCTGCTTGGCGGCGACAAAGAGCAATCTGCCAACGGCGCAACGGGCACCGCTCCCGCTACCCGCAGCGGGCTGGAGGAGCTGCTGGCCATGCTGGACGCGCCCGCCTATGCCGATGTGCATACCCGTCTTGGCGCTGTGGCGCACGCACCCACGCGTGGCGGCCTTGCGCGACGATGCCCGCGAACGGCTGTGGCGGCTCTTGCTGCGCACCGTGGAATGGTTGCGTGCGGGCGAAGCCAATGTCGCCGGTTGTGTGGCGCTGCTGGACTGGATGGAAACGATTCTTCGGCGCGAAAGTTATCTGGCGCTGCTGCTGGAGCGACCCCGCGTACACGCGCGCTTGCTGCGCCTGCTGGGTGCGGCGCGTTGGCCAGCGCGTTATCTGCTGAAACACCCGGGCGTGATCGACGAGCTCGCCACCGTGAGCATGCTGGACGAACGCTTTGACGCAGCGGCTTTCACCCGCGAACTGGAAGACCGTCACACCCATCTGCGCGCCAGCGCGCAGGACGATGAGGAATCCCTGCTCAACCTCTTGCGCCGCGCGCACCACGCCGAAGTCTTTCGCACGCTGGCGCGCGATCTGGAGGGCCGCATCAGCGTCGAGCAAGTCGCCGATGACCTCAGCGCGCTAGCCGAGGCCGTGCTGGCGCTGGCGCTGAATTGGTGCTGGCGGCGGCTGAAGAACGCGCACCAAAGCAGCGCCCGACATCGCTGTCATCGCTTACGGCAAGCTCGGCGGCAAAGAGCTGGGCTACGGCAGCGACCTGGACCTGGTTTTTGTGTACGACGATGTGGACGACAACGCGGGCGAGGTCTACGCCGGGCTGGTGCGCAAAGTGATCAACTGGCTCACGGTCCAAACCAGCGAAGGCGATTTGTACGAAATAGATACCGCCCTACGGCCCAACGGCAACGCCGGCCTGTTGGTCAGCCGCTTTGCCGCCTACGCCGATTACCAGCAGCAGCGCGGCTCCAACACCGCTTGGACCTGGGAACACCAGGCCATGACGCGGGCGCGCTGCGTCCTGGGCAACACCGCCTTGCAGGCACGCTTTGAGGCGGTGCGCAGCGGCGTCATCACCAGCCCGCGCGACCAGACCGCCCTGCGCGAAGAGATCCATTCCATGCGCGAGCGCGTGCGCGCCAGCCACAAAACCAAAGCGCAGGTTTTTGATGTCAAGCACAGCCCCGGCGGCATGGTCGATATCGAATTCGCGGTGCAGTTTCTGGTGCTGGCCCACAGCCACGCCCACCCGGCGTTGCGCGCCAACAGCGGCAACATCGCCCTGCTCCAGGCCGCGCAGGACGCCGGCCTTTTGAGCGATGACATCGGCGCGAACGCCGCCCAGGCCTACCGCGCCCTGCGCCAGGTGCAGCACAGCACCCGCCTCAATGAAGAGGCTACCCATTGGGACTGGCAAGCCAGCAGCCAGGCCCGAACCGCCGGGTTGGCACTTTGGTCGGCGGTGTTTGGGCTGTCCGGATAAGCGTTCAATACAATAAAACCCAGGAGCGTCAACCTATGAAACCCGCCGCATACCGTCTTGATCGTTTTTCCCACTTCATCGTGCTGTCGTATGCCCGCCGTTGAACATCAATTACTCATCGGTGGCCAAGCCGTCGAGCGGCTTCGTAAAGCCTTCCCACGCCAGAAAGCTCTGGAACAAAAGGCCGAAGCCATCATCACCGAATGGCTGGAAGACCGCGCTGCCATACGGGCTGCCAATGCTGCAGAGAAAGCCAGTCTCCAGCTGCCACGCGTGAAGGCACACGATCTCTACCGCGAATGTGGTCTGTAGAGTTCAGCAGCGCCGCAGCAAAGTCTTTCCGCAAGCTGGACGGCAGCGTTCAGCGATCTGTCAAAGCAAAACTTGACGCGTTGAGTGCGCTGATCGACCCCGGTGCTTTGGCGAAACCATTGAGCCATGACCTGAAGGGCCGATACCGGCTTCACATGGGTCCGTATCGCATCATTTTTAAACTGGAAAAGCAGCTGCTGGTGATCTTGGTAGTCGACATAGGCAAGCGTGAAAGTGTCTATGGATCGTGAGATGCAACAGCGTGTGTCAGAACTCCGCGCATGCTCACCCCCGCCACCTGCCGCGTAGCCGATCTGGCTGCCATTACCGGCGCGCCGACGCTGCTGTCGGATTACCCGCACGCGGCATCGGTCGCGCTGGGCGTGCCGGTGTACGACTGCGCCGCGCTGCGGGAGCGAGCGGATGCCGATGGTGTTTTGGCGCGCGCGCTGCAAGCGGAATGGGTGCGGGTGTGGACAGACGGCCCGGGGGTGCTGGTGCTGCAGGGTGCGTATGCCGATGGCGCGCTGGTGGACGCGGTGAGCGCGGCGTTCATACAAATGATCGAGGCACAACGCGCGCACGGCGGCGGGGCCGACCACTTTGCCAAACCGGGGGCGAATGACCGGGTCTGGAACGCGCTGCAAAAGCTATGCGTGTTGGACCCGGCGCTGTTTGCGCGCTACTACGGCAATGAGATGGTGGCCTGGGCCTGCACGGCCTGGCTGGGTCCGGGATACCAGGTGACCTCGCAGATCAACTGCGTCAACCCCGGCGGCGCAGCGCAGGTGGCGCACCGCGATTACCACCTGGGTTTTTTTGACGCGGCGGGCGCGGCCCGCTTTCCGGAACACGTGCACCGGCTCTCGCCGGGGCTGACGCTGCAAGGCGCGGTGGCGCATGTGGACATGCCGGTGGAAAGTGGCCCCACGCTGTACCTGCCGCATTCGCAGAAGTACCTGCCGGGTTATCTGGTGTCCGGGCAAGCCGCGTTCCAGGCGTTTTTTGATGCCCACCATGTGCAACTGCCGCTGCGCAAGGGCGACGCGGTTTTTTTCAACCCGGCACTGCTGCATGCGGCCGGCCACAACCGCACGCCGGATGTGCGCCGCCTGGCCAATTTGCTGCAGGTCTCGTCGGCTTTCGGGCGGGCTATGGAAGCGGTAGACCGCCAGGCCATGAGCGCCGCCGCCTACCCCGCGCTGCAAGCACTGCGTGCCAGCGGGCAGCTGGATGCGCAGCAGATTGCATACGCCGTGGCCGCCTGCGCAGAGGGCTACGCCTTTCCCACCAACCTGGACCGCGACCCGCCTGCCGGTGGCCTCGCACCGCCCAGCCAGCAGGCGCTGATGCTGTTAGCCTTGCAAGAGAGCTGGCCAGTTGCCACCTTCCATAGCGCACTGCGCGTACACGCCGAGAAACGTCTTGCATGAACACAAGCCCTGCCACACTCCACAACAAAGTCGCCGTGGTCACCGGCGGCACCCAGGGCCTGGGCGCGGCGATTGCGCTTCTGCTTGCGCAACGCGGCGCGGCGGGCGTGGTGATTTGCGGGCGGCAGGTGGACAAAGGCCGCGCGCAGGCGCGGCAGATCACGCAGGCCAGCGGGGTGCGGGTGGTCTTCGTGCAAGCAGACTTAGAGAAAGTGGACGATTGCCGCACGGTGATCGCCACGGCCGATGCGGAGTTTGGCCGCGTGGACGTGCTGGTCAACGCCGCCGCCATCACCGATCGCGGCACGCTGCTGGACACCGACCCGGCGCTGTTTGACCGCATGATGGCGATCAATGTGCGGGCGCCGTTTTTTCCTGATGCAAGAGGCCGTCAAACTGATGCGGCGCGACCAGATTGCGGGCAGTATTGTCAATATCGGCTCGATGTCGGCGCTGGCCGGGCAGCCCTTTATTGCCGCCTATTGCACCTCCAAAGGTGCGCTGGCCACGCTCACGCGCAACAGCGCTTATGCCTTGCTGCGCAACCGCATCCGCGTCAACGGCCTGAACATCGGCTGGATGGCGTCCGAAGGCGAAGACCGCATCCAGCGCGAGTTCCATGGCTCCGACCCAGACTGGCTGGAGCAGGCCTCCGCCAAACAACCCTTCGGCCGCCTGGTCGACCCGCACGAGGTGGCCCGCGCGGTGGCGTTTTTGTGCAGCGACGAATCCGGCCTGATGACCGGCTCGGTGATCGAATACGACCAATCGGTCTGGGGCGGCTACCACGGCTCGCCGCATCCGGACGCGCCGCTCTGAACGCTGCTGAAGCTACGCGCGACAAAAGGCGGCGACAATGCGCCGCGCTAGACCGATGCGCCAAGGCGCGCGCTTTTTTTCTTTGACTCACTCCCTAACGCACACCATGACCTACCAAGCCCACCCGGACCGCTATGACGGCCGCATGCCCTACCGCCGCTGCGGCAGCAGCGGACTGCAACTCCCCGCCATCACCCTGGGCCTGTGGCACAACTTTGGCGATACCACGCCCATGCAAACCCAGCGCGAGATGCTGCGCACCGCCTTTGATCTGGGCATTAACCACTTTGACCTGGCCAACAACTATGGCCCGCCCTACGGCAGCGCCGAGATCAACTTTGGCGAACACATGCGGCGCGACTTCAAGCCCTACCGCGACGAGCTGATCATCTCCAGCAAAGCCGGCTGGGACATGTGGCCCGGCCCCTACGGCCAAGGCGGCGGTTCGCGCAAATATGTGCTGGCCAGCCTGGACCAAAGCCTGCAGCGCATGGGACTGGACTATGTGGACATCTTCTACAGCCACCGCTTCGACCCCGACACCCCGCTGGAGGAAACCATGGGCGCGCTCGCCACCGCAGTGCAGCAGGGCAAGGCGCTCTATGTGGGCATCAGCAGCTACTCAGCAGGCAAGACCCGCGAAGCCACGGCGATTCTGAAAAGCATGGGCATCAAAGCGCTGATCCACCAACCGTCCTACAGCCTGCTGAACCGCTGGATTGAGGACGAGCTGCTCGACACCCTGGCCGACACCGGCACCGGCTGCATCGCCTTCAGCTGCCTGGCCCAAGGGCTGCTGACGGATAAGTATCTGAACGGCGTGCCGGCAGACGCCCGCATCAACCGACCCGGCGGCGGCTCGTTCACTGCCGACCATTTGACCGAGCAGAACCTGCGCCATGTGCGCGCACTCAACGAGATCGCCCAAGCGCGCGGCCAAAGCCTGGCGCAAATGGCCACCGCCTGGGTGCTGCGCGACCCGCGCGTCACAACCGCGCTGATCGGAGCCAGCAAAGCATCGCAGGTGACCGAGCTGGCCGGCGCCTTGAAAAAGCTGGACTTCTCCGCTGCAGAGTTGGCAGCTATTGACCAACACGCGGTGGACGGCGGCATCAACCTCTGGAAGCGCCCGAGCACCGACCAGCGGCCTAACTAAACCAGACTGCGCAATAAGCGCGCACAAAAAAGGCCGGTCGCCCCACAGGAGTGACCGGCCTTTGCTTTACGCAGCAGGCGCGTAGCGCTTACTTGTATTGCGCAGCGTTGTCCTTGGTCACCATGACGGTGCCGGTGTCAACCCAGGCGTCCACTTTCTCGCCTTTTTTCAGCTTCAGCAAAGCTTCGATGGCGAACTTGCCCATGTTGGACGGTGCCTGTGCCACGGATGCAGCCAGTTCGCCCGCCAGAATGGACTTGGCGGCATCCGGCGTGCCGTCAAAGCCAACCACCATCACGTTTTTGATCTTCTTGGCCGAGCGCAGTGCTTCCAGCGCGCCCATGGCCATGTTGTCGTTCGACGCAAAAATGCCCTTGATGTTGGGGTGCGCGGTCAAGATGTTCTCGGTCGCTGCCTGGCCCTTGGCGGTATCCCAGTCACCCGGTTGCATGGCCACCACTTTGAGGCCGCAGGCGGTCAAGCCAGCCTTGGCGCCATCGGAGCGGAACTTGCCGGTGGACTGGGTGATGATGCCTTGCAGAATCGCCACTTCAGATCCTTTTGGCACGCCTTTGCAAATGTAGTCGGCGGCCATTTTGGCGCCCACTTCATTGTTGGTACCGATGAAGCTGATGCCCGCATTGGTGCCCTTGGTGTCCACAAAGACGACGGGGATGTTTTTCTTGCGTGCGGCTTCAACCACCGTGGCCAGGGCCGTGGGGTCGGTGGGTGCCAGTGCGATACCCGCCACGCCTTTGGCGATCTGGTCTTCGATTTGGGCGACCTGGGCTTGCACGTCGGACTCAGCGGGCGGGCTCATCACCAGCACCTTGACGTTATTGGCTTTACCGGCATCTTCCGCGCCTTTTTGCACGGCGGCCCAGAACGGATTGCCCGAACCCGGACCTTTCATGTCCAGCAAATAGGTTTGCGCGCTGGCAAACGTGGAAAGCGACAACGCACACACTGTCGCACTGACTAACGCGGAAGTTTTCATAGAAATTTTCATGGTTGGCTCCTTGTCTCCGTTATCACAAACATTACGCGGGAGATACACGTAAATCTTTAAGACCTGACCGATGCCCGACGCCGCACGACGTCGAAATACACGGCACCGACAATGATGAATCCGATCAGTATCTGCTGCCAGAAAACGCTCACATCCAGCAGGTTCAATCCGTTTCGCAGCAGGCCCATGATGATGACGCCTGCAATGCAGCCCATCACCGTGCCGCGCCCGCCAAAAAAGCTGGCCCCGCCGATGATGACTGCGGCAATCGCATCCAGCTCCGCGCCCAAGCCCGCATTCGGAAAAGCCGAGCCGGTGCGCCCCACCAGCAACAGGCCGCCCAGACCGGCCAGGCCGCCGCAAATCGTGTAGACCAAAACCAGCACCCGGTCCACGTTGATACCGCTGACCCGCGCCGATTGCGGGTTGCCACCGATGGCGTAAATGTGCCGCCCCACCGGCGTGGCGTTGAGCATGACCCACAGCGCCAGGGTGCAGACCGCCACCACCAGCAAGCTCACCGGCAGGCCCGCGCCGTCCTGGATAAACGATAAATCGAACTCGGCCTGCCCGAAGTAGCGCACCTGCGGATCCATGCCCGAAATCGGCACGCCGCCGGAGACCAAATTGGTCGCGCCGCGCGCGATGTTGAGCATGCCCAGCGTCATGATGAAGGGGTGCGGCAGCCGCAGCAGGGTCAGGCCGATGCCGTTGAGCGCGCCGCACAACAAGCCCACCAACGGCCCCACCAGAATCACGCCCCACCAGGGCACGCCGAACTGGGCCGCCACCGCCGAGCTGACCATGCCAAGTGCCAGTATGGAGCCCACCGACAAATCAATACCCGCCGTGATGATCACCAAAAACATGCCCAGCGCCAGCAGCGCAGCCGTGGCGTTTTGCTTCAAGATGTTGGTCAGATTGAGCAGCGAGAAGAAAGTCTCCGACAGAAAGCTCAAGGCCACCATCATCACCAGCACCACCAGCCAGATGCCGTAACGCTCCAGAAACCGGGACAAGGCCATGCGCGATTCGGTCATGCTGCCACGCTGTCGTGCGCCAGCCCTGTGGTGTTGCCTTTGGTGCCCATGATCCAGCCGATCACCTCGTTGCGGGTGGTGTTGGCGATCAGCGACTCCGCAAAATTAGTGCCCTGGTACAGCGCCATGACGCGATCGCAGGCGTAAAAAATATCGTCCATGCGGTGCGAGATGATGATGACCGAGACCCCGTGCTCTTTGAGCGTGTGGATCAGGTCCAGCACCTTGCCCACTTCTTTGATCGCCAGCGCGGCGGTCGGCTCGTCCATGATCACCAGCTTGGCATCAAAGGCCGTGGCCCGGGCAATGGCCACGGCCTGGCGCTGGCCACCGGAGAGGTCTTCCACGTTTTGGTCCACCGATTTGACGTGGATCTTGAGCCGGTTCAAATGCTCCTGCGCCTGCTCGCGCTGGGCTTTTTTGTTCAGCAGCTGCAGGCCCATCCAGGGCTTTTTGACCTCGCGTCCCAGAAAAATGTTTTCATGGATGGACATATTGCCCGCCAGCGCAAAGTCCTGGTAGACCATCTCAATGCCGATGTTGCGCGATGCGCGCGGGCTATCGAAACGCACCTCGCCGCCTTCAAACAGCAGCGCACCTTCGCTGGGCGCGTACAGGCCGGAGAGCACCTTCATCAAGGTCGATTTACCCGCGCCGTTGTCGCCCACCACGCCCAGCACCTCGCCCTTGGCGACCTGCAGGCTGACATCACGCAGCGCCGTGATCGCACCGAAAAATTTGGACACGCTGCGCGCTTGCAAGATGGGCGCGGCTGTTGCGTGGGAGGGGGTCATAAACTGCGGGGGTTCCGTTATGCTGCGCGGCGCTAGGCCCGGTTGCGTAGATCTGTCACCATCGAATTTTTGAAAGAGAAAGCCATGCTCAAAGGTGTCAACCCGTTGCTCCACGCAGATTTACTTGCCACCTTGTGCGCCATGGGCCACGGAGATGACTTGGTGATTGCGGATGCCAATTTTCCATCTGAATCAGTGGCCCGCCACACCACCCTAGGGAAAGTACTTAGGCTGGATGGTGCGGACGTTCCGCAAGCGGTGCGCGCCATCCTCTCGGTCTTCCCGCTGGACAGCTTTGTGGACGCGCCGGTCCAGCGCATGGAAGTGGTCGGCAATGCCACCGAACTGCCGGTGATCCAGCAGGAAGTGCAAGCCGCTATCGACCAGGCCGAGGGCCGCAACTGGCCCATGGGCTCGGTGGAGCGCATGGCGTTTTACGAGCAGGCCAAAAAATCGTATGCGGTGATTGCCACCAGCGAGCGCCGTTTTTACGGCTGCTTCATCCTCAAAAAGGGCGTGATCGCGCCCGATGCCTGACCCCTTACGCCCCACTATGACCCCACCTGCCGCCATCCTCCTGGTTCCCGCGCCGCGCACAGTCGCCGACGTGTTCACCCCCGCCCAACTCGCGCGCCTGCGCGAACTCGGCGAATTGCACATCTATGACGACGCCCCGCCCACGCAGGCTGAATTTGAAGCCCTGGCCCCGCGCCTGGAAATCCTGATCGGCCAGCTCGACATGCCGCAGTCGCGCATCGACATGTCGCCGCGCCTGCGCGCCATCTTCAATGTCGAGGGCAACTACTTCCCCAATGTGGACTACGCCTGCGCCATGGCGCGCGGCGTGCGCATCCTGAGCATCAGCCCGGTGTTTGCCGAACCCGTGGCCGAGGCTGCATTAGGGATGGCGATTGACCTGGCGCGCGGCATCAGCCGCTCGGACCGCTACTTCCGCCAGGGCACCGAGAAATACGGCCTGGAAGCCAACCGCGATGCCTACAGCCTGCGCCGCCAGAACGTGGGCTTCATCGGCTTTGGCGATCTGGGCCGCGCCATCGTGCCGCTGCTCGCACCCTTTGCGCCGCACATACGGGCCTTTGACCCTTGGCTGCCACGCCGAATTCATCGCCGCCCACGGCTGCACCGCAGCGTCGCTCGACGACGTCTTGCGCAGCAGCAAAGTGGTGTTTGTGGTGGCCAGCGTCACCTCGCAAAACCAGGGCTTTCTGGGGCGCAGCGCGTTCGAGTCCATGCAGCCCGGCGCGTCGTTGCTGCTGCTCAGCCGCGCCGGGGTGGTGGACTTTGAGGCCATGCTCGACGTGGCCGCCAGCGGCCATATCCGCGTGGCCACCGACGTCTTTCCGCAAGAGCCATTGCCTGCGGGCCACCGCGCGCGCAGCGGCGACAACTTGCTGCTCTCGCCGCACCAGGCTGGCGCGCTGCATGACGCGCTGGCGCAGATTGGTGTGATCGTCACGGCCGATGCCGAACTCATTGCCCGCGGCCTGCCGCCCTGTATGTGCAAAGTGGCCCAGCCCGAGACCGTGGCCATGTTCCGCAGCAAGCCCGTCGATAAAAGCTAAAGCGCCAGCCCCATGCACGCAAGCCCGCGCAGCCTCACCCAAGAGCGCTTCAAAGGCTGGCCCGCCTGGGTGTTGCGCCAAGGGCCGCTGACCCTGTGCGTGGTGCCCGATGTGGGCGGGCGCTTGATGGGCATGGCCTATGGAGAGCAGGAGTTGTGCTTCACCCACCCTGCGCTGGAAGGCAAAAACTTTGACGGCGACATGCGCCAGTGGCCCGCCCTGTGCGGCGAGTGGGGATTCCCTTTGTGGGGCGGCGGTAAAACCTGGGTAGCCCCCGAATCCGCCTGGCCCGCAGGCGCGCCCCACCGCGACCTGGACTCGCTACCCTGGCAGGTGCTTGACACCTGGTGCGACCCGCACAGCATGGGCATTGAAGTGCAAAGCCCGGTCTGCAGCGTAAGCGGCCTGCAACTCAGCCGCCGCCTGACGCTGCATGCGCACACCGACGGCGGCGCGTCGCAATGGACCATAGACCACAGCCTGCGCAACACCGGCAACGCGCCCGTGCGCTGCGGCATCTGGGACGTGCTCATGCTGCTGCGCCCAGCGCGAGTGCGCGTGCCCTTGTCTGCGCGCAGCGCTGGACCCACATTGGCCGCCCTGCCCGGCAAAAAACCGCTGGCCGACTTGCGCGCCCAAGGCACGCTGCAAGACAGCGCCACCGAAGCGCTTGTGCACTGCACGCAAGGCGACGATTTCAAATGCGGCTTTGCCAGCGCAGACGGGTTGCATCGAAGTCGACTTCGGCCCCGGCGCGCCGCGCTACACCCGCCGCTCGGCTATCGACATGACGCCAGCCCTACGCCCACGGTCTGCCGCTGGAAGTGTTTAACGCGCCGGTACTGAATTACTTTGAAGTCGGAGACGCACTCGCCGTTGCGCACGCTGGGGGCGGGGGAGGTTTTGCGGTATCGGGTGGATGAGGCTTTAGGGCCTGCAAAAATTGCTTACCCCGCCCCCTCCACCAACTCCCGCGTATACGCCTCCCTCGGCCGGGTGAGCACCTCTTCCACACTACCCGCTTCAATCACCGCGCCGTCTTTCATCACCAGCACGGTGTGGGCCATGGCGCGGACGACGGCGACATCGTGGGTGATGAGCAGGTAGCTCAAACCCCGGCGGGCTTGCAGGTCTTGCAGCAGGTCGAGTACCTGCTTTTGGATGGATACATCGAGCGCGCTGGTGGGCTCGTCCAGCACCAGCAGGCGCGGCTCGATGACCAGGGCGCGGGCGATGGCCAGGCGCTGGCGCTGGCCGCCGGAAAACTCATGCGGGTAGCGCGCCAGCAGGCCGGGGAATTCGGCTTCGCGCAGGCCGACCTCTTGAAGCGCCTGGGCCACGCGGGCGCTGCGCTGCGCGGGGCTGAGTTCGGGCGCGTGCAGGCGCAGGCCTTCGCCCACGATCTCGCCCACGCTCATGCGCGGCGACAGCGATGAGAACGGGTCCTGGAACACCACTTGCACCGCGCGGCGCAAGGGCAGGTCAATGGTCGGGCTGCCGCTCCAGGCCTGGCCCAATACGCGCAGCGTGCCGCCGTGCGGCAACAAGCCCAGCGCGGCCAAGGCCAGCGTGGATTTGCCCGAGCCGGACTCGCCCATCACCGCCAGCGTTTCGCCCTGGCGCAGCGACAGGTCCGCGCCCTTGACCGCCACAAATGTGCCTTTGCTCCACCAACCGCGCCATCCCGGCAGCGGTATGGGGTAGGTCACGCGGAGGGCTTGCGCCTGCACCAACACCGGCGCGTCCGGCTGCAAGGCAGACACCTTGCGCACGGGAATACTGCCCACCAAACGGCGGGTGTAGCTGTGCTGCGGGTTGGCCAGCACCTCGGCCACAGCGCCTTGTTCGACCAGGTGGCCTTCTTCCATGACGGCTACGCGGTCGGCAAAGCGGCGCACGATGTTGAGGTCGTGCGTGATGAGCAGCACCGCCATGCCGTGGCGGGCTTGCAGGCTGTCGAGCAGGTCCAGAATCTGGCCGCGCAGGGCAACGTCCAGCGCGGTGGTGGGCTCGTCAGCGAGCAGCAGCTTGGGCGCACAGGCCAGGGCCATGGCGATCATGGCGCGCTGGCGCTGGCCGCCGCTGATCTGGTGCGGGTAGGCGGCGGCGCGGCGCGCGGGCTCGGTGATACCGGTATCCGCCAGCAGTTCCACGGCGCGGGCCCAGGCGGCGCTGCGGGCAAGACCGGTTTTCCATTGCAGCACTTCGGCAATTTGTTCGCCCAGAGTGAAAAGCGGGTTCAGCGCCGTCATGGGCTCTTGAAAAATCATGGCGATCTCGCTGCCGCGCACAGCCTCCATGTGCGGCTGCGACAGCGTCAGCAAATCGCGCCCGCCCCACAGAGCCTGGCCCGACACCCGCGCCCCGCGCGCCAGCCCCAGCAGCGCCAGGGCCGAGACGGTTTTGCCCGAGCCGGACTCGCCCACCAGGGCCAGCTTTTCACCCGGCGCAATGTCCAGGCTCAAACCGTGCACCACCTCGCGCGCACCAAAGGACACGCGCAAGTCGCGCAAAGAAAGCAGCGCACTCATGCGCCCGGCTCCCGGTTGATCTGGCGTGGGTCCAGCGCGTCACGCAAGGCCTCGCCCATGAAGGTCAGCAGCAGCAGGGTGACGACCAGCACGCCGAAGGTGGAGAGCGAAATCCACCACGCGTCGATATTGCTTTTGCCCTGCGCCAGCAGCTCGCCCAGGCTGGGGGTTCCGGGCGGAACGCCCAGGCCCAGAAAGTCCAGGCTGGTGAGCGCCAAAATGGCCGCGCTCATGCGGAAAGGCAAAAAGGTGACTACGGGGGTGAGGCTGTTAGGCAGCACATGGCGCCAAATGATGTGGCCGTTGGAGAGGCCCAGCGCACGCGCGGCGCGCACGTAATCGAGTTGGCGGTTGCGCAAAAACTCGGCGCGCACGTAGTCGGACAAACCCATCCAGCCAAACAGGCTCAGCAGCACCAGTAGCAGGCTCACGCTGGGCTCGAATAAAGCGGAGAAGATGATGAGCAAATACAGCTCGGGCATGGCGCTCCAGATCTCGATGAAGCGCTGCATGGCCAGATCGGTCTTGCCGACAAAATAACCCTGCACCGCGCCCGTGACCACGCCCAGGATCGTGCCGGAGATGGTGAGCGCCAGCGCAAACAAGATGGACACGCGAAAGCCATACAGCAGGCGCGCCAACAAATCGCGGCCCCGGTCGTCGGTGCCCAGCCAGTTGTCTGCCGACGGTGCCGCCGGGTTGGGCTGTTTGGCAAAGTAGTTGAGCGTGCTGTGGTGGTAGGCGTTGGGGGGGAAGACCGCCCAATTGCCGGGGCGGGCGAGTTGCTCGCGGATGAAGGGGTCCAGAAAATCCGTGGGGCTGGCAAAGTCGCCACCGAAAGCCGTCTCGGGCGGGTTGTGGACGATGGGCACAAACCACTGGCCCTCGTAACGCACCAGCAGCGGCTTGTCATTGGAGACCAACTCGGCCACCAAGCTCAACGCAAACAAGGCCACAAACAGCACCAGGCTGGCAAAGCCCAGGCGGTGCGCACGGAAGCGCCGCCAGGCGCGCCGGGTGGGCGACAAAGACACGGCAGCAGGCAAGGGTACAGAGACAGGCGGCGCGCTCATTCGACCCTCATTCGAATTTGACCCGCGGGTCCACCCACAGGTAGCACAGGTCGCTGATCAGCTTGGTGAAAAGGCCAATCAGCGTGAACAAATACAGCGTGCCCAAGACCACCGGGTAATCGCGCCGCATCACGCTCTCATAACTCAAGAGTCCCAACCCGTCGAGCGAAAACAGGGTTTCAATCAACAAAGAGCCGGTGAAAAACGCGCCCACAAACGCCGCCGGAAAACCGGTGACCAGCGGAATGAGCGCATTGCGCAACACATGCTTCCACAGCACGCGGCCTTCGCTCAAGCCCTTGGCGCGGGCAGTCAGCACGTACTGTTTGCCGATCTCTTCAAGAAACGCGTTTTTGGTCAATATGGTGGTGACCGCAAACGCACCGAGCACGCTGGCCGTGACCGGCAGGGTGATGTGCCACAGGTAGTCGGTGACCTTGGCGCCCCAACTCAGCGTCTCCCAGTTGCCCGAGGTCAGGCCGCGCAGCGGAAACCACTGCAACTGCCCGCCAAACACCACCAGCAGCGCCACGCCCAGCACAAAGCCGGGGATCGCGTAGCCCACCAGCACCAGCAGGCTGGTCCAGGTGTCAAAGCGCGTGCCCGCGCGCACCGCCTTGGCGATACCCAGCGGCACTGAGACGAGGTAGCTCAGCAAAAACGTCCACAGCCCCAGGCTGATCGAGACCGGCAACTTTTCGCGAATCAGTTCCCACACGGTTTTGGGGTAGAAAAAACTGCTGCCCAAGTCGAAGCGGGCGAACTGGCCCAGCATCTGCATGAAGCGCTCGGGCGCGGGTTTGTCAAAACCGTACAGCGTGCGGATTTCTTCGATGCGCTTGGCGTCCACGCCCTGGCGGCCCCGGTAGCCCGCGCCGCTGGCGGCAGCGCCCTCACCGCCGCTGTCGCGGCCCTGCAGTTGCGAGACCATCTGCTCTACCGGCCCGCCGGGTACGAACTGGATCACCGCAAAGGTAATCAGCAGCACGCCAAACAGCGTGGGCACCATGAGCAGCAGGCGTTTGACGATGTAGCTCAGCATGCTCAAGGCTCCCCGCGCAAGTTGGCCGGGCTGGCCCACCAGACAGACTGGATCCAGCTCTCGGGTTGGTAATAGCGCGGCGTCACGGCGGGCTGCTCAAAGCGCCCGGCGCGCCAGGCCACGCGGTGCACGCTGCCATACCAATGCGGCACCGCGTAATGGCCGTGGCGCAGCACCCGGTCCAGCGCTTTCACAGCGGCCACCAACTGCGGACGGGTCTGGGCGCTGACGGCGCGGTCCAGCAGCGCGTCCACCGCTTTGTCTTGGATGCCGACGATGTTGTTAGAACCTTCCACGGTGGCAGCCTTGGAGCCGAAGCGCTCCAGCAATTCAGTGCCCGGTGCTTCGCTGCCACGGATGCGGTTGCTGATGATCTCGAAATCAAAAGCATCAACGCGCTTTTGGAAAATGGTCGGGTCCACCACCTTGTAGTTCACCGCAAAGCCCAGCTTCTCCAGGTTTTTGGCATAGGGCGTGACCACGCGGCCCATGGAGCCGGAGTCGTCCAAAAACTGCAAGGCTGAAGGCCTCGCCCTTGGCGTTGCGCAACGCGCCGTCGCGGTAGGTCCAACCGGCCTGGGCCAGCAGGTCGCGCGCCTGGCGCAAATGGTCGCGCAGGGTGTGGCCAGAGGCCGGGTCCAGGCTGGTGACCGGCGGCAGCGGCACGGGCTGGGCGAAGACATCCGGCGGCAGTTGCGCACGCAGGGGTTCGAGCAGCGCCAGCTCGTCCGGTGCGGGCAGGTCTTTGGCCTCGAAGTCGCTGCCCACAAAGTAGCCGCGCACCCGGGTGTAGGCGTTGTAGAACAGCTGGCGGTTCATCCACTCGTAGTCCATGGCCAGCACGATGGCCTGGCGCACCCGCACGTCCTTGAACTTGGGCAATGCGGGTGTTGAACATAAAGCCCTGAAAGTCCCCCGCGTTGCCATGCTGCAGCTCGCGCTTGATCAGGCGGCCGCTGTCAAATTGCTTGCCGGTGTAGGCACGCGCCCACTCGCGGGCGATAAAGGCCTGGATGTAGTCGAACTCGCCAGCCTTGAAGGCCTCGAGTTGCGCGGTGGGGTCTTTGTAGAGCCGGTAGACGATGCGATCAAAGTTGTTCGTGCCTTTGCGCACATTGAGGTCTTTGCCCCAGTAAGCCGGGTCGCGCACGTACTGCACGTCTTTGCCAAAGTCGACCTTGCCAATGCGGTAGGGCCCCGAGCCTATGGGCAAGTCGGTCACGATCTGGTCCAGCGGCTTGCCCGCGCCCCAGCTGCGCGGGAACACCGGCAGGCCGCCCACGATCAGCGGCAGCTCGGCGTTGGCGCGCACAAAGTCGAAGCGAATGCTGCGCTCGCCCAACACGGTCACCGCTTTGACCTCGCTGAAATAGGTGCGGAACTGCGGCGCGGCTTCTTTGCTGATCAGCTTGTCATAGGAGTGTTTGACGTCGGCGGCCAGCACCGGCTCGCCGTTGTGAAAACGCGCCAAGGGGATTGAGCGTGAAGGTGACCGAAAGTTTGTCGGCGGCCAGCGCAATGTCTTGCGCGAGCAGGCCGTAGGCGGTAGTGGGTTCTTCGGCGTTACCGGTCAGCAGGGTCTCGAAAACCAGGCTGGACAGGCCGGGCGGCGGCGTGCCTTTGAGGGTGAAGGGGTTGTATTTGTCATAACTGGAAGCGCGTGTGGGCGCGACCATCGCAATTTGCCCACCCTTGGGCGCGTCGGGGTTGACGTAGGCAAAGTGGCTAAAGCCTGCGGGGTAGCGGATGTCGCCAAACTGCGCATACGCGTGCGCGCTCCAGGCCGGCACGCTTGACAGCAAGACCTCCAGCAACAACAGACTTCGCAATACAAACGGCATCAGCCTATTTTGCAAGAGTTTTGCGCGGACTATGCTTAGGGCTTTTGCGGAGTCCTCATGTCCATGAATACCTTGGTCCCTTTGGTTGAACTCACCCGCGGCGGCTATGTCGAATGCACGCATTTCGGCGCAATCGCCGTGGTCAACGCACACGGCAAGGTGCTGGCGCAGGCCGGTGATGCCGACTTTGTCACCTTCACCCGATCCACGCTCAAAGCCTTTCAAGCCTTGCCTTTTGTGGAGGCCGGTGGCGTGCAGCGCTTTGGTTTCAGCACGCCTGAAGTCGCCATGCTCTGCGCCAGCCACAACGGCGAGGCCAAGCACGTGGCAGCGGTGGAAAGCATGCTGGAAAAAAGCGGCAACAGCTACCAGCGCCTGCGCTGCGGCTGCGGCGTACCGGGCGTGTATTCGCTGATGGACAAAAGCCCGCCCGAAGGCCTGCAGTTCGACGAGCGCCACCACAACTGCAGCGGCAAGCACGCGGGTTTTGTGGCGCACTGCATCGGCCAAGGCTGGAGCGTGGACGATTACACCAACCCGGCGCATCCGCTGCAACAAGCCGTGGCCAAGGACGTGGCCCGCGCGGTGGGCATGGATGTGTCGGACATGAAAATGGGCATTGACGGCTGCTCGGCCCCGAACTTCGCCATGCCCCTGTCCAAACTCGCTTATGGCTACGCCCGCCTGGCCAGCGGCGCGCGCGACGCGGAATTCGGCGCCAGCTTCGCAATCTTGGGCGAGGCCATGAGCACCCACCCCGACATGGTCAGCGGCACGGGCCGCAACGACGCAGCCTTTATGGAGGCGGGCCGGGGCGACTGGGTCACCAAAATCGGCGCCGATGGCGTGCAGGTCATCGGCAGCAAAAGCCGGGGCGAAGCGCTGGCCATCAAGATCAGCGACGGCAACAAAACCGCGCTCTACGCCGCCGCCGTGGAAACCCTGGACCAGCTGGGCTGGCTGGACGACGCGCAGCGCGCCCTACTCGCACCCTGGCGCGCCAGCGAGATCCTGAGCGCGCGCGGGGCAAAAGTCGGCCAGCGCCGCCCGGCGTTCCATCTGCAAGCGGCTTGAAAACGGGGCACTGACTTAGAATCGCCCGCAGCGACAAGCACCCCAGGAAGCGTGGCAGAGTGGTCGATTGCACCGGTCTTGAAAACCGGCGACGGGAAACCGTCCGTGAGTTCGAATCTCACCGCTTCCGCCAACCGCACCAGAAATATTCGTTGGATGACCAAACTCTCACTCCGGCTGTACGCTGCACTGCTCCTCGCAGCCCTGGCTCCAGCCCACGCCGACAGCCTGGTTTCTAACTATTTGCGCACGCGGGATGCCCAAGCGCTTGGGCTGACGCTGTCCAGCTACTCCTACCAAGAACCGAGCGTGAGCGTTGGCATGACCGCCATCAATTACGGGCTGGAATACCAAAAAACGTCGCTGTTGAACGGCGGGCAGTTCGTGCTGGCCGGGATTGACTACGCCGCAGGTACCGACCGGTACAGCGGGTCCGGCACGCTGAATGTGCCCCGGTACTACTACAACGCCAAGCTAGCCATCGGTACCGATTGGGTCTACGGCAGCCAAATCGTTTCGCCCTACATCGGTTTTGGCTACCGGTTTCTGAACCAGACGGGGGGTGGCTTGACCACTTCCACCGGTGCCGTGATGTACGACCGGCAAAGCACCTATCTCTACATTCCGGTTGGCCTGAAACAACGCTCGCTCACCGGAGACGGGGGCATGCTGGAGAGCACCTTCGAGCTGGACTACCTGGTGTCTGGCAACCAGTTCAGCGGCCTGTCGGTCATGAATAGTTTTGGCTACACCAGCTCGAATGACATTACCAACCGGCAGACCTCGGGCTATGGTTTGAACGCCTCGTTTATGTACAAGCGCCCGGACGGCTGGTCCCTGGGGCCCTATTGGAAATACTGGAACATCTCCAACTCCGACTTGGCCACCTGGACCTATAAATCTGGCAGCACCAGCTACACCAAAAGCATGTACGAACCCGCCAATACGACCGAAGAATTCGGCTTCAAGGCGCTCTACCAATTTTGAAGCGGCTCGCGCGCTAGGCGGACGCCAGGGCATCCGCCGCGAGATTGAGATCCAGCCACGCTTTGGCTTTCTCAGCGCTGTTGCGCAGCAGGTAATAGGGCGAATACGTGATCACCACCGGAATCCCCTGAAACCGGTGCAAGGTGCCGCGCTGTTTCCCCATAGGCTGCGCCAGCAGCGCCGGCTGGTCTGACAGCACGGCCAAGGCGGCCAGACGGCCCATGGCCAGAATCACTTTGGGGCGGACCAGCGCGATTTCACGTTCTAAAAATGCGCGGCATACCGCCACATCGGCCAGCTGCGGGCTGCGACCTGCAGGCGGGCGGCATTGGAGGGCGTGGCTCAGGTAGGCGCTGTGCGCAGGTTCTGTCGGAACGGGCTCTCGCGTTCAGCGCCCTGGCCTTGCAAGGCCAGCCGTTTCACAGCCCAGCGCAGCCAGCATGTTGTCCAGCAAAACGCCTGCGTCGCCGACAAAAGCTGCGCCCTGCCGGTCTTCTTCCTCGTCGGGTGCTTCGCCGACGACCAGCCAATCCGCCGTCTGGCCCTCTGCTGCGGGCGCACGCAACACCGTGTTTTTGCGGCCCTGGCACATGGCGCAGGCTTGACAGGCAGCAGCAGCTTGGGTCAGCGCCGGCCAGTCCAGGCTATGCACTTCTGGCGCGGGGCCTGCGCTGAAGGCTGGTGCCGCCGCCGGAGCAGCAACTGATGGAGCCGGTGCAGCGCGCACAGGGGCTGCCTTGGAGGCGATCTGCGCAGCCGCTGGAGCGGGTGCGGCGTACGCCAGCGCTGGCTCTTGCGGGATAGGCGCAGCATCCTCCGGCAACCAGACGCGCACACCCATCTCGGCGAGCATGGCGCGCTGGCGCGAGTCGAGTTGCAGGGGCGGATGCGCAGGCATGGTGGCTCGATAGTACGGCGCGCGCCTTCAAAGGGCCAAGCGCATGACCACCGCATCTTCGCGCTGGCAGCGCCCGGCGGCGTAATAGCCATTGCGACGCCCGACCGGCTCAAAACCGCGCGTGCGGTAGACCGCCTGGGCGCGGGTATTGCCGCTGCGTACCTCCAGCCACAACCAGACCGCAGCATGCGCGCGGGCCCAGATTTCCACGGCCTCCAGCATCAGCGGTGCCCAACCCTGGCGCTGGTACTCCGGGGCCAGGGCGATATTGAGCAAATGCGCTTCTTCCACGCCCTGCATCACCACAAAGTAGCCCAGCAGGGTATCGCCGGCCTTGAGCAGGTGCACCGCGTACCCGCTTTCCAGCACGTCGGCAAAACTGACCCGGCTCCAGGGGTGGGTGTAGACCCGCTGCTCGATCTCCATGACCGCGTCGAGGTCGGCCAAAGTCATGGGGACGAAAAGGGCCTCCGTGTTGCGCTTAGGCATCGCGCTTGACCTTGGCTGCGGCCTCACGCTCCAGCGTGGTTTGGGCCACTTTGTCGCGCACGTACAGAGGCAAGGCGTCTGCGGCGTCCACTGCTAAACCGGCGGCCAACATAGCCGGGGCCAAGCGCACGATGGCCTGCGCGCTCGGGACTATGGCCGGCAGCGCGGGGCCGCTGCAGCCGCCCAACAGCTCCGGGTACGCGGTCAGTGCGTTACCCGCGACCACGGTGCCAGCGGGCATCTCGGCCAGCCAGCTGGCGGCTTGCGCCGGGCTGATCAAACAGGGCGGGCGCAGTGTGTCCCACTGCCCGGCGCGCCAAGCGTAGACCGCAGCGTAGACCTCGCCCATGCGGGCATCGAGCAGCGAGACCACGCTCAGGTCGGGCCCGCGCGCGGCGCACTGCTGGTGAAAGCGCGCCTCCTCGGCCAGTGCCAGCAAGGACGGCACGGGCACAACCCGCAGTCCTGCACCCAGCGCAAAACCCTGGGCCACGGCGCAGGCGGTACGCAGCCCGGTGAAAGCGCCAGGGCCGGCACCAAAGCCAATGGCATCCAGGTCCTGCAAGCGCAAGCCGGCCTGGCGCAACAGGTCTTGCACCGTCGCAATCAGGGTGTGGGACGCCTGCGCGCCGCCCTCGCCGCTGTGCACCCAGGTGCGGTACTCACCATCGATGGGCGCGCCCACCGCGACCGACAGGACTTCGGTGCTGGTGTCAAAAGCTACAACGCGAATGGGGGAAGCATCAAGCGCCGCAAGACCCGAAGCGGGCGGGGATACGGTTACCGATGTGGACATGCGTGGGATTATCCGTGTCAGGCTGCGCCGCCCGGGTGCTGCGGCGACCCCGGGGCCGATAATCCCTGCATGTCTGTGCGCCACCTGCTCGCGGGCGCGGCCTGGCTGTTGAGTTGCGCTGCGTTTGCCCAAATTCCACCGCTGGTGAGCGCCGAACTGACCCGCGCCAAAGTGCCAGCGGAAGCCGTGGGGCTGCTGGTGGCCGAAGTCGGCCATGGCCAGACCCCACGCCTAAGCCACCAAAGCGCCAGCCCCATGCAAGCGGCCTCGGTGATCAAGCTGGTAACCACCTTTGCGGCGTTGGACACGCTGGGTCCGGCCTTTACCTGGAACACGCCGGTCTACCTGGACAGCAAAGGCAAGGCCAAGCCCAACGACAAGGTGTTCCACGGCGACATCTACATCCAAGGCCAGGGCGACCCCAAACTCGTGGTTGAGAGGCTGTGGCTGCTGATGCGGCGTATCCAGGGCCTGGGCATCCAAAAAATTGACGGAGACATCGTGATCGACCGCAGTGCTTTTGCGCTGGGGCCGGTCGACCCAGGGCGTTTTGATGGCGAGCCGCTGCGCCCCTACAACGCGGCACCCGACGCGTTTTTGGTGAACTACAGCACCGTGGTGTTTACCTTCACGCCGGATGTGGCGGCCGGGGTTGCGCGGGTGCAAACCGACCCACCGCTGGCCGGCGTGAACCTGCCCAAGCACGTGCCACTGGGAAGCGGCGCCTGCACCGATTACCGCAGCGCGCTGGCCGCCGACTTTGCCGACCCGCTGCGCCCGCGTTTTGCGGGCAGCTACGCCAGTGCCTGCGGCGAACGCAGCTGGCCGGTGGCCTATGCGGACCCCGGGCAATTTGCCGCACGCGCCGTCCACGGCATGTGGAACAGCGTGGGCGGAAGCTTGGCGGGCAGCGTGCGCTACGGCGGCATACCGGCACAGGTTCTGGAACGCGGCCCGGCCTTCACGGTGAAGTCCCTCACATTAGGCGAAGTGATCCGCGACATCAATAAGTACAGCAACAACGTGATGGCGCAGCAGCTCTACCTGACACTGGGACGCGGCAGCGCAGGCCCCGATCCAGAAAGCCAGGCCAGCTTCGCAGCGTCCAACGCTTTTGTGCAAAGCTGGTGGGTACAAAGGTTCGGCGCATCAGACCCGCCGGTACTGGAAAACGGTTCGGGCCTGTCACGCCAGGAAAGCATCAGCGCCAACGCGCTGGGCCAGCTTTTACAAGCCGCCTACGCTGCCCCCACCATGCCGGAGCTCATGGCCTCGCTGCCGGTGGCCGGCCAAGACGGCACGCTCAGGCGCAGCACCACCACCGCGCCGGCCCACCTCAAAACTGGCAGCTTGCATAACGTGCTGGCCATTGGCGGCTATGTGCTGGCGCGCAGCGGCAAGCGCTACGTGGTGGTCGCCATGGTGAACCATGCCAACGCAGCAGCAGCCCGTCCGGCGATTGAAGCGCTGCTTGAATGGACAGCGAACGACTAAAACCCTATGCAAACGATCGAAATCATTGGCAGCGTGGCCGCCGTGCTCACCACCCTGAGCTTTATTCCGCAGGCCTGGCAGACCTTTAAAACCAAAGACGTCAGCGGCATCAGCCTGCCCATGTACAGCATGTTCACCACCGGCGTGTTGCTGTGGCTGGTGTACTCCGTCGCCTTGCAGTCCTGGCCCATGATTGTGTCGAATTGCATCACTGCGCCGGTTGCCTTGGCCATCCTGAGCATGAAGCTGCGCTACCGCAAGGCCGCCGCACCCGCAGACATACCCGCAGGCTGAGCGCACGACGGCGACGCCGGCGCCCCGCCCTCAGGCGGCGGCGCGCTGCAAGCGGTCGCGCACACCGTCCCAGGCAACGCCATCCGGCACCGCCTCGACCCAGATCGCGTCCACACCCGCATCGTCCAGGCGGCGCAAGGTGGCAAACAGGCTGCGCGCTGCTGCCGGGGCACTGCGTGGCATGCGCGCCAACACCAGCTGGGGCCATGCGCGCGCCAGGTTCTGCAAGCTCTCGGTGCGCAGGTACAAACCCACGCCTGGCGGCAGCGCCTGGCCTTGCAGAACAGCGCCCAAAGCAGGCGCATCCATGAGCACCACCCGGGCGCGCGGCGCGTAATGCGAGGCCAGCGTGCCGGAGGCGCGCGGCGCGGCTTGTTGCAGTCTCAAAGCCGTGGCTTCAGCAGGCAGCAAAACCCGCTGGTTGCACGCCGCGCGCAGCTGTGCGCGCGAAATCGGCCCCGGGCGCAGCAGGACAGGCTGGCCGCGCGTGCAATCGACGATGGTGGATTCAATACCGCGCTGGCAGTCGCCGCCATCGAGCACCAGCAAACTGTCGCCCAACTCGCTGCGCACATGGGCGGCGCTGGTCGGGCTGACCCGTCCGAAACGGTTGGCACTCGGCGCGGCAATGCCCCACAGCGGCTGCGGCCCCTGCGCCAGCCGCCGCAGCAAGGCCAAAGCCACCGGGTGCGCGGGGCAGCGCAGCCCAATGCTGTCCTGGCCCCCCGCAGCGGCTTGCGCCACGCCTTCGCGCCGGGGCAGGATCAAGGTCAACGGGCCGGGCCAGAAGGCGCGGGCCAGGGCCTTCGCGAAGGGCGGCACGAAAGAGGCGAAATGCGCCAAGGCCTGGGCACCGGCCTCGCCATCGCCCACACCATCGGCCACATGGACGATCAACGGGTGGTCGGCGGGCCGACCTTTGGCGGCAAAGATCGCCGCGACAGCAGCCGGGTTTTCGGCATCGCCACCCAAGCCGTACACCGTCTCGGTAGGCAGGCCGATCAAGCCTCCGGCGCGCAGGCAGGCGGCGGCTGGTGCCAGCGCAGCGTCCAGGCCGGCGGGCGTACGGGCGTCCAGCAGCATGGGGTGCGCGCTAAAAAGCCGCGATGCCCAGCAGCTGCGCGGCCTGCAAGGCCACCGCGCGCGCCTGCTCAGCAGTGGCGGCGGTGATGGTGAGGTGGCCCATCTTGCGGCCGGCGCGGGCCTGGGCTTTGCCGTACAAATGCAAATGGGTGCCAGGCAGCGCCAGCACGCCTGCCCAATCGGGCGTGCCGTCGGCCCAGATATCACCCAGCAAATTGAGCATCACGGCCGCGCTGTGCTGGCGCGGCGGCGTCAGGGGCAGGCCGGCCAGGGTACGCACCTGCAGCGTGAATTGCGACTGGTCGCAGGCGTCCAGCGTGTAGTGGCCGCTGTTGTGAGGGCGCGGAGCGATCTCGTTGACCACCAGACTGCCGTCTTGCAACACAAAAAATTCCACACACAAGAGGCCTACGTATTCGAGCCCGCGCGCAATCGATTCGGCCGCCGCAACCGCCTGCGCGGCAAGCGGTGCGGGCACGTTGCCCGCGTACACCTCGGTCACGGCCAGAATGCCGTCGCGGTGCAAGTTGCGCTGCACCGGGAAGTGCACCATGACGCCGTCCGCACCACGCGCCACCAGCACCGAACATTCGGCCGCCAAGCGGCAGCATTTTCTCCAGCACGCACGGGACCTGGTGGAGCGCGTCCCAGGCCTGCGCCAAGGCGGCACGGCTGGCCACGCGCACTTGCCCCTTACCGTCGTAGCCCATGCGGGCGGTTTTCAAAATACCCGGCAAGAGCGCATCCGGCACCGCTGCTAGTTGCGCCGCAGTTTCAATGAGGGCATAGGGCGCGCAGGGAACTCCGCAGCGCACAAAGTGGGCTTTCTCCTGCGCCCGGTCTTGGGCGACCGCCACCGCTGCAGCGGGCGGCGACACCATGCAGTGCGCGGCCAAGGTGCGCAAGGCGAGCGCGGGGACGTTCTCAAATTCGGTGGTGACGGCAGCGCACAGCGCGGCCAGTTGCACGAGTCCCGCCGGGTCGTCGTAGGTGGTGACGATGTGGTGGTGGCTGACCAAACCGGCCGGACTTTGCGGATCCGGGTCCAACACGGCGGTGCTGTAGCCCATGGCCTGCGCTGCATGCACAAACATGCGTCCGAGCTGCCCACCGCCCATCACGCCCAGGGTCACGCCGGCTTGCGGCAGCAATGCTGGGCGCGCAGTCACTGGCTCAGGCCCCGTTGCCTGCGCCAGGCGTTTCAGGCGCTTGGGGCGGCAACACCATGGCCTGCGCCAAGGCCGTTTGCTCGGCGCGGTAGGCCTGCAAGCGCGCAAGCAAAGCGGCGTCATGCAGGGCCAGCAGGGCCACGGCAAACAGTGCTGCGTTGGCGGCACCGGCCTTGCCGATGGCAAAGGTGGCAACCGGAATACCTTTGGGCATTTGCACGATGCTGTGCAGGGCATCGACCCCGCGCAAATGTTCACCGGCCACCGGCACGCCGAGCACCGGCACCGTGGTTTTGGCGGCCAGCATGCCCGGCAGGTGCGCCGCGCCGCCTGCCCCGGCGATGATGGCGCACAGACCCCGCCCGGCGGCCGCCTCGGCGTAGGCGAACATCTGGTCGGGCATGCGATGGGCCGAAAGTACCTGCGCCTCGTGGGCGACACCGAAGTGTTGGAGAATCGCGACTGCGTGCTGCATGGTGTCCCAGTCCGAACTGGAGCCCATGACAACACCGATTTTTGCGCCCGTCTGCATGATGTCCACGCTTCGCACGCTCGAAGAATCCGGGTGGTTGGATGGCATAGGGTAAAACCTGTGGGTTGGCGCAAAGACGAAGCGCGCGATTTTACGTTTAGCCCTCCACACATCCCCACTCAACCCCTATCTAACCCGCCTGCCCTCGCCCATGATCAACGTCACCGTCGCCAATTTCGAAGCCGAAGTCATCGCCGATTCGCACCGCATTCCTGTGTTGGTGGATTTCTGGGCGCCCTGGTGCGGGCCCTGCAAAGTGATTGGGCCGCTGTTGGAAAAGCTGGAGACGGATTACGCCGGGCGCTTCAAGCTGGTCAAGATCGACTCGGACCAGGAGCAGCAAATTTCGTCCGCCTTCGGGATCCGCAGCATCCCAACCTGCGTGCTGCTGATCGGCGGCAAACCAGTCGATGGATTTATGGGAGCGCTGCCTGAGGGGCAGATCAAAACTTTTCTGGACAAGCATCTGCCCTCGGAAGACGCCTTGCAAGCGGCCGATGAAGCCGGTGACGCCAAGGCCTTGCTGGCGGCGGGTGACACCCAAGCCGCGCTGAACAAGCTGGCGGATGCCCTGCACACGGACCCGGCCAATGACGATGTGCGCTTTGAGTTGGTACGCCTGCTGATTGAGTGCAACCTCTTGGCCGAGGCCAAAGAGACGCTGGCCCCGGCGCTGGCGGCCATACCCCGGCAGATCCGCTTTGAGGCGTTGCAGCAGTACCTGATGGCGGTGGAATTTGTGATCGCCGACCCGCGCGGCGCGTGGGAGCCCGCGCAATTTGACGCGCTGATTGCCGCCAACAAACGCGATTTCGATGCCCGCTTGGCTAAGGCCCGGGTGCTGATGGTCGATGGTGCGTGGACGGCCGCCATGGACGAGCTGCTGGAAATCATCATGCGCGACAAAGCCTGGGGCGACGGCGCGCCGCGCAAAACCATGGTCGCGATCCTGGAGTTGCTCACCCCGCCCAAACCCAAAAACACCGGGGCCGATGCCGGCAAAGCTGCCGGCGGTATCGAGCTACTGGGCAAAACCGTGGTGGAACAGGACCCGCAAGCGCAGATGGTTGCCAGCTACCGGCGCAAGCTCAGCATGGCGCTGAACTGAAGCGCCCCGGGGCTCAGGCGGTCAGCCGCTCCCAGGCTTCCTGGTACTTCGCGGCAGTTTTCTGGATGACGGCCTCCGGCACCGATGGTGCTGGCGGGGCCTTGTCCCAGGGCTTGCCCTTGACCTGGGCTGTCTCCAGCCAATCCCGCACAAACTGCTTGTCGTAGCTGGGGGGATTGCTGCCTTCGCGGTAATGCTCCAGGGGCCAAAAACGCGAGGAATCCGGTGTGAGCACCTCGTCCATCAGTGTGAGCGTACCCTCGGCATCCAAGCCAAATTCGAATTTGGTATCGGCAATGATGATGCCTTTGGTGAGCGCAAAAGCGGCTGCCGCCTCGTACAGCGCAATGCTGATGCTGCGGATCCGCGCTGCCAGCTCCGGCCCGACCATCTGCTCGGTGCGGGCGAAGGTGATGTTCTCATCGTGCTCGCCCACTGCCGCCTTGGCTGCGGGGGTGTAAATCGGGCATGGGAGCTTGGACGCGTTGTGCAGTCCAGCGGGCAATGGCACGCCGCACACGGTGCCGCCGGACTGGTACTCTTTCCAGCCGCTGCCCGCCAGATAGCCGCGCACCACCGCCTCGACCGGCAGCGGTTTGAGGCGTTTGACCAGCATGGAGCGGCCCACGACCTGCGCCACCTCGGCGGGCGCGACCACGCTCTCCGGCGCATCGCCAGTCAGGTGGATCGGGCACAGGTTCAAGCCCTTGGGGCCCAGCTTATCGAACCAAAAGAGCGCCATCTGCGTCAGCAAAGCGCCTTTGCCCGGAATCGGGTCGCCCATGATGACGTCAAAGGCGCTGAGGCGGTCGCTGGCGACCATCAGGATCCGGTCGGTACCAACGGCGTAGTTGTCGCGGACTTTGCCGCGCGCCAGCAAGGGGAGGGATTGGAGCGCGGAGGTGTGCAGAGCGAAATTCATCGAACAGATTGCGCCAATTCACCGCGGCTGTATTGGGCGGCGATGACGCTCAGGCTGTGGCCCTTGATTTTGGCGGCCTGCCCTTCGCATCCGAATTCGATGTAGCGTTGCTTGCACAGGGCTTTGGCGGCCTCGCGGGCGGGTTTGAGCCACTCGCGGGCGTCGAATTTGTCGGGGTTCTCGTGCAGGAACTTGCGCACAGCGCCAGTCATGGCCATGCGGATGTCGGTGTCGATATTGATTTTGCGCACGCCGAACTGGATAGCCTTCTGGATTTCCGCCACCGGCACGCCGTAGGTCTGCTTCATGCGCCCGCCGTACTGGTTGATGGTGGCCAACAAATCCTGCGGCACGCTGCTGGAACCATGCATTACCAAATGGGTGTTGGGCAGGCGGCGGTTAATTTCCTGGATGCGGCCTATGGCCAGAATGTCGCCGGTGGGCTCGCGGGTGAATTTGTAGGCGCCGTGGCTGGTTCCGATGGCAATGGCCAGGGCGTCCAGTTGGGTTTGGCGGACAAAGTCGGCCGCCTGCTCGGGGTCGGTCAAAAGCTGGTCCATGGTCATGGTGGCGTCGGTGCCGTGGCCGTCTTCCTTGTCGCCTTGCATGGTTTCGAGCGACCCCAGACAGCCGAGCTCGCCCTCCACCGTCACACCGACCTTGTGCGCCAGGGCCACCACCTCGCGGGTAACTTGCACGTTGTATTCGTAGCTGGCAATGGTTTTGCCGTCGGCCTCCAGGCTGCCGTCCATCATCACCGAGCTGAAACCCAGGTCAATCGCGCCCTGGCAGACGGCCGGGCTTTGGCCATGGTCTTGGTGCATGACCAGCGGGATGTGGGGATACGACTCGATAGCCGCCTGGATCAGGTGCTTGATAAAGGCCTCACCCGCGTATTTGCGCGCACCGGCACTGGCTTGCAGAATAACCGGCGCACCGGCTTCGTCTGCCGCCGACATCACCGCCTGCACCTGCTCGAGGTTATTGACGTTAAAAGCCGGAATGCCGTAGCCGTGGGTGGCGGCGTGGTCAAGCAATTCACGCATGGAAACGAGTGCCATAAATGCGTCCTTCCAAGGATCGATGGTGGGGGGCGTGGATCTGGTAACGGACTGGTAACCGGACGCTTTGGAGATTCTATCGGCTGCCGAATAGGGCAGACCCCACCCGAACCATGGTGCTGCCAGCGGCCAGTGCGGCCTCCAGGTCCGCGCTCATCCCCATGGACAGGGTGTCCATCTCCAGCCCAGCAGCGCGCAGCTGATCCCAGAGGTCTTTCGCGGCCTGGTGTACCGCCAGGGCACCCGCATAGTCCGGCGCTGGCTCAGGGATAGTCATCAGCCCGCGCAAGCGCAAGCGCGGCAAAGCCGCAACCTGGCGCGCCAGCTCCAGTGCATCAGCGGGTGTAACCCCGGCCTTGTTGACGCCGCCATCGATATTGACCTGAATGCAGATGTGCAGTGGCGGCATATCGGGCGGGCGTTGCTCGCTCAGGCGTTGGGCGATTTTCAGCCGGTCCACGGTGTGCACCCAATCGAAATGGGTCGCCACCAGCCGGGTTTTGTTGCTTTGGATGGGGCCGATGCAATGCCACACCATATCGCCGCAATCCGGGCGGGCGCGGCAGGCGCTGATTTTCTCCACGCCCTCCTGGATGTAGTTCTCACCAAAGTGGTTTTGTCCGGCCTGGTGCGCCTCGAGCACGGCCGACAAGGGAAAGGTTTTGGAAACCGCCAGCAGCTGCACGCTCTGCGGGTCGCGCCCGCTTGCTGCACATTGTTTGGCAATGCGCTGCTGCACCACATGCAAGTTTTCTTGCAAACTTGTCATAATGAAGCGCAGACCGGGCTGGGGTTATTCAGGGGGCACAGAACAATGGACATCACACAATTTCTCGCATTCGGCGTCAAAAACAAGGCCTCTGACCTGCATTTATCAGCGGGCCTGCCACCCATCCTACGCGTGCACGGCGACACCCGCCGCATCAACGTGGAACCGCTCGACCACGCGGCGGTGTTGGCCTTGGTGACCGACATCATGACCGAGGCGCAGCGCAAACACTTCGAGGAGCATCTGGAGATCGATTTTGCTTTTGAAATTGAGGGCCTGGCGCGCTTTCGGGTGAATGCTTTCAACCAGCAGCGCGGGGCCGGGGCGGTTTTGCGCACGATCCCTAGCAAAATCTTGACACTCCAGGAATTGAACGCGCCCGCCATTTTTGCCGATTTGGCCCTCAAGCATAACGGGCTGGTCTTGGTTACCGGGCCCACCGGATCCGGCAAATCCACCACCCTGGCTGCCATGGTGGATTACCTCAACGACAACGTGCAGGGCCACATCCTGACGGTGGAGGATCCGATTGAATTCGTTCACCACTCTAAAAGTTGTCTCATCAACCAGCGCGAGGTGGGCGTGCACACCCACAGTTTTGCGTCCGCCTTGCGCTCGGCCTTGCGCGAAGACCCCGACGCGATTCTGGTGGGCGAGATGCGCGACCTGGAGACCATCCGCCTGGCCATCACAGCGGCCGAAACCGGGCATCTGGTCTTTGGAACCCTGCACACCTCCAGCGCGGCCAAAACCATAGACCGGATCATCGATGTGTTTCCGGCCGAAGAGAAAGACATGATTCGCGCCATGCTCTCCGAGTCGCTGCAGGCCGTGATCTCGCAAACCTTGTGCAAAACCGCCGACGGCAACGGCCGGGTAGCGGCACATGAAATCATGCTGGGTACCGCGGCGATACGCAATTTGATCCGGGAAGGCAAGGTCGCGCAGATGTATTCCTCGATACAAACCGGTATCGGCGTCGGTATGCAAACCCTGGACCAAAGCCTGCGGTCTTTGGTGAACTACGAAAAGATCACCGTTGCCGAGGCGCGCGGCAAAGCCAAAGTGCCGGAAAGCTTCATCGTATGAGCACCCCTGCAGACGACCTTCAGGTGCAAGCCTGGCTGCATGCGCACTTAGGCGATTTGGTCGCACGCCAGGGCAGCGACTTGTTCCTCAGCGCCGACGCGCCGCCGGCCATCAAGGTCAATGGCCAGCTCGTCCGCTTGTCTGACCGGCCCATGAGCGGCGACAACACGCTGGCCATCGCCCGGGCCATCATGACCCCGCTCCAATTCAGCCACTTCCAACAGACCAAAGAAAGCAATTTCGCGCTTGCGCCGCCCGCCCTACCGCGCTTTCGGGTCAACGCATTCATGCAACTGGGGCAGGTGGGCATGGTGTTTCGGGCGATTGCCAACAAGCCGCCCAGCTTGGACGAGCTGGGCTTGCCGCAGGCTTTGAAAACGATTGCGCTGCAAAAACGCGGCTTGGTTGTTTTGGTGGGGGCCACCGGCGCAGGTAAGTCGACGACATTGGCCGCCATGGTGGACTGGATCAACCAGAAAACCCGCGGCCACATCGTGACGGTGGAGGACCCGATTGAGTTTTTGCACCCCCACAAGCAATGCCTGGTGACGCAGCGGGAAATCGGCATTGACACGCTGGACTGGTCGCTCGCCTTGAAAAATGCCTTGCGCCAAGCGCCCGACGTGATTGTGGTGGGCGAATTGCGCGACCGCGAATCAACCGACCAGGCCATCAGCTTTTCCGAAACCGGCCACCTGGTCCTGGCCACCATGCACGCCAACAACACCAACCAGGCGCTGGAGCGGATCGTGAGTTTTTTTCCGGAAAACAGCCGCCCGCGGCTTTATATGAACTTGTCGCTCAATGTGCACGCCTTGGTTTCGCAACGTCTGGTGCGTAAGGCCGATGGCAGCGGGCGCGTGGCGGCTGTAGAGATCATGGTCAACACCCTATTGATCCGCGGATTGATTCAAAAAGGCGATATTCCGGGGATCCGCACAGCGATGGGCAACCACCAAACCGATGGCATGCAGATCTTCCAAGATGCACTTTTTTCCCTGTACGAGTCCCGTGCCATCACGCTGGAGGACGCCCTGCGTAATGCGGACTCCATGCACGATCTGCGCCTACAAATCAAGCTGCACAGCAAGCGTACGGGTATAAACGACCTTTCCGCAGGCACTGAGAACCTGGGAATTGTGTAACCCTTTCATCCCATTTTTATGCACCCCTCCCCTTCCGTGAACAGCAAGACGTATGCACCCTGCGCCCCCGTGCGCGTGGCTTTTTTGGGCTTGGGCGTCATGGGCGGGCCGATGGCCGGTCACCTGGCAAAGGCCGGACACCAGGTCACGGTCTACAACCGGACTTCGGCCAAGTCGCAAGCGTGGCTGGACGAATTCGCCGCCACCCCCAGCCCACTGGGCGCGCATGCCCATGCCGCCACCCCTGCGGCAGCGGCAGCGCTGGCCGACATCGTGTTTTGCTGCGTGGGTAACGACGCGGACTTGCGCAGCGTGGTCTTGGGGCCGCACGGGGCGCTAGCGGGCATGCGTCCCGGCACGGTGTTGATTGATCACACCACCGCTTCTGCGGACATTGCCCGTGAACTCAGCGCCCTTGCCTTGGCCGCAGGCCTGCATTTCATCGACGCACCCGTATCAGGCGGCCAGGCGGGCGCCCAGAATGGTGCGCTGACAGTGATGTGCGGCGGTGATGCGCAAGCGTTTGCCCGGGTCCAAGCCGTGGCCATGGCGTTTTCCAAAGCCGTGACGCTATTGGGGGCAAGCGGCAGCGGGCAATTGGCGAAGATGGTCAATCAAATTGCGATTGCCGGCTTGGTTCAGGGCCTGAGCGAAGCGGTTGCCTTTGGCCAGCGCGCCGGCTTGGATATGAACCAGGTGCTCGAAGTGATCGGTAAGGGCGCGGCCCAGAGCTGGCAAATGGACAACCGGGGTACGACCATGGTCGCCGACAAGTTCGATTTCGGCTTTGCCGTGAACTGGATGCGCAAAGACCTGGGCTTGGTGCTGGACGAGGCCAAACGCAACGGTGCAAGGCTACCGGTCACCGCCCTTGTTGACCAGTTTTACGCCGATGTGCAACAGACCGGCGGTGGGCGCTGGGACACCTCCAGCCTGATCAAGCGCTTACGCTGACGCACCAGCGCGCTTGACGCCCATTACTTGGGCAGTGCAGGCGGCGCGGGCAACATGCCGGACAAGTCCTCTTCGCTGAGGACGTCCACCATACGCACCACCCGGGTCACGCCGGGTAGGCCGCTGACGATTTCAGTCATCAGCGCGATTTCTCTCGCCGTGGCACGACCCTGGATGTAGACCACACCCCGCTCAGTGGTGACCTTGAAAGCGTTGGCGATCAGGTCTTTTTCATCGATCAGCGTGGCACGGATGCGCGACGTCAAAATGCCATCCTGTAGCCGCGCGGTAGTGGACGTGTTCTCCATGATGGCGAGTTCATTGACCGTTTTCTGCACGTTTTCCACGTCCAGAATAATTTTTTCGATCTGTGCTTTGCGCTTCGCATCAGGCACTTCCCCGGTGATGAGCGCCAAGCGGTTGTAGCTAGACACGTTGACGTGCACCGCATCACCCAAAGCCTCGCGAATGCGCAGAGCCGCCTTGGTCTCAATCCCCCGGTCCTCGATTACCGCGCCCGGTGTTCTGCGGTCGGTGGCCAGCATGGTTCCCATACCTACGCCACCACCCACCATCAATGCAGGTACCGCGACACATCCGCCAAGTTGCAGCAACAATGCACCCCATACCAGCGACAAACTGAATTTCATACAAGCGCCTCTCATTCTGTCCTTTCCTGGTCATCGCCCATGAGCACGGCATCCACGCCATCGCAGATGCAGTGCAAAGCCAAAATATGCACCTCCTGGATCCGCGCGGTGCGGGGATGCGGGACACAAATATGCACATCGGTTTCGCGCAGCATATGCCCCATCTTGCCGCCATCCCGCCCGGTCATACCGATGACCACCATATCGCGGGCATGGGCTGCTTCAACGGCCGCCAGGATGTTGGAAGAATTGCCGCTGGTGGTGATCGCCAGCAGCACATCGCCCGGCTGGCCCAAGGCGCGCACCTGGCGCGAAAATACCGCGTCGAACGCGTAATCATTGCCAACCGCAGTCAAGATAGACGTGTCGGTGGTCAATGCAATTGCCGCCAGTTCCGGCCGTTCGCGCTCAAAACGCCCCACGAATTCCGCGCTGAAATGCTGCGCATCGGCGGCTGAGCCACCGTTACCGCAGGCCAATACCTTGCCGCCACTGGTCAAGCTGGCGACGATGGCGCTGATGGCCTGGGCGATGGGTTTACTGAGAACAGGCGCGGCCTGGTATTTGAGGTCAGCGCTGTCGATGAAGTGTTGTTCGATACGGGATTCAAGCATTTCTCGATGATACCGCCGCCCTTTGACGCTAGCCTCCAGCGTCAAATGCCGCCTGCAGCCAGTTCACACCCGTGGGGGTTACTTCCAGCACATCAAAGCGGCAGGGCGGCAGGCTGCGCAGGCGGGTCAGGTAATGCTGCGCGGCAAACACAATGCGGCGCTGCTTGACTCTGCCGACGCTGGCCGCTGCCCCGCCGTGGCTGGTGGAGCGCCTGCGCCGCACCTCCACAAACACCAGGGTGGTGTCCGGCGCGCGCATGATCAGGTCAATCTCGCCGCCGCCACGGCCAGGGGTTCGATAATTGCGCACCAGCAAGCGCAGACCCTGGTCTTGCAAAAAGACCAAAGCCGCATCCTCACCCGCATCCCCGGCCTGTTTGGTCGTCGGTGCGGAACCCGATCGTTCGAAGGAATTCATGAATGGGCGCTTTATCAAACAAAGACTACGGCCCGGTGCTGCACGCCGCGCAGTCTGCCGCCGGTGCCCAGCATTATCCGCAAGGCAGCTTGTATGTAGTGGCCACGCCCATTGGCAATTTGGCCGACATCACCCTGCGGGCGCTGCACGTGTTGGCACTGGCCGATACCGTGGCCTGTGAGGACACGCGCCACACGCAAACCCTGCTGCGCGCCTACGGCATCGACAAGCCGGCCGCACAACTGCTGGCCGTGCACCAGCACAACGAAATGCAAGCCGCCCAGGAAGTGACCACGCGACTGCGCCAAGGTCAACGCGTCGCGTATGTCAGCGACGCGGGGACGCCCGGCATCAGCGACCCCGGCGCGCGCTTGGTGGCCCAGTTGCGCGACCAGGGTTTGCGCGTGATCCCGCTGCCCGGCGCCAGCAGCGTCTCGGCGCTGCTGAGCGCCGCAGGGATCGACGACACCGCAGCGCCGGGTTTTGTGTTCGCCGGCTTTTTGCCCGCCAAGGCTGCGGAGCGCGCAGCGGCGCTGGAGAGCCTGCAAGCCCAAGCCCGCGCCGTGGTGCTGCTGGAGGCGCCCCACCGCATGGAGGCTTTGGCGCAGGCGCTGGCTGGGTGGGGTATGCGGGCGGTCACCATAGGCCGTGAATTGACCAAGCAATTTGAAGAGATCCACACCCTGCCCGCTGCCGAATTGGCCGCCTGGCTGGCCGCTGACAGCAACCGCTTGCGCGGTGAGTTCACCTTGGTGCTGCACCCGGCGGCCAACGCGGTCGCGGCAGTGCAAGACGACCGGGTCTTGGCGCTGCTCATGGAACACCTGCCCTTGAAAACCGCCGTGCAGCTAGCGGCACAAATCAGCGGGGAATCGAAGAACGCGCTGTACGCCCGCGCCCTGGCACTGAAAGAAAAGCCTGCCCTCTGAGCGGCAGGGCTTAAGACGGAGTCGAGGTCGCCGCCGCAGCGCGTAGTTTGTCTTTTTTGCTGGGGCGTTTGCCCTTGATACCGCCAGTGCCGTCCGGGTCATGCAGCCTGGGCGTGGCGCTGTGCTGCCGGCTCAAATCCATCCATCACCTCCAAGGTCGGATCTAAGCCCTGGCGCTTGCAAATCAGCTGCCAATGCGCCTCGGTATCGGCGCTGACGAAACTCACGGCCAGACCGGAATCGCCAGCGCGCGCGGTGCGCCCGCTGCGGTGGGTGTAATCGTCGGCCGAACGCGGCAGGTCGTAATGGACGACGACCGGCATCTGCGCAATGTCGATGCCCCGGGCGGCCAAGTCGGTCGCCACCACCACGGCTACGCGCGCAGCCTGGAAATCCGCCAGCACCTGGCTGCGCTTGCCCTGGCTGAGTTGGCCATGCAGCGGTTCGGCTGCGATGCCGCCCTTGCGCAATTTATCGGCCACGATCTCGGCTGCGAATTTGGTGGCCACGAACACTAAAACCCGATCCCACGCGTACTGCGCCAGCAAATGCCGCAGTAAGCGGGTCCGCAGGCCGGCGTCCACGGCGATGGCGCTGTGGCTGATGGCCGGTGCGGCAGCAGGGTCCCGCGCGAGCGTGATGCGCAGCGGCTCGCGCAGCAAGGCATCGGCAAGGCTTTGCACCGCCGGGGGAAACGTGGCCGAAAAAAACAAGTTTTGGCGGCGCGGGGGCAGCAGTGCCGCAATCCGCTGCCACTCGGCAGCAAAGCCGGCGTCCAGCATGCGGTCGGCCTCGTCGAGCACCACAATTTCTACCGTGTCAATGGCTAGCGCGTTTCGCTCTAACAAGTCCAGTAAACGGCCCGGGGTCGCCACCACCAGGTCCGCACCGCCCCGTAAAGCCAGCATTTGCGGGTTCACCGACACGCCGCCAAACACCGCACGCACCCGCAGGTCCGAAGCCTGCGCCCAGGTCTGGGCGAGGCGGGACACCTGCACCACCAACTCGCGGGTGGGCACCAGCACCAAAGCCCTGACCGGACGCCTGCGTGTGGGTGCTGCGCAGCGGGCTGCGAGCCGGTCTAGCAGCGGCAGCAAATAGGCCGCCGTTTTGCCGGAGCCGGTGTGGGCAACCGCCAAAACGTCCCGCCCATCCAACACCGCGCCAATTGCCGCCTGCTGTATCGGTGTGACGCTGACAAAGCCTGCCGCATGCGCGGCCGCACTGAGCGCGGGGGACAAGCCAAGTGCAGAAAAAGGCATGGGACGGAAAGGTAGGGCTAAAAAAAATGGCCTCCAGCGGAGGCCATCGGGGGAGCGCGGCGGTATTACGCTTTCTTGGCGTAAGCGCTGCACCAGGCCTTAGCCGGCACCTGCTTGCCAGCAAACAGCGGGCAAGCACCAGCGGCATCACCCGCCTTGGCTTGGAACAAAGCGCAGCTGGCGCAGTTTTGACCGGCGGCGAACTTGGGGAATTTGGCTTTGTCCACTTTGGAGGCATCGGCCTTGTAACCCAAGCCGGCGGCGGCGGGGTCTTTTTCGTCCACCAAAGGAAGGGCTGCAAAAGCGGAAGCGCTCAACAAAGCACCGGCACCGAAACACAACTGGACTGCGAATTCACGACGATTTGACATGTTTGACTTTCCATGAAGAAGTAGCTGGCAACACCATAGCTGCCCGGGGCCGATTGTCCTACATCGCCGGGCAAGCCCGGAAATGCTTTACAAAGACTTTGCGCGGCGACTCAAAATCTCGAAAGCGGGAAGCGTTTTACCTTCCAGCACCTCCAGGAAAGCCCCGCCCCCGGTGGAGATGTAACCCACCTGCTTTTCAATTCCGTACTTGGCGATGGCGGCGAGCGTGTCGCCACCTCCGGCAATGCTGAAAGCCGGTGATGCGGCAATCGCCTGGGCAATCGCCTGGGTGCCGCCCTCGAAGGCCGCAAATTCAAAAACACCGACCGGGCCGTTCCAGACAATCGTGCCCGCCTGCTGCAACTGCGCCGCCAGGGTGGCAGCGGTTTGGGGGCCGATGTCGAGAATCAGATCATCGTCCGCCACTCCGTGGGCATTCTTGGTCGCGGCCGGCGCGTCGGCTGCAAACGTCTTGGCCGTGACCACATCCGTGGGAATCGGCACCGCAGCGCCGCGCGCGCGCATCATGTCCATGATGGCGCGGGCCTCGTCCACCAAGTCGCGCTCGGCCAGGCTTTTGCCGATGGGCAATCCGGCGGCCAGCATGAAAGTGTTGGCAATACCGCCACCAACAATGAGTTGGTCGACTTTCGCAGCCAGGCTTTTGAGTATGGTGAGTTTGGTCGACACCTTGGAGCCCGCAACAATCGCCACCAGCGGGCGTTTGGGCGCCAGCAGCGCTTGGGTGATGGCATCCATTTCCGCCGCCAGCAAAGGGCCGGCGCAGGCAACCGGCGCATATTCGGCAATGCCGTAGGTGCTGGCTTCGGCGCGGTGCGCGGTACCAAAAGCGTCGTGCACAAAGATGTCGCACAAGGCAGCCATCTTGCGCGCCAGGGCTTCGCTGTTTTTCTTCTCGCCCACGTTGACCCGGCAGTTCTCCAGCAAGACCAGTTCACCTGCATGAATCGCTACGCCGTCGGTCCAGTTCGCCACCACCGGAACCGTGCGGCCCATCAGCTCCCCCAGGCGCGCAGCCACGGGGGCCAGCGAGTCTTCGGGCTTGAAGCTGCCTTCTGTGGGGCGACCCAAATGGCTGGTGACCATGACGGCCGCGCCAGCGTCCAGAGGCCATGCGGATACAGGGTACCGATGCGCGTATGCGCGTGTCTTCGGTAATCGCGCCGCTGGGGTCCTGGGGCACATTCAAATCAGCGCGTATGAAGACTCTTTTGCCGCGCACTTGGCCGCTGGCACACAGGTCGGAGAAACGTAAAGTTTGCATGGCTGGATGGTGCTGAGGTTGAAAAACGCCCCGGGGTAGTTACTACCAGCCCAGGCCCATGTGCAGCGGGAGGTATACCGCCATACCGACCACGATGGTACCCAAGACCGCCTGGCCCTGGCCCTTGCGCCAAAAGAAATACACCGCACCCGCAACCATGGCAAGCAGCCGTGCGTCCAGCCAGGTTTCGATGAGCTGGCCCTGGGTCAAGACCACTTCGGGCACCACCACGGCGGTGAGGGCGGCAATCGGGGCGTAGTACAAACCGCGTTGGGCCCAGCGCGGCAAAGTCCATTCCCCTTCCGGAATAAAGAAGAACGAGCGCGCCACCATGGTCAGAAAGCCCATCAACACAAAGGTCAGCAGGGTGTGCGGATCCAGGCCCTGGGCATGCAAGCCACTGCGCGGCGTCGGCGAACCAGCCCATCCATGCGTCCGTCATGGGGCGTCCGCTTCCGACACACGGTCCACGTGCTTTTCCAACGCCAGGCACAAGGCCACCGCAGCCACAATGCCCACCAGAATATTGAGCTTGAGCGGTAAATCCGCTGCCAGCACGGCGGCGATACCGGCCGTGGCAGCCGAAATCAGGCGCAGGCGCGTATCCGCCAAAGACCACAGCAGCCCGGACAAAGCCAACACCCCGGCAAAGCCAAATCCCCAGCTGGCGGGAATCCATTGGGCCAACAACACGCCAGCGAGGTTGAACACCAGCCAGGTCGCCCAATTGGTGCTGCCCAGTGCGCACAAATACGCCATCTGCTCCAGCGCGGCCTTCAGCATCCTGAGCCGGTTGCGGGAAAGCGCTGGATGAATAAGACATAGGGCAAATCGCCACTGAGGTAACCCATGGTCATGCCGGTGCCAGCGCGGCAAATGCATCATGTAGCGCCGCAGGTGGGCGCTGAAGACCACAAAGCGCAGGTTCACGCAAAACGCAGTGACCAACACCACCCACATGGGCGCGCCGCCCAACAAAGGCGGAATCGCGGCCAGCTGTGCGCTGCCAGCAAACACCACCAGCGTCATCACCAAGGACGCGGTCACACCCAGCCCCAGCTTGACCATGGCCACACCCGTCATCAAGCCCCAGGCCGCAACCCCCGGCGCGATCGCAAACTGCGCGATAACGCCCTCACGGAAACGGGGATGCCGGTAATACGGCGCATGCCAAAACATGGATGCGCCTAAACCGGCAAGGGCCGCGCGGCAGACCCGCCGGGCGGATCAAAACACCGACCCGGAACCACGGCAAAACCACGCAGAAAATCGGCCACGCCCAGGCGTTTTCCTCCCGCACGCTGCAACTCGGTCAGTACGAGCGTGCCGCTACCGGTCGCCACTGCAATGCCGTCTGCGCCCACATGCAGCACGGTGCCGGAAGCTTGATGGGGCGCGACAGCGTCAGGGGCCAGCGCGTGGGCGGCCCAGACCTTGACGGCTTCGCCCTGCCAAGCCGTGTGCGCCACCGGTGCCGGATTGAAAGCGCGCACCCGCCGCGCCAGCAAGGCCGCGTCCAGACGCCAGTCCAAAGCGGCTTGCGCTTTGTCAACTTTGGCGGCGTACACCACGCCGTCTTGGCTTTGCGGCTGCGGCTCCCATGCGTGCGCGCAGGCCAAGCCCTCGACAACAAGCTCCCCGCCAAGCGCGGCCAGGCGGTCGTGCAAGCTGGCGGTGGTGTCCTGCGGAGCGATCGACACAGCCCGCCTGAGCAGGATGTCACCGGTGTCCAGCCCGGCCGCCATCTGCATGAGACTGATACCGGTTTGCGCGTCACCCGCCTCAATCGCCCGGTGTATCGGGGCCGCGCCGCGCCAACGCGGCAAAAGCGAGGCGTGGATGTTGATGCAACCCAGACCTGACCCGGTCGCGAACATATCCAGCACCCACTGCGGCAGCAGCAGCCCGTAGGCCGCCACCACCATGACAAGGGACTCGGCCTGCTCCAGGGCCAATTGCGCCTGCCGCGCATCGTCTGCGAAGCTGCCATCGAGCCTGAGGCTGCGCGGCTGCTGCACCGGCACACCCTGCGCCAGCGCCCATTCCTTGACGGCCGAGGCCTGCAGTTTCATACCGCGTCCCGCCGGGCGGTCCGGCTGCGTCAGCACCAGGGCGATATCGTGCCCTGCCGCATGCAAGGCGGCCAAAGCGACACGGGCAAATTCGGGGGTTCCGGCAAAAACCAGTCTCAATGCGCGTCCTCACGCTGGGCTTTGCGCATTTTTTTCTTGATCCGGTCGCGCTTGAGCAGCGAGAGGTATTCCACAAACACCTTGCCCAGCAAATGGTCCATCTCATGCTGGATGCAAATGGCCATCACATCCTGCGCCTCGATGGTGCGCGCCTTGCCGTCCAGATCCCAAACCCGCACATGCACCGACTCGAAGCGCTCGACCCGGTCGTACACGCCCGGCACCGACAGGCAACCTTCCTCATTGAGTTGGCGGGCTTCGCTGCTCCAAATAATCTCGGGATTCACGACCACCAGCGGTTGGTTGCGCTCTTTGGAGATGTCCATCACGATCAACCGCTCATGCACATCCACCTGGGTGGCGGCAAGACCAATTCCGCCGGAGTCATACATGGTTTCCAGCATATCGGCTGCCAGTTGGCGCAGGCGGTCATCAAACGCGCTGACCGGCCGCGCCACGGTGTGCAAGCGGGGGTCGGGGTATTGGAGGATGGTGAGTAAGGGCATGGCGGGTGCAATCTCGGGGGCCATATTTTCACCGGTTTGAACCCGGGCTACCCGCTGTGCGCCCACACACCGCGCCCGATCCGTACAATAGTTTGAAAAATAAACCATCTCGCGCGCGTTGCGCCGCTTTTTGTAAGGGAGCCCTGTCACATGTTGATCCCACGTTTTTCACATCCCGGCCTACGCGCCTTCACCGCGTGTTGCGCTCTGGCCGCACCGGCGCTGTGCCTGCCCTTGCTGGCCACAGCCCAAGTCGCCCAAGAAGATGCCTTGGATATTCCCACCGTCAAAATCAGCCCGGTCGCCCGCATCACGCCGCTGGACGAGGCACCGCTGAGCGACAAAACGCTGAAACTGCTCCAGGCCATGGTGCGCCAACCACTGGTTCTGAGCGATGCGCAAGTTTCCGAGTCGGCGCGGATCATCGCGGGCTCGGACAAACGGGTCATGTTCGGAGCCGGGGATCGCGTCTACGCGGTCGGTGCCGACTACCCGGGGCAAGCGCTGCCGGTGCGGGGTCAGCGCTTGCGTATTTTTCGGGAACTGCGGCCCCTGAAAGACCCGCAAACAACCGAGATCCTGGGCTATGAGGCGCATCTTGTGGGCAGCGCTTCATGGGTTCAAAGCAGCGGCCTGGCCGCCGACAAAGTGAACCCCGAGCTCGGCACGATGCGGGTCGCCGCAACGCTGGACATTGTGAGCAGCGAACAGGAAATCATGGTTGGCGACCGCGTACTGATGACCCAGATCGCCCCGCCTGAGCCGATCCGCCCGCGCCTGCCCAGCCAGGCGATCCAAGCGCGCGTACTGGGCTTGTATGGAACCGGCCAGCGGGAAGCCAGCCAAAACCAAATCATCTCGATCAACCAAGGGCGCAGCCATGGCGTGGAGGTCGGGCATCTGTTGACCATCCTGTCGCGCCCAGCCACCGCCCGGGACAAGACCGATCCGCTGAAGGAGTCCTGGCAACTGCCGCAGCAACGCACGGGCACAGCGCTGGTTTTTCTGACCTATGAGCGCATGGCGTACGCCCTGTTAACCGAGGTCACCGAAGGTGTGCGGGTCGGCGATGCGCTGGCGGGCCCTTGATGCAGGACGCCACAGACCTGGGGGCTTGGCTACGGCTTTCGCTGACGCCTGGCATCGGCAACCAGCGCGCGCGGCAGTTGCTGCGTGCATTTGGACTCCCCGAGCAGATTTTTGAGAGCAGCCAGACTGCGCTGGGTGCCGTGGTCGGTGCGGCGCAGGCACAGGCGCTGAGCCAGCCCCCGTCCGCAGTCGATGACCTGTTGCGCAGCACGCTCGATTGGCTGGCTGCGGACCCGCAGCAGCGGCGCGTGCTGACCCTGGGGGACTCTGCCTACCCGCGTTGCCTGCTGGAGCTGGAAGACCCGCCGCTGATTTTGTATGGCATGGGCTTGGCGGCCAGCTGGGACGTGCTGGCCGATGGAAGCACCGGCTTGGACCGGGCGCAGGCCGCCGGCATTGCCATCGTGGGCAGCCGCAACCCGACGCCGCAGGGTGCCACCAACGCACATGATTTCGCGCTGGCCTTGGCGCAAGCAGGCCTTGTCGTGGTCTCGGGCATGGCACTGGGCGTTGATGCGGCGGCCCACGCAGGCGCGCTGAACGCCACCCGGGCGGACACACAGGCGATCGCCACCATCGCCGTGGTGGGCACGGGCTTGGACCGGGTCTACCCCAAACAGCATTTGGCGCTGGCGCACCAGATTGCCCAAGGCGGTGTGATCCTGAGCGAGTACCACCTGGGAACCCCGCCCCTGGCGTCCAATTTTCCGCAGCGCAACCGGCTGATTGCGGGCCTGTCGCGCGGCACCCTGGTGGTAGAAGCCGCGCTGCAATCGGGCTCGCTGATCACCGCGCGCTTGGCGCTGGAGCAGGGCCGTGATGTGTTCGCGATTCCCGGCTCGATCCACAGCACCCAGTCCAAAGGCTGCCACGCGCTGATCAAGCAAGGGGCCAAACTGGTGGAAAGTGCGCAGGATGTTTTGGAAGAGCTGCAATTCGCCGTCAGCGCGCAGCCGTCCGCGGCGAGCACCGAGCCGGACAGCGTCAGCCCGGCCCTGGCGGGTTTGCTGCAGGCCTTGGGCTTTGACCCCATCGGGCTGGACGGCCTGCAAGCGCGCAGCGGCCTGCCCACGCCGCAGCTGCAGGCGCAGCTCATGGAACTGGAATTAGGCGGGATTGGTGGCGCGGCTGCCCGGCGGCAAGTTCCAGCGCATCGCCCGCGCCTGAGCGCGGGCCATAGGCACGCCTTAAACAGTGGCGCCCGCGTTCGGGTCGTTGGGATCTGCCGGTGCTTCGCCGTCTTTTTTCACCACGCCCTTGACCAGGTCTTCGCGCTGAATACCCAGCCACATGGCAATCGCGGCGGCCACAAAGACCGAGGAATAAATACCGAACAGAATTCCGATGGTGAGCGCCAGCGCGAAGTAATGCAGGGTCGCGCCACCAAACAACAGCATGCTCAAAACCATCAACTGGGTACAGCCGTGGGTGATGATGGTGCGGCTGATGGTAGAGGTGATCGCGTTGTCGATGACCTCCACTGGCGTCATCTTGCGGTAGCGGCGGAAGTTCTCGCGGATACGGTCAAAGATGACCACCGACTCGTTGACCGAATAGCCCAGCACCGCCAGCACCGCTGCCAGCACCGGCAGGGAAAACTCCCACTGGAAATAGGCGAAAAATCCGAGGATGATGATCACGTCATGCAAGTTGGCAATGATGGCCGCCACGGCAAATTTCCACTCGAACCGGATCGCCAGATACAGCATGATGCCGACCACCACGCAGGCCAGCGCCTTCAATCCATCGACCGCGAGTTCGTCACCGACTTGCGGACCCACGAATTCGGTGCGGCGCAAATTGGCCGAGGCGTCCGCAGCCTTGAGCGCGGCGAACACCTTCTCGCTTTGCGCGGCGGCGTCACTGCCTTTTTGCACCGGCATGCGGATCAAGACCTCCTGCGCGGTCCCAAAGTTTTGCACTTGCACGTCGTTGATGCCCAGCGCCGCGATGCTGCCGCGCACCCGCTCCAAGTCCGCCGGTTGGGAGTAGCTCACCTCCATCAGCGCGCCGCCGGTGAACTCCACCGACAAATGCAGGCCTTTGCTGAATAAGAAAAACACCGCAGCCAAAAACGTCAGAAGCGAGATCGCATTGAGCACCAGAGCGTGCCGCATAAACGGGATGTCGCGGCGGATTTTGAAAAATTCCATGCTTATTGCTCCACAACGCTTCTGCCGGTTACCACAGCGCCATCAGGCTTCCAGATGGTTCCGATAGACACGGTCTTGAGTTTCTTTTGCCGCCCGTACCAGAGGTTCACGACACCGCGCGAAAAGAAGACGCCAGAGAACATGCTGGTCAAAATGCCCAAGCAATGCACCACCGCAAAACCGCGCACCGGCCCCGAGCCGAAGGCCAGCAGCGCCAGGCCGGCAATCAAGGTGGTGACGTTGGAGTCGATGATGGTGGCCCAGGCGCGGTCATACCCGGCATGGATCGCGGCCTGCGGCGATGCACCGTTGCGCAGCTCCTCGCGCACCCGCTCGTTGATCAGCACGTTGGCATCAATGGCCATACCCAGCACCAACGCCATCGCCGCCATGCCGGGCAGCGTCAGCGTGGCTTGCAACATGGACAGCACCGCCACCAGCAGCAGCAAATTGAATCCCAGCGCCACGCTGGAGATCACGCCGAACAAGAGGTAGTACGCACACATGAACAGTGCCACGGCGACGAAGCCCCAGATCACGCTGTTAAAACCCTTGGCAATGTTCTCCGCGCCCAGAGAAGGGCCGATGGTGCGCTCTTCGATGATTTCCATGGGTGCCGCCAGCGAGCCCGAGCGCAGCAGCAGCGCGGTATCGGTGGCTTCCATGGTGGTCATGCGTCCTGTGATTTGCACCTGACCGCCACCAATCTCATCGCGGATCACCGGCGCAGTGACCACTTCGCCCTTGCCTTTTTCGAACAAGATGATGGCCATGCGCTTGCCGATGTTCTCGCGCGTCACGTCCCGGAATATCCGCGCGCCCTTGGCGTCCAGCCGCAACATGACGGCGGCCTCCTGCGTTTGGTTGTCAAAGCCGGGCTGGGCGTCGGTCAGGTTGTCGCCGGTCAAGATGACCTGCTTTTTCACCACCACGGACGCACCGTTGCGCTCTTTGAACAGCTCGTCGCCGAACGGCACGGGGCCGCCGGATTCAGCGGCGCGGGCTTCGGCCGACTCGTCCACCATGCGGACCTCCAGAGTCGCGGTGCGCCCCAAAATGTCTTTGGCCTTGGCCGTGTCTTGCACGCCGGGCAGCTGCACCACGATGCGGTCCAGCCCCTGCTGCTGGATCACCGGCTCGGCCACGCCCAACTCGTTGATGCGGTTGTGCAGGGTGGTGATGTTTTGCTTGAGCGCCTGCTCCTGCACCTTGCGCGCCGCCACCGGGTTGACGGTAGCGGTCAGCTTCACATCGGTGCCGTCGGGGCTGAGCACTGACTCCAATTCGGAGAATTGATCCGTGATCAGCGCCTTCGCGGCGTCGGCCGTGGCGCTGTCGCGAAAGCGCACTTCAATCGTTTGCCCGTTGCGGCTGATGCCGCCGTGGCGCAGGTTCTTCTCGCGCAAAGTCACCCGCAGGTCACCGGTCAGGGATTCCACGCGCTTGGTCAGCGCCGCGGCCATATCCACCTGCAGCATGAAATGCACGCCACCGCGCAAATCGAGCCCCAGGTACATGGGCGAGGCGTTCATGGACGTCAGCCAAGCCGGCGAGCGGGAAATCAGGTTCAGCGCGACGACATAGGACACGTCGTCGGGGTTCGGATTCAGCGCTTTCTGGATCGCGTCTTTGGCTTTGAGCTGGGTTTCGGTATCGGTAAAACGCGCCTTGATCGAGTTGCCGTCCAGGCGCACGCTGTCGGCGGCAATATTGGCGGCCTTGAGGGCAGCTTCCACCCGTTCAGTGGACGCCGCGTCCAAGCGCATACCCGTCTTGGCCACCGACACTTGCACAGCGGGTGCCTCACCAAACAAATTCGGCAGGGCATACAAACCCCCCACCGCGATCGCCAGCACGATCAGTACATATTTCCAGAGCGGGTAACGGTTCATAGCAAGCCGACTTTTATTTCATGGTGCCCTTGGGCAAAACCTGCACCACCGCGCTGCGCTGCATTTGCACCTCGACGCCGGTAGCCAATTCAACCGAGATAAAGGCGTCGCCCAGCTTGGCAACCCGGCCCAGAAAACCGCCGGCGGTGACGACCTCGTCGCCCTTGCCGATGCTCTCGATCATGGCCTTGTGTTCCTTCTGCTTCTTCATCTGCGGGCGGATCATCACCAGATACAAAACGCCGAACATCACCAGGATGGGCAACATGTTCATCAGGGTGGATTGCATATCGCCCCCTGCAGCGGCGGGAGCGGTTTGGGCAAAGGCAGAAGAGATGAACACAGCAGAACTCCGAGGATGGGTGGATGGGACAGCGGATTGCGGGGCTTTGCGTCTGCGCCAGAAACGGCGCTTGGGGGCCCACTAGGAATGAGGGCGGATTGTACGGGGGGGTTGAGGCTCAGCAGGAAATCGGTGGGCATAGTCTTAGGCAGGGAATGCCGGACCAGAAAATAATCCATTGGATTACAATTTTCCCATGCTGACCATCGCCGAGCTGGTGGATGTGCTGGTTCACATTTGGCTAGAAACTTGAAAGATCTCTCCATGACAAAAGCATTCGACAGTATCAAGCAAGGCCTCAACGAGGCAATTACCCATGCCAAATCCAAAAGCAAAGCCACGGGAGTCAAGTTGTACACGCCGCAAGCGGTGGATGTATCCGGCTTGCGCCAGCGCCTGAGCCTGACGCAAGAGCAGTTTGCAGCACGCTTCGGATTCTCTGTTGCCACGCTGCGCCACTGGGAACGCGGCGACCGCGCACCCAGCGGCGCATCGTTGGTTTTGCTCAACGTGATTGACCGCAACCCTGCCGCGGTGCTGGAGGCTTTGCAGTCCTAACCAGGTCCGTCTGGACACTGCAACCAGGTAAGTTGGCGCGCCAAGCGCTCGCCGCACCATTCAGCTACTCCCCTATTGATTTGTTAAGATAAGTTCGTCGGTTCCAAGCAGAACCGATGGACAAGAAATTGAAGGGCAAACCCGGCTAAAGCCGGTGACGCAAAGCCACCGAACTAAAGCGCTCGTCCATGAGCGCAACGTCAGCGGGGCCGCCAGATTCGACGGACGAAGATCGGCTTGTCTGCTCTTTCCTGATGTTGCGAAATGCAATGAGGAAGTCGACGTGGAGCTTGCATATTTGCGGCCGGACCGCGCGCGGCGGATCCGCCGCCCTGGAATAGTCGCTTGGGCCACGCACTGGCTGCGACCGACGTGAATTACTCTGGTCAAGCTCAGCAGTTAAATGGTGAGGAATATTCGAAGTCGTCCTCGCTTGGCAACTCAAAGATATGCCGCCTGTTACGATCATGCTCATTCGAATCGTTGTCATAGCACGTAGCATCAGCCACAGCACGCCGATGTATTCATCAAACTTTTCTGGGGAGAGCACACGTGAAGGACCTCGTCCGATTTTGAACATCCAGATCGGCTAATCGAAGAAATTGCGCTGTTCCTGTCGCTCATCTGCTGCATTTCGCAAACACTTTAAAGGTTTGATCCCTGATGCCACCGCTAGTTGCGGACTGACGCATCGACTGAACGGCCTGCCATTATTGATTGGCGATCTGCACGCTTTAATGGGTTGTGATGACGCCCGTCATGGATTTTCAGACACAGGTGTTCGACATGCTTGTCTCGCCGGCATCACGGTAAGCATTCAGCGCACCAGGAAGTGAACTGTTCAGGAAAGATGACCAATCAGCAACTTCAAATGCGTTGACGATTATCTTTCTTAAATCCAAAGCTACCAAATGGAAGTTAAATGAAGAGCCAACGAGATCTTCAAAATACTCTTAACAAATCTTAATAAAATCAAGAGCTCGCGCCCAAATGCATGTACATATATTCACTTGTGCTCCATAACGCCGAAAGGGAGGCTCAAGAGACATCTTTCGAGACTTGTTGGAATCACCCCGGGGTCGCAAGCGAATTCTGCCATCCAGGTTGCAGTTAAACCACTGATGAGTGAGACAGCCTGAAACCTTAGGCCGAACTCGGCTATGGACAAATGAAGCAAGACTTCGAGTTATCGATTACTTTGGTATGCCACAATGTCGAAATTGTGCCAATCTTATGGCCGTGGTTAATGCAAAATATTTTGTTGAGTCCCTCGCTCGTAAGCGATACTCGGAGGCCGAACCTAATGGCCAGCGGAGCGTGAGCGCGAACGTGAGGCTGCATTGGTCGGCCAGGGGTAAATGACGTCGATGCCGCAATACAAGAAACCTTGCGTAGCCCAGATAAGAAATCTCTTTTTTCCGTATTAAATAATGGTATAAACATTGTAGCTCTGGAATTAACGCTCGCACTGAATACAAATGGAGAATTGCACCTTGCTTGAACTATCAAGATCATTAATACGGTCAGCCAGCATGCAGCACCCTTCATTGAAACCGTGCCACATGGATCGTGATTCCGTAAACGTAGCGGCTAATGAGAGTCGCCGGAAAATGACGCCTCTAGTGACATTATCGCTGCAACAAATAGCCAGTCAGATATATCAAAAGAAGCATTTTACGGCCTTCGTAGCAAGGCGAAATTAGTTCAAAAGTATCTCAACGTTTCAAACTTCAAAGCTGATCCTAGCCGGTGGACCAAATATCACTTCGAGAGACGGCAAGGCGAGTGTAAAAACTCTGCCACCAATCGACGCGAGGTTTTGACGTTCGCGAGGCACGCTAAACGGTGCTATGCCGGCAATGTTTTTGGATGCGCCGGTTCACTCCGCGCGCTGTAGCTCAAGAATACTCACTTCGCGTAGCGACAGCCTGTTCAAGGACGCGCGATCAAGACGCCACTATTACGCTTCAGAAGCGTTGGCACTTTACAGATATCAGTCGCTTATAAATAGTAAAAAAATTGGAGCTCCCAACTACACAAAGTTGAGATGGCACATCATTCAAATTTTTAAGTGGGTTTGCCACGGAAAATTGGAGCTACCAGAACCGAACTGCGCAAAGAAAGCAGAGGTCGGCCGCGACCAAGCTGATCTCAACGCTCAATTCAGACAAAAAGTCATACGTTGAAGTATTTGCACAATGTCAACAAATTATTGATCAAGTTCGCACACCAACAGATGACTCAATAAAGCGGAGAAATATATCGCTTCGATCTTATGAGCGCAACTTTGGCTGCGCTAAGAAAAATAACTGGCATCGCGCGAGGCATAGCAGTTTGCCTAACGGGTTCTAATGCAGGATATTCTCAAAAGTTTATAAATATGGGACGATTCAGACTTCCTCGTTTTGCTACCGTCTTGATGACGTCCGCGGCCGATGACCGTCTTCACCCCCTGCCCCCCAACAACCCCTCAAATACCTTCCCGTAAAACTAGCCGCATTCCCCGCCAGTTCTTCCGGCGTCCCCACCCCCACCACCGTCCCGCCGCCCGCCCCGCCCTCGGGCCCCATGTCGATCAGCCAGTCGGCGGTTTTGATGACGTCCAGGTTGTGTTCGATGATGACGATGGTGTTGCCCGCGTCGCGCAGTTGGTGCAGCACTTTGAGCAGCAGCGCGATGTCGGCAAAGTGCAGGCCGGTGGTGGGTTCGTCCAGGATGTAGAGCGTGCGGCCGGTGTCGCGCTTGGAGAGTTCGAGCGCCAGCTTGACGCGCTGCGCCTCGCCGCCCGAGAGCGTGGTGGCGGCCTGGCCTAGGCGGATGTAGCTCAGGCCCACGTCCATCAGGGTTTGCAGCTTGCGCGCCAGCGTGGGCACGGCCTGGAAAAACACCAGCGCGGCCTCCACGGTCAGCTCCAAAATCTGCGCGATGTTTTTGCCCTTGTATTGGACTTCGAGGGTTTCGCGGTTGTAGCGCTGGCCGGCGCACACGTCGCAGGGCACGTACACGTCGGGCAGAAAGTGCATTTCCACCTTCACCATGCCGTCGCCCTGGCAGGCCTCGCAGCGCCCGCCGCCGCTACCCGCCGGCACGTTGAAGCTGAAGCGCCCCGCGCCGTAGCCGCGCTCGCGCGCAGCGGGCACTTCGGCCATGAGTTCGCGGATGGGGGTGAACAAGCCGGTGTAGGTGGCCGGGTTGGAGCGCGGCGTGCGGCCAATGGGCGACTGGTCGACGTTGATGACTTTGTCGAAATGCTCAATGCCCTCGATGGCCTCGTGCGCCGCTGGCTCTTCCTGCGCGCGGTGGATGGTTTGCGCGGCCGCGGCGTACAAGGTGTCGTTGACCAGCGTCGATTTGCCCGAGCCCGAAACGCCGGTGACGCAGGTGAGCAAACCGACCGGGAATTCCACGGTGACGTTTTTCAGGTTGTGGCCGCTGGCCCCGATGACGCGCAGCGCCTGCAAATCGCCCTGCGTGGCGCGGTGGCGGGCTTCGCGGGCGGCGCGGCGTTCACCGGCGGGGCTGGGGCTGTAGGTGGCGGGGTTCTTGGCTTTCCAGGCCGCCGATTGCACCGTGGGCAGCCAGGGCGTGCGCCGCGCGGGCACGGGGATGCACATGGCGCCGCTGAGGTACTGGCCGGTGAGCGACTGCGGCTGGGCGCAAATCTCGGCAAACGTGCCCTGCGCCATGACGCGCCCGCCGTGTACGCCCGCGCCCGGCCCCATGTCAATCACATGGTCGGCGGCGCGGATCATGTCTTCGTCGTGCTCGACCACCAGCACGCTGTTGCCGATGTCGCGCAGGTGTTTGAGCGTGTCAATCAGGCGCTCGTTGTCGCGCTGGTGCAGGCCGATGCTGGGCTCGTCGAGCACATACATCACGCCGGTCAGGCCCGAGCCGATCTGGCTGGCCAGGCGGATGCGCTGCGACTCGCCGCCGCTCAAGGTCTCGGCGCTGCGGTCCAGGCTCAGGTAATTGAGGCCCACGTCGTTCAAGAACTTCAAACGCAAGCCAATCTCGCGCACCACCTTGGCAGCAATCTCGGCCTTGGCACCGTGCAGGCGCAGGCCCTCGAAATAGGCTTGCGCCTCGGCCAGCGTGACGTGGCTGATCTCAAAAATCGCCCGCGCCTGCGCGCCCTCGCCCAGGCGCACATGGCGGGCCTCGGCGCGCAGGCGGCTGCCGCCGCAATCGGGGCAGAGCTGCACCGCGCGCATGCGGCCCAGCTCCTCGCGCACCAGCGCCGAGTCGGTCTCGTGGTAGCGCCGCTGCATGTTGGGAATGATTCCCTCAAACGGGTGCTTCTTGCTCACCCGCTTGCCCTTGTTGTCGCCCGAATCGAGCACGTAGCTGAACTTCACGTCCTCGGTTCCCGAGCCGAACAAGATGACGTGGCGCACATGCGCGTCCAGCGCCTCAAACGGCGTGTCGACGTCAAAGCGGTAATGCCGCGCCAGGCTCTCCAGCATGGCGAAGTAATAGCCGTTGCGCCGGTCCCAGCCTTTGATCGCGCCGCTGGCCAGACTCAGCGTGGGAAAGGCCACCACCCGCACCGGGTCAAAGTAATCCTGCGCGCCCAGGCCGTCGCAACTTGGGCAGGCCCCGGCGGGTGAATTGAAGGAGAACAGCTTGGGCTCCAACTCGCCCACCGCGTAGCTGCACTGCGGGCAGGCAAAGCGCGCGTTGAAGACATGTTCCACCGGCGCATCCGCGCCCATCTCCACCACAATCGCCCGCCCATTGGCCAGACGCAAGGCGGCTTCAAAGCTTTCGGCCAGGCGTTGCTTGAAGGCGTCGTATTCAGCCTGCTCCGTAGGCTCCTGCGGTGCAGCGCGCACCTTGAGGCGGTCAATCACCACGTCCAAATCGTGCTTCTCGGTCTTCTTGAGTTCGGGCAGGTCTTGCGCTTCAAAGACGGTTCCGTTGAGCCGGAAGCGCACATAGCCTTGGGCCTGCATCTGCGTAAACAGCTCCGCGAATTCGCCCTTTTTCTCGCGCGCCACCGGAGCCAGCACCATCAGCCGGGTATCGGCCGGCCAGGCCAGCACGGTATCGACCATCTGGCTGACGCTTTGGGCTTGCAGCGTCAGGCCGTGCGTGGGGCAATACGGCGTGCCGGCACGGGCGAACAGCAGGCGCAGGTAGTCGTGGATCTCGGTCACCGTGCCGACCGTGGAACGCGGGTTGTGCGAGGCGGCTTTTTGCTGGATGGAAATTGCCGGCGACAGGCCCTCGATCAGGTCCACATCGGGCTTGTCCATGAGCTGCAAAAACTGGCGCGCGTAGGTGGACAGGCTTTCCACATAGCGGCGCTGGCCCTCGGCGTACAACGTGTCAAAGGCCAGGCTGGACTTGCCCGATCCGCTCAAACCGGTGATCACCACCAACTGGTTGCGCGGAATATCGAGGTCGATGTTTTTCAGGTTGTGCGTGCGCGCACCGCGGATGCTGATGCGCTGCAGGTGCGCCACCGTACCGAGGTAGTTCCCGTCCAGGTCGATGCGGTCAGTGGGTGCGTTCAAGGTGGGGGTGCCGTTCCAAAGTCACAAGCCTGCGGGCGCAGGCCAACCGGCAATGATAAAGACAAGGGCCCCGTTTCCCAAGTGGGGCGGTTCGCGCGTTGCATAATCGATTTTCAATTTGGAGAAAACCATGGCATCCGTGAACAAAGTGATCTTGTTGGGCAATTGCGGGCGCGACCCGGAAATCCGTTATCTGCCATCGGGCCAGGCAATTGCCAGCCTGAGCATTGCCACCAGCACCCGGCGCAAAGACAAAAACACCGGCGAATCGGTGGAAGACACGCAGTGGCACCGCGTCACCTTTTATGACCGGCTGGCCGAGATCGTGGGTGAATACGTGAAAAAAGGCACGCCCCTGTACGTGGAAGGCCGCCTGAAGTACGGCAAATACACCGACCAGGCTGGCGTAGAAAAATACACCACCGACATCATCGTCAGCGAATTGCAGCTGCTCGGCGGACGCGAAGGACGCGGCGAGCCACCGTCTGAAGGCAGCAGCGCACCCCGCCGCGCACCGGTGGCCGCAGCCCCGGCACCCGCCAGCCGCCAAGCCCCGGCCGCGCGCCCGGCCAGCGGCTTTGATGACATGGACGACGATATCCCGTTCTGAAGCGGCAGCGGGCGGGCCTGCTTGCAAAAGTCTGCGCATGCGCCCGGCATCACCTAGGCCCGTAAGCCGGTTGGCGCGATTCCTGGCCCTGCTACTGGCCGGGCTGCTGGCCTGGCAACCCAGCACGGCGCTGGACTACCCGGCGATGGCCGAGGCAGTCACCCAGCGCTGGGGCGCAGCGGGCACCAACCGGCTGAAAAACTGGCAGGGCATGGTGCAAGAGGGTTTGCGGCCCGACAGCTCAGAACCCGAGCGACTGGCCCTTGTCAACACCTATTTCAACAAAAACATCCGCTTCGGCACGGACCCAGAAGTCTGGGAGCAAGAGGATTACTGGGCCACGCCCCTGGAAACCCTGGGTCGTGGGTCCGGCGACTGCGAAGACTTTGCCATCGCCAAATATTTTTCACTGGTCGCCCTTGGCGTGCCAGAACCGAAATTGCGCTTTGTGTATGTGCGGGCCCTGCTGCAGCAGGGCCAGACCTTGCGCGTGGAGCCGCACATGGTGCTGGCCTATTACAAGTCCCCCGGAGCAGAGCCTCTGGTTCTGGACAATTTAACAAGTATTATTGCCATCGCCTCGCAACGCAGCGATTTGACCCCGGTCTACAGCTTCAACAAAGAAGGCTACTTCAACGGGGTTTTGCGGACTGCGCTGAGCAAGGGTACGCGTTTGTCGCGCTGGGAAGATCTTCTTCTGCGGGCAGCGAACGAGGGGTTTTAGCTGAGGGTCGAGAGCAGGGAGTCAACAATGTCGATATACCGCCAGGTGTGGCTGGCCGCCATCGCCAGCATGGCGCTTGCGCTGTGCGGCGCCTTGCTGGCTTCGATGCTGGGCGCACGCGATTACCTGGGATCGCAGCTGACGCTGAAAAACCATGACAACGCGGTCGCGCTGGCCCTGATGCTCAGCATGGACGCGCCAGATCCGGTCAAGACCACCTTGCTCGTCGCTTCGCTTTTTGACAGCGGCCACTACGAAGAGATTCGCATTCTGGATCCGCAGGGCAGAACCCTGACCCAACGCAAGAGCGCACCGGCGGCCTCCCAAGCGCCCGCGTGGTTCGTGGACTTGCTGCCAATCACTGTAGCCAGCGGACAAGCCAAAATCACATCGGGCTGGACGGAGGTCGGCAGCGTTCAGCTGCGCAGCGACAGCCGCTTTGCGCACCAGGCGCTGTGGGATACGGCGGTGCAGACGGCGCTGGCGGCCGCTGCGGCCACCCTGCTCTCCGGCATCTTGACCACCCTGGTGCTGGGTCGCTTACGCAAGCCCTTACTGGCCGTGACGCAACAGGCCCAGGCGCTGAGCGAGCGGCGATTCATCACCATGGCGCTGCCGAATGTGCCCGAGCTGCGGCCCCTGGTTCTGGCAATGAATTCCATGGTGGAGCGCCTCAAAGCCATGCTGGAAACCGAGGCAGCGCGCCTGGAGCGTCTGCGCCAAGCCGACCGCACCGACGCGGTGACCGGTTTGCCCAGCCGCATGGCGTTTTTGCAGATACTTCACCAGGCCTTGGATGCGCCGAGCGGCGGCACAGGGTTCATCGTCATCATCCGGCTGGCGAATCTGGCCGCTATGAACCGCCTGCTGGGGCGAGAACCCACCGACCGTTACCTGCAGGCAGTCGGCCGTGCAGTGGACAGCGTCGAACAAAGGTTCGAGCAGACCGTCTGCGGCCGGCTCAATGGCTCGGATTTCGCGCTCCTGCTGCCTGCCCATGTGCTGCCGCAGACGCAGGCACAGCAATGCCTGCGTGCGCTGCAGTCGGTGCGCAAACAGCATTGGCCGGGTAGCCGACAACACCGCGTGGCTGGGCTGGTGCCGGTTTCAGGCGGGCGAAACTCTGGATGCGGTGCTGGCCCGGGTTGATATGGCGCTGGCAGCCGCAGAAGCCGATCTGGTCGATGGCGTGCGGCAAGCAGAACACGCCCGGCATATCCACCTGCCGCGCTCCACCACGCAGTGGCAGGCGTACATCGAGCAGGCGATTACCCAGAACAGCCTGCGGCTGGCATTCAGTCCGGTCAACAGCCTGGACGGCCAGCTTCTGATGCAGGAGGCGACGCTGATGCTGCCCACGGCGCGTGGGGACGGGCCCGGGCATGCGTCCTGGCTGAATGCAGGGCAATTCATGCCGGTAGCGCAACGCCTGCTGCGCAGCGCGGAGTTGGATTTGGCGTCCCTGCAGATCGCGCTCAAGACGCTTGCCACCCACCTGGAATGGCCGGCGCTGGTGGTGACGCTGAGCGCCGCTTCGATCGCCAGCAAGGGTTTTGTGGAATCTGCCGTGGCCCAACTGGATGCGCACCGCGCCGTAACACCGCGCCTGATTTTTCAGGTGAGCGAAAGCGGGGCTGTGGCAAACCTCGAAGCGCTCAGCACTTTTTGTCGGGCGGTCTACCCGCGCCAGTGCCGCATGGGTATCAGCCAATACGGCAGCCGTTTCAGCGAGGTGACGCCGCTGTCCGAACTGGGCATCAGCTACCTGCAACTCGATGCGCGCATGTTCATCGATTTAGAGCCGCAATCGGCCAGTACCGACTACGTGCGTGGCCTGTGCACCCTGGCGCACAACATGGGCTGGCAAGTGTTGGCGCACGAGGTGGACACAAGGGAACAACTGGCAAGCCTGCGCGCGCTGGGATGTGACGGCGCCAGCGGCCAGGCGTGGGCCCTGCCCGCTTAAGCCGTGGCGGTGTGTTTGGGCAGACGGCCGGCCACCAGGTCAAAGCGGAACAAGCGGCATTCAATCGGGCCATTCCACAAGGGCACCCGGCGCGATTCTTTCAAGCGCATTTTGCTGGGCAGCTTGAGGTCCGGCGTCAAAATCCAGGCGTTCCAACCCGCGTAGTTTTTCTTCCAATGGCTGGCAAGCTGGGTGAAAAAATCGCCGTCCTTGTCCATCCAAGCGGCCTCGCGACCCGCAGCCTGGCCGGCCACGCCAGCGACACCCGCTACCTCGATGCGCTCACCGTAAGGCGGGTTCAAGAGCATCACACCACCCTGCTCCACCGGCGGCATGCGTTGCAGCGCGTCACCCCCGCGAAACGCAATCACATCGGCCACGCCAGCGCGCTCGGCGTTGCGGCGCGCAAAGTCCACCATCCGGAAAGCCACGTCGCTGCCGTAAATCAGGGCCGCTTGGCCGGGTTCCGGACGCACCACGCGCGACTGCGCTTCTTCGCGGATAGCGGCCCACACATGGGCTTGAAAGGGCAGGTACTTCTCGAAGGCGAAGCGGCGCAGGCTGCCTGGTGCGATATGGCAGGCGATCTGCGCGGCCTCGATCACCACCGTTCCGCTGCCGCAGCACGGGTCATACAACACAGGCAGATCGCCGTCCCCATCGGCCCACCCGCTGGCGGCCAGCATGGCGGCGGCCAGGGTCTCTTTAAGCGGGGCGTCGCCCGTGTCTTCGCGCCAGCCGCGTTTGAAAAGCGGCTCGCCCGAGGTGTCGATGTACAGCGTGCAGCTGTCGGTCGTGAGGTGGGCGTAAATGCGCACGTCCGGGTTGCGCGTGTCCACATCCGGCCGCACGCCGTGGGCTTTGTCGCGGAAGCGGTCGCACACCGCGTCCTTGATTTTCAGCGCAGCGAAGTTCAGCGATGTCAACGGGCTGTGCTGGGCCGTCACTTCGACCTTGATGCTTTGGCGCGGGGTGAACCAAATCTCCCAAGCTACCGCGCTGGCGGCCTCGTACAAATCGCGTTCGTTGCGGTATTCGGTGAAGGACAGCTCCACCAGCACCCGCTGCGCCAGGCGGCAATGCAAGTTCAGCAGCTGCACCGCACGCCAGGACCCGTTGACCCAGACACCGCCCCGGCGCTTGACCACGTCGGTACCCGACAAACCGGTGATGGTTTGCACTTCAGGAGCAAGGTAATCCTCCACCCCGGCGGCGCAGGGCAGAAACAAGGTGAGCTGGTTCATCCGGACTTAGAGCGCCTTGCGCAGCGTGGCCGGGGCGATCTTCAGGCCCTCGCGGTACTTGGCCACGGTGCGCCGCGCACACTCGATGCCCTGCTCCTTGAGCATCTCGGACAACTGGTTGTCGCTCAGCGGCTTTTTGGAACTCTCGGCGCTGATGAATTGCTTGATGATGGCGCGCACTGCGGTGCTGGAGGCGCTGCCGCCGGTCTCAGTGCCCAGGCCGGAGCCAAAGAAATATTTGAGCTCGAAGGTGCCAAAAGGCGTGGCCATGTATTTGGCGGTGGTAACCCGGCTGATGGTGGATTCGTGCAAACCGAGTTCATCGGCAATCTCGCGCAGCACCAGCGGGCGCATGGCCAGCTCGCCGTGGGTGAAGAAGTTTTTCTGCCGCTCGACCACCGCTGTGCTGACACGCAAGATCGTGTCAAAGCGCTGTTGGATGTTTTTGATGAACCAGCGCGCTTCCTGCAAGCGCTGCTGTAAGCCTGCATGGTTGGAGCTGGAACGGTGGTTGCGCAGCACGTTGGCGTAAATGTCGTGCACCCGCAAACGCGGCATCACATCCGGGTTGAGCTGCACCCGGAAACGCGGCGGCATGCCGGGTTTGGCCACCGAGAAACACCAGCACATCCGGGACCACGATATTGCGCTCCACATCGGCGAAGCGCCGCCCCGGCTTGGGCTCCAGGCGGCCGATCAAGCCGATGGCTTCGCGCACCTGGGCGTCGCTGCCAACCCCCAGGTTCACCAGGCGTTTGATGTCGCGCCGCGCCAGCATGTCCATGGGCTGGCGGCAAATACGCAAGGCGACTTCCAGCACCTCGAGTTGCGCGTACTCTTCTTCGGTCGATTCGGCGGTTTCGGCGTGGCGTATCAGGGCCTGGATTTGCAAGCGCAAACACTCGCCCAGGTCACGCGCGCCCACACCCACCGGCTCCAGGCTTTGCAACAAATGCAAGGCCACGGTGAAGTGGTGCACCAGGTCCTCAATTTCGGTCTCGTCGCCATTGCCGGAAAGACTGCGCGCCAGATCGTCGAGCGGGTCTTCCAGATAACCGTCTTCGTTGAGCGATTCGATCAAAAACCGCAGCGCGGCCCGGTCGGTATCCGACAGGCGCATGCCCAGCGCCTGGCGGTGCAAAAACGCGGTGAGCGACTCCTGGCTGCGCGCCAGTTCGGTTGCGTCTTTTTGCTCATCGTCACCCAGGTTGTTGGCGCGGGCCTTGGCGTCGCCGCCCCATTCGCTGTCGTCGGGCGCCATCTCGTGGGTGCCGTCACCGTCCCAGCTGACCTCATCGTCCGCGCCCAGCGGCGTGGTCGTGTCATCGGTCACATCGGATGTGCTGCTGGACTGTTCTGTGGTGGTCGGGGGTGCCATCTCCGTGACGCGGTCACCCAAACTTACCTGCGCGTCCACCTGCTCCAAGCCGAAGTCTTCGCGTTCCGCCGCCTCGTGGTCGACTTCCAGAAAGGGATTGGCCTCTAGCATTTGCTCGATTTCCTGGCTGAGCTCCAGCGTGGAGAGCTGCAGAAGTCGTATCGATTGCTGCAACTGGGGCGTGAGCGCCAGGTGCTGGGAAATCCGGAGGGAAAGGCCTTGCTTCATGCGGCCTCACATGCGGAAGTGTTCGCCCAGATAGACCCGGCGAACCTCCGGGTTTTCCACGATTTCCTCGGGTGTGCCCTGCGCCAGCACCGAGCCCTCGTTGATGATGTAGGCGTGGTCACAGCTACCCAAAGTCTCACGGACGTTGTGGTCGGTAATCAGCACACCGATGTTGCGTTCTTTGAGAAAACCAATGATTTTGCGGATCTCGCCCACCGCAATCGGGTCGATGCCGGCAAACGGCTCATCCAACAAGAATGAAGCGCGGCCGGGTGGCCAGCGCGCGGGCAATCTCCACCCGGCGGCGTTCGCCGCCCGATAAAGCCAGGGCCGGGGATTTGCGCAAATGCTCAACCTGCAGGTCATTGAGCAACTCGGTCAGGCGCGCTTCCCGCTCCGGCTTGGGGATCGGTTTGCCTTTGTCGTCGACCTGCAATTCCAAAACCGCGCGCACGTTGTCCTCGACATTGAGCTTGCGGAATATGGAGGCCTCTTGCGGCAAATAGCCCAGCCCTAGACGGGCACGGCGGTGTATCGGAAGGTTCTCGATGCTCTGGCCGTCAATCGCAATATCGCCACCGCTGGAACGCACCAAGCCCACCAGCATATAAAACGAGGTCGTCTTGCCCGCCCCGTTCGGGCCCAACAAACCGACGACCTCGCCGGTTCGCAAGGTCAGCGATACATCTTTGACGACTTGGCGTTTGCCAAAAGACTTCTGCAGATGGTGCGCCTCCAGCAATCCCCTTGCGGGCATGGGCTGCGGCGTCACAGACGCATTCACTTGGGCGTGCTTTCGGCTTTAACCGCACCGCGTTGGGCTGCAGGCTTGGGGGCAATCGTTGCGCTGACGCGGCCCGATCCAACCCCGGTGACGGCGCTGCTGCCGTCGGCGCTGAAGCGGTCATTGAGATTCTCGTAAACGATCAAAGTACCCTTGATTTCATCGGCCAGCACGGTGCCCCGGTAGCGGCGCACTTCGGCGTTCTTGACAAACTGGATCACGTCCTTTTTACCGTCATAAACAATGGTCTCACCCTCCCCTTCCATGAACTCGTCCACGCTGTCACGCTTCTGCCGGAAAAACGCGCGCTTCTTCGCGTTGCCGGTCACCGTGCCATGTTGGTAGCCTTCCGCGTCCTCGCGGACCTCGACAACATCACCGCGGATCACAATCGTTCCCTTGGTGGCAATCACATTGCCAGTCCAGATGCTGGTTTGTTTCACGTCGTCATAGCGCATCGCGTCCGCTGCGATCTGCATGGGTTTGCTGTTGTCCGCCCGTTCGGCCATCGCGCCGCTGGCGGCCACAAGCAGCACCGCGCCTGCCAAGGCGCTGAGGGCACGGAAACTCGATGTATTCATGTTGTCCCCTTTTGTTGCGCAGCGAGCATTTCCACCACCAACAGGGCCCGCGTCATGCCACCGGCCAAGCCGGCGTCGGTGTAAAAACGCCCGGCAATGCCCAAGGCCGGCACGCCCTCGACCTTGTAGGCCTCTTGCAACTGCACGGATTTTTTGGTCTTGGTCTCGACCGCAAACGAGTTGTAAGCGGCCAGAAATTTCGCCTGATCGACTCCGTTTTGCACCACCCAGGCGGTGATGGCCTGCCCGTCGTCCAGCTTGAGCTTCTCTTTATGGATGGCGTCGAAAACTTTCACATGCAATTTTTCAACCAGTCCCAAAGCCTCTAGCGAAAAATACAGGCGCTGCTGCGGTACGAAGCTGGCGTTAAAGGCCACCGGCACGCGGCGGAAAGCCACGTTTTTGGGCATTCTTTTCAACCAGGCAGCCAGCTCGGGCTCAAAGGAATTGCAGTGCCCGCAGCTGTACCAAAAAAACTCCAGCACCTCGACTTTGCCGGCCGGGGCTTCCGTGGGCGCGGGGGTGCCCAAGGCCAGGTAATGAACGCCCAGTTCGGGTTTTTTGGATTGCGCCTGCGCAGCCGCGCTCCAGGCCAGGCCGGCCCCTGCCAGCGCGCTGCCAGCAGTCAGTGAAAATTGTCGACGGTCCATATCAGCACTCCACAGTCAGGAAATAAACGGATTCAGTTTTGCACCCGCACGAGCGCGGTCTCGATACCGGCTTTGTCCAACTTCTCTTTGGCGCGTTCGCCCTCTTCCAGCTTTTCAAAAGGCCCGACCCGCACGCGGTACACCGTGCGGCCGGATTGCTCACGCTCAGAAATCTTGGTCTCGATCCCGCTGAGTAAGAGCTTGGCCCGGTGGCTTTCGGCGTCTTCCAGGGTGCGAAACGCCCCGACCTGCACAAAGTACTGCGTCACCGGTTCGGCGGGCTTGGGGTCCAACTTCGGATCGGGCTTGGGAACGAGCACGGTGGACGGGGGTTCGGGTACGGTGCCGGTTTCGGTCGAAGGTGGCGGGGCCGCCGGGGCCGGTTTGCTGGCCATGCGGCCGGGCAACAAGGCGTTGGGGTCCCAGTCCTTGTTCTTCTGGACCTCGGCCGCGTCCTGCTCCGCATTGCGCGTCTGCGCCTTATTCATAAAGGGCAGGGGCACTTTGGTGACGTAAACCGCCACACCCAGGGAAATTGCCAAACCTAAAACCAGGCCGATGATCAGCCCTAAAACAGTCCCACCATACTGGCGATGAAAGGGCTTGCGTTGAATCATGGTCTGCATTTTGCTTACGTTTGGGATGGGAATTATGACGGCCTTGGCGCGTAAGTTGCTACATTTTGCGCGGCGCACCCACACCCAGCACCGCCAAGCCATTGTGCAGCACCTGTGCGGTGGCGGCGATCAGCGCTAGCCGGGCCAGCCGGGTGGGCTGGTCGTCCACCAAAACCCGCTCGGCGTCGTAGTAGCTGTGGTACTGGCCGGCCAGCTCGCGCAGGTAAAAAGTCACGTCATGGGCGGCGCAATCGGTGGCCGCCGCCGTGAGCATGTCAGGGTACTTGCCTAAGAGCAGCATCAGCGCTTGCGCAGGCGCGGTGTCCAGCGGGCTCAAATCGACCTGCGGCAAGGTGGCCGCGTCGCCGCCCCAGGCCGCCAGAACCGAACAAATCCGCGCATGCGCGTACTGGACGTAGTACACCGGGTTGTCGTTGTTTTTTGCCACGGCCAGATCGACGTCGAAGGTGTATTCGGTATCGGGCTTGCGGCTGAGCAGGAAAAAGCGGACCGCGTCGGCGCTGGTCCACTCGATCAGGTCGCGCAGGGTCACATAGCTGCCCGCGCGCTTGGAGATCTTCACTTCCTGCCCGCCCCGCACCACCCGGACCATGGTGTGCAAGACGTAGTCGGGGTATCCCGTTGGAATACCCAGCCCTTGCTGCGCGGAAGCCGCTTGTAAACCGGCGCGCACCCGGGCGATGGTTCCGTGGTGGTCGGTGCCCTGGATGTTGACCACCTTGGTAAAGCCGCGCTCCCATTTGGCCAGGTGGTAGGCCACGTCGGGCACAAAATAGGTGTAGCTGCCGTCGCTTTTGCGCATGACCCGGTCTTTGTCGTCGCCGTAGTCGGTGGAGCGCAGCCACAGCGCGCCGTCTTTCTCAAAGGTGGTGCCGGATGCCTGCAAGGCCTGCACCGCCGCGTCCACGCGCCCGCTGGTGTAGAGACTGGACTCCAGGTAGTAGTTGTCAAAGCGCAGGCCAAAGGCCCGCAAATCCAGGTCCTGCTCGCGGCGCAAATAGGCCACGGCAAATTCGCGCATACCGTCCAGGTCCTGTGGGTCGCCGCTGGCGGTGAAGCTGCGGTCGTCGGCGGCAACCGTTTTTCCGGCCAAAAAGTCGTCGGCAATGTCCTGGATGTAGTCACCCGCGTAAGAGGTCTCAGGCCAGGCGGCGTCGCCGGGTTTGCAGCCGGTGGCGCGCAGATGGGTGCTGGTGCCCAGGGTGTTGATTTGCACGCCTGCGTCGTTGTAATAAAACTCGCGGTACACGTTCCAACCCTGGGTGGCCAGCAGATTGCACAAGGCGTCGCCCAGCGCCGCCTGCCGTCCATGGCCCACATGCAGCGGACCGGTCGGGTTGGCAGAGACAAATTCCACCAGCACCCGCTGCCCGTTGGAAGGCCGCACGCCAAATGCCGCACCGGCCTGCAGCACTTCGCGCACCGTGTTCTGTTTGGCCGCTGCCGATAGGCGGATATTGAGAAAGCCTGGCCCGGCGATGTCCACCGCGTCGACCCACCGCTCAAAAGCCGGCTGGGCCAGCAGCAACTCCTTTAGCGCCTGCGCCAGGTCCCGGGGATTGCGTTGCAGGGGCTTGGCCAATTGCATGGCCGCCGTGGTGGCAAAGTCGCCATGGGCCGCCACCTTGGGCGACTCCAGCACGGCGCGCACCGTGCCGTTGGCATAGGCTTCAGGGGCCAGTTCGGCCAGCGCTGCCGCCAGCGCAGGGAGAAGTTCGTTGTTCACAGCAAGCATCGTGCCATTTTAGGCGTGGCCTGTTGCGATCCATCGCCTCCAGTTGAACCAACCGTAGGTACAAACTCGCGTTGTATGCTCACGCTACGGCGCTCTAACGCCTTCGCCACACAACCCAGCTTTACCCCCAAGGAGATGTATGTCCAAGTTTCTCGCCCTGACCACGCTCGCATTCAGCCTGGCCCTGGGTGGCGCGCATGCCGCCACCGACCAGCAAAACAAGATGACTACCTGCAATGCCGAAGCCAAAACCAAAGAGCTCAAAGGTGAGGATCGCAAAAACTTCATGAGCACGTGCCTGAGCGCCAAACCCGTGCCCGCCGAAGCAGCCGCTACTCCGCAGCAAAACAAAATGAAGACCTGTAATGCCGACGCCAAAACCAAAGAGCTCAAGGGCGAAGAGCGCAAAAAGTTCATGAGCGAGTGCCTGAGCGCCAAATAAGCGAAAAAGCCGCTTCTCAACAGCCCGCCGCGCAATCCGCAGGCGGGCTTTTTTATGCCCGCTTCAGCGCAGCAGCGCAGCCAGCGCCAGCCCGGCGAACAGGGCGCAGCCAATCCAGTGGTTGAGCCGGAAAGCGCGAAAGCACCCCTCGCGCTCTCGATCGCGAATCAGCCGGTAATGCCACAGGGCCTGCGCCGCCCCCACGCCCGCAGCCGCAGCAATGGGCCACAGCCAGGTGCCAGGCGGCACCAGTTGCCACACAGCCCACGTCCATAGACCGAGGTACAGCGCATAAAAACCCATGACCGCCGCCACATCCGAGCGCCCCAGCGTGATGGCTGAGGTTTGTATGCCAATGCGCAAATCGTCCTCACGGTCCACCATCGCGTATTCGGTGTCATAGGCCAGCACCCAGGCCATATTGGCGATCAGTAAAACCCAAGCCAGCCCAGGAACCTCGCCGCGCACCGCCGCAAATGCCATAGGAATGCCGAAGCTGAACGCAACCCCCAAAACCGCCTGCGGCATGGATACCACGCGCTTGGCAAACGGGTACGCCACCGCCACGGCCAGCGCCGCAAAAGACATGGCGATGGTCAGCGTATTGGTGCTGAGCACCAGCGCAAAAGCCAGCAGCGCCAGCACCGCGCCCACGGCCAACGCTTCGCGCACTGACAGTTTGCCGCTGGTCACCGGCCGCTGCGCGGTGCGCCGCACATGGCGGTCAAAGTCGCGGTCGGCCACGTCGTTGATGCAGCACCCGGCGCTTCGCATCAGCACCGTGCCCAGCGTGAAAACCAGCAGCAGGTGCCAGCCCGGAAAGCCGCCCGCCGCCAACCACAAGGCGCTGAGCGTGGGCCACAGCAAAAGCAACCAGCCGGCTGGGCGGTTCCAGCGGATGAGGTCGAGGTAAAGGCGACCTGCACCCACAGCGGTGGACGCTCTTCATTCAGCAAGGTCACCAACAAAGTAGGCACTGCCGCCTCCAGTTGCTCGCGGTACAGCGGCTCATAGAGGCTCGCCTGCGCCATCTGCGCAAACATCATGGGCACGCCCTCGCCCGCATCCACATTGGGCGGATTAGGGAACTCGCGCAGGTTCCGCGCCAGCATGCTGTTGCGCGGCATGGAGCGCGCTTTGTCAATGGTGGCAGGCGTCAAGTTGCCAGGCAAGCGTCCCGGGCTTTCTACCTCCACTCGGTCGTCAAAAATCCGAATGTGGATGTCGCGGTTAAGCCGGTAATCGCGGTGCACTACCGCGTTGGTAATGGCCTCTTTAACCACCCGCTGAGGGAAGCGGTAGCGCGTCTTGAACCCCGAGCCTTCCATAGTCAGTCCCACGGCCAAGCGCTCCAGCACATAGGCCTGCGCCTTGGAAATTTGTTCCACCGCCGGGCCGGTGATAGTCTTGGGTGGCAACAACAAGTTAGGCACAGGCGCGTCACGACAAGCCGCGTCACACCCGCCAACTCGCAGGCGTAAATCGCATTGCGCAGCGCGGCGATGGCTTCGTAGCGGGTGAAGCTGCGCCGCCAGGCCAGCACCACGCGGCGGGTCGGCGGGGCTGCGCCGTTGGCGTCGACGATGGGCAGGTAACGCACATAGTGTTCTTCGCTTTTCTTGCGTTTGGCCGACGCCTTCAACTCGGCTTTGGGGACGCTCAGGCGCGGCACCAGCGTCACACCCATGCCGGCCGCGACCATATGCTTGATGGTCTCGAGTGACGAGCCCTCGAAACTTTTTTGCATGCCCGCAGCGTTGCTGGAAAAGCGCGCGAACTCGGGACAGACTTCCAGCACATGGTCGCGAAAACAATGGCCATTGCCCAAGAGCAGCATGGTCTCGTCCTTGAGCGCCTGCGCAGTCACCGAGGGCAGCGCCGCCAGCGGGTGTGTGCTCGGCACCGCCGCCATAAAGGGCTCGTCATACAGCGCAGCGGTCGCCAGCCCGGCGTCCGGAAAAGGCTCGGCCAGGATGGCGCAATCGATCTCGCCGGTGCGCAACATCTCCAACAGCTTGACGGTGAAGTTCTCTTGCAGCATCAGCGGCATCTCTGGCGATTTGTGGATCACCTTGCGCACCAACTCGGGCAGCAGGTAGGGCGCGATGGTGTAGATCACCCCCAGCTTCAGCGGCCCGGCCAGCGGGTTTTTGCCGCGCTTGGCAATTTCTTTGATGTGCGCCGCCTGCTCCAAAACGCCCTGCGCCTGGCGCACGATGTCCTCGCCCAGTGCGGTGACCGACACCTCGTTGGCGCTGCGCTCGAACAGCTTGACGTCCAGCTCTTCCTCCAGCTTTTTGATCGCCACCGACTAAGCGTGGGCTGCGAAACGAAGCAGGCGTCTGCCGCGCGCCCGAAGTGCTTCTCGCGCGCCACGGCGACGATGTATTTGAGTTCGGTGAGGGTCATATTGCGCTGTCTTTGAGGAGGTCGACACGGGGTTTCCAACTAGCAGCCTGCGCGCGCCGGGCGAAGCTGCGCGCATCAAAGGTGGCCACACTGGTGCACTGGCGGTAAGAGGCGTGGTGCAAAGCGTCTGCAAAATCAAAACCCTGGGCCAAAGCGGCCACGGCCAATTCAACGGCGGGCCGGTCTTCCAATTCCACATTGGGCAGCGACAGCAAATGCGCGTAGACCGCCTGCACCTCGGCGGGTGGGCTTTTGTAATAACCGCGCAAGACCCACTCCAATTCCAGCACCACGGTCTTGGATACCAGCAAACGCTTGCCGCTCTCTAACAACTGCTTAGCCGCGAGGCTTTGGCGCTTACCCGGCGCATCTGCGCTGGCCACGTAATAGCGCGCCAGCACATTGGTATCCAAGCCAATCACGGCTGCTCTGCCAGGGACGCCACGTCAAAGTCCGCAGGTACGCTCTTGCGGCGGCTGCGGATCAGCGCAAACCCGCTGGCGGGCGCGTCGCGCAAGGACGGCGCAGGGCGCAAAGCGATGTGGTCACCCTCAATGGCGAACTGCACCGCCACCCCAGGCTGCAGGCCAAAATGTTGCCGCATGGCGCGCGGAATCGTGACCTGGCCTTTGGTGGTGAGTGTGGGTTGCATGTTGGCTGGAGACGAAAAGTAATACTTGGTAATACTACCATTCAAGCCTTGAGGTATTCGCCCTTGCCGCCCAACCAGCGCTGCACATGCTTATGCGCCAGCGCCGGGTAGTGGTCGAGCAGGCGCGGGGCTTCGCGGCGGGCCCAGTCAAGAATGTGGCCGTCGGTGGCGAGGTCGGCAAAACGCAGCATGGCGTCGCCCGACTGGCGCGCGCCCAAAAACTCGCCGGGGCCACGGATTTCCAGATCGCGGCGGGCAATCTCAAAGCCGTCGTTGGTCTGCGCCATGGCTTTGAGGCGCTCGCGCGCGGCCTCGCCCAAGCGCGGCGCATCGCCGGTGGAATACAGCAGCACGCACGCGGAGGCCGCAGCGCCCCGACCCACCCGGCCGCGCAGCTGGTGCAACTGGCTGAGGCCAAAACGCTGCGGCGTTCTCGATCACCATCAGCGAGGCGTTGGGCACGTCCACGCCCACCTCGATCACCGTGGTGCTGACCAGCACCGACAGGCTGCCTTGTACGAAGGCGGCCATCACCGCCTTTTTCTCATCCGGCGGCATGCGCGAATGCAGCAAGCCCACGGCCACGCTTGCGCCGCCCTCATTCAGCGCAGCGCTCAGTTCAGCGTGTGTCTCGGTGGCGTTGCTCAAATCCAGCATTTCGCTTTCTTCGATCAAGGGGCACACCCAGTACACCTGCCGCCCCTGCGCAACCTGGCTGCGGATGCGGTCTATCACCTCGTGCGCGCCGCGCTTCCTGCACAACCTTGGTCACGATGGGCGTGCGGCCGGGCGGCAGCTCGTCGATGGTGGAGACATCCAGATCGGCGTAGTAGCTCATGGCCAGCGTGCGCGGAATCGGGGTGGCCGTCATCATCAGCATGTGCGGCTCCAGCGCCTTCGGTGAGCAGCTTGTTGCGCAGCGCCAGCCGTTGCGCCACACCAAAGCGGTGCTGCTCGTCGATGATGGCCAGCGCCAACTGGTGGAATTCCACCTTGCTCTGGATGATGGCGTGCGTGCCCACCACCAGCCGCGCCTCGCCCGAGGCAATCAGCGCCAGCATCGCGCGCCGCTCTTTGGTTTTTTGGGTGCCGGTCAGCCAGGCGGTGGTCACGCCCAATGGCTCCAACCAGCCCAGCAGCTTGCGAAAGTGCTGTTCGGCCAGGATTTCGGTGGGCGCCATCAGCGCGCATTGCCAACCCGCGTCGATGCACAAGCCGCCGCCAGCGCCGCCACCACGGTTTTGCCCGCGCCCACATCGCCCTGCAAAAGCCGGTGCATGGGCTTGTGCAGCCCCAGGTCCGCGCCGATCTCAAGTACCACGCGCTGCTGCGCGCCGGTCAACGCAAAGGGCAACGCCGCCTGCAGCCGGTGGTAGAGCGAAGCAGGTCCCGACGCCGGTGCCAGCACCGGCGCGCGCAGCGCCGCACGCTCGCGCCGGCTGTGCAGTTGCGAGAGTTGCTGCGCCAGCAATTCCTCGGCCTTGAGCCGCTGCCAGGCCGGGTGGCTGTGGTCCTCCAAGGTGTCCAGCGACACATCGGGCGTGGGGTGGTGCAAAAACGCCAGCGCTTCGCGCAGCGTCCAGATGCCGCCCTGGCCCGGCCCGTTCAGTGGGGCAAAGTCCTCGGGCGGAAAGGTGTCGCCCAACTCGGCGCGCGCCAAGCCAGCCAGAACCGCCTTGCGCAAATACGCCTGCGGCAGGCCTGCCACCGTGGGGTAAACCGGCGTCAGCGCTGCGGGCAGCGGGCCGCCCGCGCTCTCATAGCTCGGGTGCATCATGGTGCGGCCCAGAAAACCGCCGCGCACTTCGCCGCGAATGCGCAATCGTTTGCCAAGCTCCAAGGCTTTGATCTGCGAGGGATAAAAACTAAAGAAGCGCAAAGTGCAGCGCTCCGAGCCGTCGTCCACCTCCACCAGCAACTGCCGCCGGGGCCGGTAACTTACGTCGCAGGAAATCACTGTGGCCTCGATCTGCACCACATCGCCTTCGCGGGCGTCGCGCAGCTTGACGATGCGGGTCGCGTCCTCGTAGCGCAGGGGCAGGTGCAAGGCCAGGTCGATGTCGCGCACCAGGCCCAGCTTGTGCAGGGCTTTTTGCGGCGCGCTCAGCGGTGCGGATGGCGCCCGGGTGGCAGGCGGGGTCTTGGGCATGTGCGCAGATTGTGCCCCTGCGCCGCTAAGATGGGCTGAGGCGTGCGCGCCCTGCACGCCGCTCCCCACCATGACCCCGCCCGCCGCCGACCCACGCACCACCCGCCGCGCCAGCCTCTTGGCGCTGGGTGCCATCGCTTTATGGGGTTCGCTCGCTCCACTGGGCGTCTCGCTGGCGCATGTGCCGCCGTTTTTATTGACCGGGCTGGGGCTGCTGGCGGGTAGCGTGCTGGGGCTGGGGTTTGCGCTGTGGGGCCGGGTCTCACTGGCGCTGCCGTGGCGTACGCTGGCCCTGGGCGTGTACGGGTTGTTTGGCTTTCATTTTTTGCTCTTCATCGCGCTGCGCCACGCGCCGCCAGTGCAAGCCAATTTGGTGAATTACCTGTGGCCGCTGGGCATCGTGCTGCTCGCGCCGGTGCTGCTGCCCGGCGCGCGGCTGCGGCCTTTGCATGTGGTGGCCGCGCTCATCGGTTTTGGTGGTGCGGCCTTGGCCATTCTGGGTGGTGCGTCTGACACCGGCGCGCAGAGCCGATGCCGGCGGTTTGCAGTGGGGCTATGTGGCCGCTGCAGCCTCGGCCTGCGTGTGGGCCACGTATTCGCTGCTGACGCAGCGGGTGGCGGCTTTTCCCACAGCGGCGGTGGGCGTGTTTGGGCTGGCCTCCGGTCTTTTGTCGCTGGCCTGCCACGCCTTGTTAGAGCCCGCAGTGGAGCTGGATACCCACGCGCTGCTGCGCATCGCCGCGCTCGGCCTCGGGCCTTTGGGCGGCGCGTTTTATTTATGGGACGCGGCGCTCAAACGCGGCGACCCGCGCCAGATCGGGCTGCTGTCTTTTCTCACACCGCTGCTCTCCACCCTGGGCTTGCTGCTGCAGCGCGGCGAGTGGCCGGGCATGTCCATTCTGCTGGCCGCGCTGATGGTTGTGGGCGCTGCTGTGCTGGGCTCGTATGCCAGCCGAGACAATGCCGTGCAAGGCTCCGAACCTGACGCCACACCCGGTAGCTGAAGCCGTCCCTTTCACACACCCTCACCACCATGGCCTGGCGCGCACAGCTCCACCTCGACTACACGCAAACCGGCGCTGAAACCGCGTCCAGCGACCCGCTGCGCACCGTGGCGCGGTACACCCACACCGGTCCGCTGCGCATCTTGCAAAGCCTGTACCCCGAGGGCGATGCGGTGTGCCACAACGTGCTGGTGCACCCGCCCGGCGGGCTGGTAGGCGGCGATGTGCTGGAGCTGGACGTACAAGCCAGCGGTCAGGCCCATGGCCTGATCACCACGCCCGGTGCCAGCCGCTTCTACCGCAGCGCGGGCGAGCTGGCGCTGCAAGACACGCGCATCCGGCTGCGCGATGCGGCGCGTCTGGAATGGCTGCCCGCCGAGGCGATTTATTACGACGCCTGCCAGGCCGAAAACCGCCTGCGCATCGAACTCGCACCCGATGCCAGCCTGATGGGCTGGGACGTCGCGGCGCTGGGCCTGCCCCACGCCGGCCTGCCCTTTGCCAGCGGCACCGTGCTGCAGCACATCGAAATCCCCGGCCTGTGGCTGGAGCGCGGCCGCATGGACGCCGCCGACACCCGGCTGCTGCACAGCCCGCTGGGCCTGGCTGGCCACAACTGCATCGCCACCCTGTTTTTTTGCACCGGCAGCCCGCTGGGCCGCGCGCGCCAGAACGCCGCGCTGGACGCAGCCCGCGCCTGCATCGACAGCCCACCCGCTGGCTGCCATCGCCGGGGCCACCAGCCCTAACCCGCAGGTGGTAGTGGTACGCGTGCTGGCTCCACAGGTCGAAGCAGCTATGGAACTGCTACGCGCTATTCGCGTGGCGTGGCGGGCGGCGCTGTGGCAGCTAGGGGCGGGGGTGCCGCGGATTTGGGCGATGTAAGCCCCGCGCCCGGTGGTCAGAACCGCGGCAAATCCGGGTGCTTAATCGCCCCAGCGCGCACCAGCATCTTGCCGTACTCCGCGCAACGGTGCAGCGTGGGAATCACCTTACCGGGGTTGAGCAAACCCAGTGGATCAAACGCGCGTTTGACGCCGAACATCTGCTCGTTTTCGGCAGCCGAAAACTGCACGCACATGCTGTTGAGTTTTTCCACGCCCACGCCGTGTTCGCCGGTCACGGTGCCGCCCATGGCGACGCTGGTCTCCAGGATGTCGGCGCCGAAGAGTTCGCAGCGGTGCAACTGGTCCGGGTCGCTCGCGTCAAAAAGAATCAGGGGGTGCAAATTGCCGTCACCCGCGTGGAAGACGTTGGCACAGCGCAGGCCGTATTTTTTTTCCATCTCGCCGATGGCCAGCAGCATGTCGGCCAGGCGCTTGCGCGGGATGGTGCTGTCCATGCACATGTAGTCGGGGCTGATGCGACCGCTTGCTGGAAACGCGTTTTTGCGCCCGCTCCAAAAACGCAGGCGTTCGGCCTCGTCGCGGCTGACCGCAATGGCAGTGGCGCCGTGGCCGCGCAGGACCTCGCTCATGCGGCCGATTTCTTCCTCCACCTCCTCCAGCGTGCCGTCGCTCTCGCAGAGCAATATCGCCTCGGCGCTCAGGTCGTAGCCGGCGTGGACGAAGTCTTCAACGGCGGCGATCATGGGCTTGTCCATCATCTCCAGACCGGCCGGGATGATGCCTGCCGCGATAACCGCAGCCACCGCGTCACCGGCTTTGCGCATGTCGTCAAAGCTGGCCATGATGCAGCGCGCGATCTGCGGCTTGGGCACCAGTTTGACGGTGACCTCAATCGTCACCGCGAGCATGCCTTCGCTGCCGATCACCAGGCTCAGCAGGTCGTAGCCGGGCGCGTCCAAAGCGGCGCTGCCGAACTCCAGCGGCTCGCCCTCGGCGCTGAAGCCGCGCACGCGCAGCACGTTGTGCAAGGTCAGGCCGTATTTGAGGCAGTGCACGCCGCCGGAGTTCTCGGCCACGTTGCCGCCTATGGTGCAGGCGATCTGGCTGCTGGGGTCGGGCGCGTAATACAGGCCCAGCGGCGCGGCGGCTTCGCTGATGGCCAGGTTGCGCACGCCGCATTGCACCCGCGCGGTGCGGCTGACCGGGTCCATCGCCACAATTTTGTTGAACTTGGCCAGGCTCAGGGTGACGCCGCCGGGGTTGGGCATGGCACCGCCGGACAAACCGGTCCCAGCGCCGCGCGCCACCACCGGCACGCCCAGCGCGTGGCAGCTGCGCAAAACCGACCTGCACCTGCGCCTCGGTCTCGGGCAGGGCCACCAGCAGCGGGCGCTGGCGGTAGGCGGTGAGGCCGTCGCACTCGTAGGGCACGGTGTCTTCGGTCTGGTACAGCAAAGCATGCGCGGGCAAATCCACCGAGAGAGCCGCGACCACCCGGGTCTGCAGGTTTTTCAGGGCCTGGGCCTCCGAGGCTTGCAACAATTCGTGCGAGAAAAGGGATTGGGGCGCGTTCATGCGTGGACTGTAGGGGCTGGCAGGGCGCTTGGGGTGAAGATTCTTGAAGCCACGCGTGAAATCAGGCCCCGACTTGTTTGAGCCATTCGGCAAAAGCCGCGCATTCCCAGCGGTCCAGCGTGCCGGTGCGCCAGCACAAATAGTGGGCGTGCGGGCTGACCACCGGGGTGGTGAAAGCCGGGCTATTGCCCAGGGGCACCAAGGTGCCGCTGTTGAGCCAAGGCGCGCCCAGCTTGTGGCGCACCAGCGCGATGCCCATGCCGGCGGCGGCGGCGTCGCATATCAGGCCGATGTCGTTGAACTGCGAGCCCTCGGTGGGCTCGGGCCAATCGAGGTGCATGGCGGCAAACCAGGTGCGCCAGGGCTCCAGCGGGCTGCGCAGCAGCGGCTGGTGGTGGATGCTCTGCGGGGTCTCAAAGGGCCCGTGCTGGCGCACAAAATCAGGCGATGCCATCGGGGTGACCACATCGTGGGTGATGCACACATGTTCCAAGTCGGCGTAGCGGCCAGCGCCAAAGCGCACCATCAAATCGGCGTCTTCGGCAACCACATCCAGCAGCGGGATCGAAACCTGCATGGTGACGTCGATCTCGGGGTAGGCCTCGGTGAATTCGCGTAAACGCGGAATCACCACCGAGCGCGCAAACGTCGGGCGTCACCGCCAGGCGCAATTTGCGCTTGCCCGGCGCGGCACCGACGTTGGGGAACTTTTGCAATATCGCCAGCCCCTCGCGCACATAGGCCAGGTATTCGCTGCCTTCGGTGGTGAGTGAAAAATCCGCGCGGCCGAAGAGCTTGGTGCCGATGATCTGCTCCAACTGGCGCGCCCGGTGGCTCACCGCGCTGGGGGTGACGCACAGCTCTTCAGAGGCCTGCGTGACGCTGCGCAAACGCGCCAGCGCCTCGAAAGTCAAGAGGCATTGAATGGGTGGAATGCGGGCAATACTCACAGGGCGGCCTTTCAAACACCGCTCACTATAATTCGCGGCCCTAAACGTGGCCTTACGGCGCGGCTGTACCGGCCAGCGTTTCGCGCCGAGTCCACCCCCTTGCTGGAGCTTCCGTGTCTGATCGTTTGGCCGTCCTGCCCCAGTACCTTTTCCCCCAAAAAGCCCTGACCGCCTTTGCCGGCTGGGTTGCCACGCGCCAGTGGGGCGGCTACACCACCCGCCTGATCGCCTGGTTCGTCGGCCGCTACGGCGTCAACATGGCCGAGGCCGCCGAGCCCGACATCAGCGCCTACCCCAGCTTCAACGCTTTTTTCACCCGCGCCCTGCGCACCGACGCCCGCCCACTGGCAGCGGCCGACTGGGTCTGCCCGGTCGACGGCGCAATCAGCCAGCTCGGGGTAATTGATGGTGACCGCATCTTCCAGGCCAAAGGCCACAGCTATACCTGTGCCGCCTTGCTGGCCGGCGACAGTGCAGCTGCGGCGCAGTTCCAGGGCGGCAGCTTTGCCACGATCTACCTCAGCCCGCGCGACTACCACCGCATCCACATGCCTTGCGACGGCACGTTGCAGCGCATGGTCTATGTGCCGGGTGATTTGTTCTCGGTCAACCCGACCACAGCGCGCGGCGTGCCGGGCTTGTTTGCGCGCAACGAGCGGGTGGTCTGCCACTTTGCGACGCCGCACGGCCCGATGGCGCTGGTGCTGGTGGGGGCGACGATTGTGGGCAGCATGGCCACCGTGTGGCACGGCCTGATCAACCCGCCGCGCCGCCCGCAGGTGACCACCTGGCACTACGGGAGCGCGGACACACCGGCCCCGTTTTTGCGTCAGGGCGCGGAGATGGGGCGCTTTTTGTTGGGGTCTACGGTGGTGTTGCTATGGCCACCCGGGACTATGGGCTTCAACCCCGCGTGGGGCGCAACAAGCCCCGTGAGAATGGGGCAGGAGATGGGGCAGTTAGCCGTCAATCCCTGAGGGCTTTTAGTGCACGACGACCGGGTTTTGCGCCAGTTCGGCGTACTGCGAGAGGGTTTCTTCCACTTCGTCCTGCGTGGGGGTGTTGACCTGCCAAGCCATGATGTGCTGTTGAAACAACTCGGCCCATGAGCCGTCGAGGTACACCTCTTTGCCTGAGCGCTTATCCACGATCTCAAAACCGTGGCGCGCCAGTGTGGGAATGCCCGCCGGAAAACGCTCGGAGGTCTCAGGACTGAGCACCGTGTCGCTGGGGCCGCCGATTCGGACATCCCCCTCGGAAGGGCCCTGCATATTGGCCAGCATGTGGGTGACGGTGAAAGTGTCTGAGTCGTACAGCAGGTTCATGGCACCATCTTAGCGGGAAAAATGCCGCCCCCGCCCTTTACGGGGCCAAGGTCTGGGACCAGCGCAGGTCATAGGTGGTGCCTGACGGCTCGGTGATGCGGATGCGCACCGGCAAATAGTCCAATCCCGGGGCAGCCCAGATCTCGCCTTTGGAGCTGCGCCCGCCATCAAACCGAGGGGGCTCGGTATGGCTCAGATAAATGGTCGGCACCCGCCCGCCGGGCAAATCCACCACTTCGCTTTTTCCCACCACAAACACCATGGCCCGCACGGCGCGGCTTTCAGCGGTTTGAAGGGGTATTTCGGTGCCAATCACAAAGTGTTGCGGGCTGCCACCCAACATGGCCGCTACCTGAAAGAACACGCTGACCTCGTCTTGCATGCCAGCCAGCAAGACAGCACTGGGCTTGTTGTTGCTGAAGCTAACGATGCCTTTGTCACGCTGAAAATGGACCGCCGTTTCACCGCGGGCCGTGATTTTTTCGCCGTAGCGCAGCGGCTCCAAACCCTGCGGGGTGATCGCGCCCTTGCTGCTGCGGGTCACCGAGATCAATGACTGCAAAGCCAGGCTGGCTTCGTACTGCGCGCCGTCATGCCGCCAGCGCAACTCGGCGCGCGCGGGGAGCGGGAAAGAATTGATCTCCAGCTGGTAGGCCAACACCTTGGAGCCCGGCCATACCAAGGGGCGGCTTGGGGCGCAGGCGCTGGCGCAGGCTCGGGTTGCGGCTTGGGCGCAGGAGCTGGCGATTCGGCGACTTTTGCATCGGGTGCGGGTAGGGGCGCTGGCACCGGCGGCGCAGCGGGGACTGCGGGCGTGGGCGTGGGCGCGGGCTCGCGTTCTGGCTCGGGCGCTGTCACTGGCAGCGGCAGTGGCACGGGAGCCGCAGCGACTTTTTCATCAGGCTCGGATGGGATCGCAGGTGCCGACGCTGCCGCGAGTGGCATAGGCACCGTGACGGGGGGCTCAGGCGGCGGCGGGGGATCAGGAGGCGGTTCTTGCGCCTCGGGCAATGGCGCGGGCACAGGCAAGGTCTCCAAAGCAGGCGCGGGACTCGTAGCAACTTGCATAAGGTCCGCCGGCGGCGCCGGCGGTGCCTCCAATGGGCGCGGGGCTGGCGCGGCAGGGGCGGCAGGTGGCGCGGCTGCCGCTACGTCTGGCGGCAGCGTAATCGTGCGGGTCAGCATTGGGCTGGTGATGTCGGAAGGAGCTTGCGCCGGTTCACCAAGCGGCCCGAGCAGCGTTGCGATTTCGCCCAGGGTCCACCAATGCGCTAGCAGCACCACCAGCACGGTGCACAGCGCCAGCGCCCCGGTACGCCGCTTCGGGGGCAATTCCGTCTGGGCCGCATCAGCCACAAAAGATGGCGCAGTATCTGCCACGGGCCCTGCTCAATGCGCGCTGATTTGTGCGGCAAAGGTGCGCGCGCCGCGCAACATCATCTCAATAGCCACGGAGACCAAGACCAGGCCCATCAATCGCTCCACTGCAGCCACCAGCCGAGGGCCGGTAAACGACAAAATCCGCTCGGACAAGACCAACACCGTGGCGCTCACCAACATGGTCAAACACAGCGCGCCGATCCACTCGGTGCGCCGCTCGGGTTGCTGGGAAACCAGCAGCAGCACGGTGGCCAGTGCCGAGGGTCCAGCAATGGAGGGCACAGCCAGCGGCACGATGAGGGGCTCCGCCAGGGTCTCGATCTCAGTGCCCGGTGGTGGCGGGAAGACCATGCGCAATGCAATCAAAAACAGGATCACCCCGCCACCAATTTGCAAGGCCAGTTCGCTCAGATTCATCACCCGCAAAAAACCCTCGCCCACGAACATAAAGAGCAGCAGCAGGCCAAAGGCAATCGAGATTTCACGCAAGATGACCCAGGGGCGGCGCTGCGGCGGCACATGCTTGAGCGCGTTGGCAAACACCGGAATATTGCCCACAGGGTCGGTGATCAAAATTAGCAAAATCGTTGCTGACCAAAAGGTGTATTGCATCATCGGGGTAGGATAGCAGTCGACCCTATTCCCGCCATGTCCCTCACCCGCTCTCTGTTCCACCACCTGCGCCGCGCCCGTGCGTTGACCGCTGGGGTATTGGCTTGGTGTGTCCTGTCGTTGGCGGCTGCGGTCATCACGCCCGCCTTGGCCACCCACCCCGCCGACGCCATGGTGCACCAGGTGTGTTCGGCGCTGGGTGTGCAGCCGCTGGCAGACCAGAAAACCGCCCCGCCTGCCGAAACACAGCACGGCGGCTGGCATTGCGTGCTGTGCCTGGGCGGCGCCGTGCCCTTGGCCGCTGGCCCCTCGGCACTGCCGCCCGGCGAGAGCGCCAGCTCCTTCGCGCAGGCAAGCGCCACCCCTGCGCTGCACCGCCGCCATGCCGGACCCGCCCCGGCGCGCGGCCCGCCTGCCGCCTGACGGTCGCACCCGGCACTGCGGCGGCAGACCTGGCGCTGCGGTCCAGCCCACTTTCCTCGAGCACCTTTGGATGTTGCCGCCCGGCGCGGCCCATCCCCACCCGTACATGATGGATACCCGATGAAAAAATCTACCTTTGCTTTCTCTCTGTTCTTACTCACAAGCTTTACCCAGGCCCATGTGGTGCTGCTCGATCCGGCCGCCGCCGCTGGCAGCAGCTACCGCGCCGCTTTGCGGGTGGGCCACGGCTGCGGCGCGGAGGCCACCACGGCGCTGCAGGTGCAGATTCCGGAAGGCTTCAATGCGGCGCAGCCCATGCCCAAACCCGGCTGGACGCTCAGCACCCAATCGGGTCCGCTCGCGCAGCCTTACACCCTGCACGGCAAGACCTATGCGGAAGGCGTGAAAGTCATCACCTGGACTGCCAACGGACCTAACAATGCTTTGCCATCTGCCTACTACGACGAATTTGTGTTCCGCGGTACCACGCCCAAGCGGCCCGGGCCGGTGTGGTTCAAGGTACTGCAGCAGTGCGCCAACAGCAGCCTGGACTGGAGCGAAGTTCCCGCCAGCGGCACATCAAGCCACGGCATCGCGTCACCTGCGGCCTTGCTGGAGGTGCTGGACATCCAAAGCGGCACGGGCCACAGCCATTAACCCGAACTCCCATTGATCCAAGGACTCCCCATGAACTCTACTTCCCGAATCTTTTGCCTGCTGTTCGCCATGGTGCTGACCGGCGGCGTTCAGGCACAAACCGTCGAGGTGAAAAACGCCTGGGCGCGCGCCACCGTGCAAGGCCAAAAAGCCACCGGTGCATTCATGCAAATCACCGCGCCGGCCGCTAGCACCCTGGTCAGCGTCAGCACCCCCGTGGCTGGCGTGGCCGAAATCCATGAAATGAAGATGGACGGCGACGTGATGCGCATGCGCCCTTTGCCCAAAGGCCTGGAACTGCCCGCCGGCAAAGCGGTGCAGCTCAAACCCGGCGGCTACCACCTGATGCTGATGGATTTGAAGCTGCCCTTGCAAAAGGACACGACCATTCCCATCACGCTGACCCTGCGTGACAGCAAGGGCGTGCAAAGCACCCAGGACCTGCGCGTACCGGTTCTGAGTGCAGCACCCGCCGGGCAGGCAGAGCATCAGCACAAACACTGAAAAATTGTCCGGGCCGCAAGCTGTTACAACCGGAGGGCACGACTTTTGGAGCCGCCATGACCTCACCCAACACCAACGACCCCATGGGCTTTGGCAAATTTGTCCCTGGTTTTGACTTTTTGCAGGGCCTGAGCAAAGGCGCCGCGCAGGCAAACAGCGCTTCGAGCCCCGCCAGCGCCGCGTTCAACCAATGGTTCACCCCAACCATGAGCGCGGAAGATTTGGACAAGCGCATCGGCGAGCTCAAGACGGTGCAGTTCTGGCTGGAGCAAAACACCCGCGCGCTGGCGGCCACTATTCAGGCGCTGGAGGTGCAGAAAATGACCCTGGCCACGCTCAAAAGCATGAATTTCCCTATGTCTGGTGCGTTTGCGGCTTCCGGTGCCGACCAGGCTGCAGCGCCAGCGGCCCCAGCGGCGGCAGCCCCCAGCGAGGCTGCGCCCGAGGCCAAACCGGCCGGCCCCGCCGTAGACCCCATGCAGATGTGGAACGCGCTGACCCAGCAATTTCAAAACATTGCCGCCACCGCCCTGAAAGACGTGGGCAACGCAGCCAGCCAGACCGCCCCCAAGGCCGCCGCGCCCGCGAAAAAAGCCGCACCCAAAACTGCTGGTGCCCGTGCCGCAGCCCGCCCCGCTGCGAAAAAGGCCGCGCCCTCACGCGCACGCAAGCGCAGCTGAGCGGTGCCTGCATGAAAAACTTCCCTTTTGCCCACGCCACGCACCCGCAGTGGCATGGCGCAGCAGCGCTGGTGCTGGCGCAACTGCGCGCCCAGATGGCCGGTGGCCAGCACGCCAGCGCGCCCAACCTGGGCTTGCTGTACATCACCGACGACTATGTCGATGTGGCGCAGGACATCCTGGACTACCTCGGTGCCGAGTTACCGGCTGTTGCGGACTGGGCCGGTACCGTGGGGATTGGTATCGCCGCGACCAATGTGGAGTATTTCGACGAACCGGCGCTGGCGGTCATGCTGCTGGAAATCCCCAGCGACCAGTTCCGCGTGTTCTCCGGTGTCTCCCCGCTGAATCTGGGGTTTGAGTCGCAGACCGCGCTGCTGCATGTGGATCCGTCCACGCCCGATGTCACCGAGCTGCTGGGCGATATGGCGCGGCGCACGGAAAGCGGTTACCTGTTTGGCGGCTTGTCCAGCAGCCGTGGCCGCAGCGTGCAATTTGCGCTTTCCGGCGACGGCACGCTACCGGGCCATGGGCGCAGCAAGGGTGTTTTCAGCGGTGGCATGAGCGGCGTGGCCTTTGGGCCGCAGGTGGATTTGATCTCCCGCGTGACCCAGGGCTGCAAACCGGTATCCAAAGTGCGGGTGGTGACCGAAGCGCGGGATAACGTGGTGATCGCGCTGGATGACCAACCGGCCCTGGACACGCTGCTGGCCGATTTGAAAGTCAGCCTGGACCAACCCGAGGCGGCACTCAGCGCCGTGCGTGCCACGCTGGTGGGACTGGCGGCACCGCGCACCGGGGCCGCGAATGCGGCGGTGCGCCTGACCGGTAATCTGGGCAACGAAACCCAGGTGCGCCAGATCATCGGCCTGGACCCGGGGCGGCGCGCCATCGCCGTGGGTGACGCGGTGCGACCCGGCTTGCAACTGGCGTTTTGCCGCCGCAACGCCGAGACCGCGCGCTCTGACCTGATGCGCATCTGCGCCGAAATCCGCGAAGAATTGGAGCCGGCAGAACTCGAATATGCCGCTGCCGACGGTGCTCCGGCTATGCCGCTTGCGCCAGGTGCGCCAACAGCGGAGCGCAAGCAGATCGTCGGGGCCGTGTATGTGAGCTGCGTGGGCCGTGGCGGCGCGCATTTCGGCTGGCCACACGCCGAGATGCAAATCGTGCGCCAAGCGCTGGGCGATGTGCCCTTGGTCGGGTTTTTTGCCAGCGGTGAAGTGGCCTATGAGCACCTGTATGCCTTCACCGGCGTGCTGACGGTGTTCACCGCCAGCGTGGATTAGCCGCCCGCCAGACCGCTTACGCGGCGAGCGCCGCCCGCATCTGGTCCACCACCGCTTTGTAATCGGGCTTGCCAAAAATAGCGCTGCCGGCCACAAAAGTGTCGGCGCCGGCATCGGCCACGCGGCGGATGTTGTCCACCTTGATACCGCCGTCCACCTCCAGGCGGATGTCCTTGCCGCTGGCGCGAATGCGTTGGCGCGCAGCCTCCACTTTGCGCAGCGCGGAATCGATAAAACCCTGGCCGCCAAAACCAGGGTTCACGCTCATGATCAGAATCAAATCAATGTCCTCAATCACCCAGTCCAGCACGTCCAGAGGCTGGGCCGGGTTGAACACCAGCCCGGCCTGTACGCCCTGCGCCTTGATGGCCTGGATGCTGCGGTGCACATGGCCGCTGGCGTCGGGGTGGAAGCTGATGAGGTCAGCGCCCGCTTGCGCAAAAGCGGCCGCCAGGGCATCGACCGGTTGCACCATCAAATGCACATCAATTGGAACCGCTTGGCCCGCTGCGGTTTTGGCGTGGGGCTTGAGTGCCTGGCAGACCATGGGGCCGAAGGTCAGATTGGGCACGTAATGGTTGTCCATCACATCAAAGTGGATCCAGTCGGCACCGGCGGCGATGACGGACTGGACCTCCTCACCCAGGCGGGCAAAGTCGGCGGAAAGTATGGAGGGGGCGATGCGGTAGGTCATGGGGGCATTTTCGCCGTAGCATCGGAGAATGTCAAAAACCAATCCCCGCTACCACTTTACGGTCGAAGTGCAGCCGCAATACCTGCCCGAGCAAAGCCTGCCGCATGACAGCCTGTATGTGTTTGCCTACACCATCACCATCCGGAATACCGGCCAGGTAAGCGCCCAGCTGATCTCGCGCACCTGGAGCGTCAACGACGCCAAGGGCCACACCGAGCGCATCAAAGGCCTGGGCGTGGTCGGGCACCAGCCGCTGCTCAAGCCCGGCGAAGCCTTTGAATACACCAGCGGCACCCGGCTGCGCACGCCCACGGGCACCATGCACGGAAGCTATTTTTGCGTGGCCGAGGACGGCGAAAAATTCGACGCAGACATTCCCATCTTTGTGCTGGACGCACTCAGCGGCAGCGACCGCACCCTGCACTGAGGCGCGCAGCGGGCGGCGCGGCGATGGGCGAATTCGATCTGATACGGCGCTACTTCACCCGCCCCAGTCCGGGCGCGGTTCTGGGCGTGGGCGACGATTGCGCCATCTTGCAAACCGCACCCGGTATGCAACTGGCGATCTCCACCGACATGCTGGTGGAGGGACGCCATTTTTTTCCCGAGGTAGACCCTTATTCGCTGGGCCACAAAGCCCTGGCGGTCAACCTGAGTGACCTGGCTGCCTGCGGCGCACGGCCGCTGGCATTCACCCTGGCGCTGGCGCTCCCAAGCGCCGATGCGGCCTGGCTAGAACCCTTTGCCGCCGGGCTTTGGGAACTGGCCGATGCACACGGCTGCGAACTCATTGGCGGCGACACCACGCGCGGCCCGCTGAACCTGTGCATCACCGTGTTTGGCGAAGTGCCGGGCGATGCAACGGGGCCTACGCGCACCCGGGCCCTTCTGCGCAGCGGCGCGCAAGCCGGGGACGATGTGTACGTGAGCGGCACATTGGGCGAGGCCGCGCTGGGGCTGCAACACCTGCAGGGCCGGCTGCAACTGGACGCACCTGCGGCGGCGGCCTGTCGCGCGCGGCTGGAGCGCCCCACCCCGCGCGTCGCGCTGGGCTTGGCACTGCGCGGCATCGCCAGCGCTTGCGCCGATGTCAGCGACGGGCTGCTGGGCGATCTGGGCCATATTTTGGAACGCTCCGCGGTCGGTGCGCAACTGGACGATGCAGCGGTCTTGGCATGCTGCCCGTGGGCCAACAGCGGCATCGATACCCAACTGTTGCGCGATTGCGTGCTCAGCGGTGGCGACGACTACGAACTGGTTTTCACCGCCGCACCCGCGCACGCTGCGGCGGTTGCAGCGGCCGCCCACGCCAGCGCTACGCCGGTGCAGCGCATCGGCCGTATTGACGCACTGCCGGGCCTGCGCGTGCTCGACGGCTCGGGCCAGCCCATCACAACAAGCAGCGGCGGCTTCGACCATTTTTCGCACGATAGCGGTATGCACCGGAGCAGCGCAACATGAACGACATCCTCCAGCCGGTGAAGCTGCGTCCGGGGGCGGGCTTCATGTGGCGGCACCCGGGGCATCTGCTGGCTTTGGGCTTTGGCTCGGGGCTGAGCCCCAAAGGGCCGGGCACTGCCGGCACCTTGTGGGCCTGGGCGGCGTTTGTCGCACTGCAACCCTGGGTGGACGAAGCGGCCTGGGGCTGGGTGATCGCGGCGGGAATTCCGCTGGGCATCTGGGCCTGCGCTGTCACCGCGCGCGACCTGGGTGTGGCCGATCCCAGCGCCGTGGTCTGGGACGAAGTCGTGGCCTTCTGGCTGGTGCTGTGGCTGGTGATGCCTACGGGCTGGCAGGGGCAGCTGGCGGCGTTTGCGCTGTTCCGATTTTTTGATATCGCCAAGCCTGGCCCTGTGGGCTGGGCCGACAACTTGTTCCACGGCGAGAACCCGGCTACCACGCCCTGGGGCTGGACCCGCGCAGGCTGGGCCATCATGCTCGACGACCTGGTGGCTGCGGCGTGCACGCTGCTGGTGATGGCCTTGTGGAGGGTCTGGTAATGCCTGCGCAATGGGCCGCAGCGGTGCAAGCAGTGGCAGACACCCTGCTGCGCCGCCAATGGATGCTGGCCGCGGCTGAGAGCTGCACGGGCGGCATGGTGGCTGCCGCCTGCACCGATCTGGCGGGCTCCAGCGCCTGGCTGGAGCGCGGCTTTGTGACCTATTCCAACGCCGCCAAGACGCAGATGCTGGGCGTGGACGCGCAGCTGATTGCTACCCACGGCGCGGTCAGCGAACCGGTGGCGCGCGCCATGGCGCAGGGCGCACTGCAGCATTCGGCGGCACAGGTCGCGCTGGCCATTACCGGGGTGGCCGGCCCCGGCGGTGGCTCCGAGGCCAAGCCAGTGGGCACGGTGTGGTTTGCGTTTGCCGGACCTTGGGGCGTGCACAGCGAGGTGCAGCACTTTGGCGGCGACCGCGCAGCGGTGCGCCAGGCGGCCGCGCTGCATGCGCTCTTGCGCTTGAACGCACATTGCGCCGCCGCGTAGCGCGGGTTTTCCCTTGGGGCCGCTTGGCCGCCCTGCAATATTCACGCTGCACAATGCAAAGCCACCCCGGGTCTGACCGGGCGGGCGGCCCCGAGCAGCGGGTTTGTCGCTGTTTCTTTTGAGAAGGTTGTCACCATGCTTGCTCGTATTGATGCAGTTTTTCCCGTGCGCTACCTGGCTTTTGCGCTGTGCTGCGTGGGTGTCTTGTTGGGGGCGGCGCAGTTGGTTTTGGGTGGCGGCGTCGTGCTGCTGGTGGTGAGCGGGGCGCTGGTGATCGTGGGGGTGCGCGATGTCAGCCAGGAACGCAGCTCGATTTTGCGCAACTACCCGGTGATCGCGCATTTGCGCTTTTTGCTCGAGTTCATCCGCCCCGAAATCCGCCAGTACTTTATTGAGAACGACACCGAGGCCATGCCCTTCTCGCGGGCGCAGCGCTCGCTGGTGTACCAGCGCGCCAAGGGCGATTCCGACAAGCGGCCCTTCGGCACGCAGTTGGACGTGCATGCCAGGGGCTTTGAGTGGATGGTGCATTCCATCGCCCCGAGCACCATCGCCAGCCACGACTTCCGCATCACCATCGGTGCCGGGCGCGAACAGCCCTATGAAGCCAGCGTCTTCAATATCTCGGCGATGAGCTTCGGCGCGCTGAGCGCCAACGCCATCATGGCCCTGAACGCCGGGGCCAAGCGCGGCGGTTTTGCGCACGACACGGGCGAGGGCTCGATATCGGTACACCACCGGAAAAACGGCGGCGACCTGATCTGGGAAATCGGCTCGGGCTACTTTGGCTGCCGCAACGAAGACGGCAGCTTCAGCGCAGAGCGCTTCACCGAACACGCCACCGAGGCGCAGGTGAAGATGATCGAAATCAAACTCAGCCAGGGCGCCAAGCCCGGGCACGGCGGCGTCTTGCCCGGCCCCAAGGTAACGGCGGAAATTGCCGATGCGCGCGGCGTCCCCATCGGCGTGGACTGCGTCTCACCGGCAGCGCACAGCGCCTTTTCCACGCCGCTGGAATTGCTGCAATTTGTCGAACGCTTGCGCACGCTCTCAGGCGGCAAGCCCACCGGCTTCAAGCTGTGCATTGGCCAAAGCTGGGAATGGTTTGGCATCGTCAAAGCCATGCTCGAATCCGGCATCACGCCGGACTTCATCGTGGTGGACGGCACCGAAGGCGGCACCGGCGCCGCACCGGTGGAGTTCACCGACCACGTGGGCGCGCCGCTGCAAGAAGGGCTGACGCTGGTGCACAACACGCTGCGCGGCGCTGGCCTGCGCGACCGCATCAAAATCGGTTGCGCGGGTAAGGTGATCACCGCCTTTGATGTGGCCCGCATGCTGGCCTTGGGGGCCGACTGGTGTAACAGCGCGCGCGGCTTCATGTTCGCGCTGGGCTGCCTGCAAGCGCAGACCTGCCATACCGGCCACTGCCCTACCGGCGTCACCACGCAAGACCCGATACGCCAGCACGCGCTGGTGGTGGGCGACAAAGCCCAGCGCGTCTACCACTTCCATATGGAAACGCTGGAGGCGCTGCGCGAGTTGCTGCAAGCCGCCGGACTGCAGCACCCGCGCGACATCACGCCGCACCACATCGTGCGCCGGGGTGCAGACAACACCGTGGCCAGCCTGGCGCATTCCCTGAACTCCGAAGTCGCCGAGGGCGTTTTGCTGGCGGGTGATTTGGGCGCGCTGCCCCACGTCTACCAGCGGCACTGGCCGCGCGCCCAGGCGCACAGCTTTGCGCCGCTAACGACTTAAATCACGCAAGCAAACTGCGCGTGCGGGGCTAGGCCCCGTGGCATTTTTTGTACTTCTGCCCGCTGCCGCAGGGGCACGGGTCATTGCGGCCCACGCTGCTGTCTTTGCGCACAGTTTCCACCCTTGGCCCCAGGCTGCGCCAGACATCGAACAGGTCATAGACCGCCCAGATGGCCAGCGCAAATGCGTCCATGCGCGCCTGGCTCATGGTCGGCGCATCGTCGTCGGAGAACGGTGCCAACTCCCAGGGGCCGGGGTCATCCTCGGTGAGCGCGACGATGGCGGCCATGGCGGCTTCCACCGCGCGTGCCGCCTCTTTGTCGCGCGGCGCCACCCACTCCTGCGGCCAGTTCTCAACCGCGTACATGAACCCCAGCGCCCAGACCTGCGCAAACGCCGGAACGTCCTGCGCGTCCTCGCCCATGTCGGCGCGTTCGGCCTCGCTCAAAGCCAGCACCGCGCCGCGCACGTCCACCAGATCGGGGTGGTAAGCCGCCTCATCGCTCAGCTCTTGCACCTCCGCCTGCCAAGCGCCGCGCTAACCGCCGTCATGGCGGCGCTGCCACAGCGCGAGAAACGCGTCGCGCTGGGCCGCGTCGGCAAAGCCTTCGGGGTCTAGCAACACCTCCAGAAATTCATCCGCGCCAATGGAGCGGCGGCAGCACACCAGCGCCGCCAGAAAGCCCTCGCAGAACTCCCATTGCGGCACCTCTTCGCTGCGGGTGCGCAGGTCGTCGAGCAGGTCCTCCATGGCGGTGAGGTCGGCGTCGGGGGGAATGAGGGTTGGAGTCATGGTGTCGGTCATGGTGATTTACAAAATTGGGCTCGGTTGTGGGGAAGCGACAGGTCCTTGCGGCCAGACCACCCCCACATCCATTCCACCCCCAGCTTCATCAGCCGCTTGCGCATGCACAAGACAGCCTTGTCTTTGCTCAGCAGCGTAGCGCCATGGCTGACGGCGAGGTCGATGAATTTCTGGTCGTCGGGGTCTTTGCAGGTAGCAGGGGCTTTGGGGGCGACGGGGACGATGCGGGCGCGGGCGTCGAACTGGCTGAGAACCTGCGCGGCTTGCCAAGCCGTGAATAGGCGAGGCGCACGGCGATATGGGGGTAGGCGAGCACCCGCGCGAGTTCTTCGCGCATGGGCGCGGTGGCCAGCCACAGCAGGTCGGGCATCACCGGTTCATCGAACACAGCAGCGTGCAAGGCGTGGGTGCGGGGATCACGGAACACCAACGTGTCGAGCACGATGTTGGTGTCCAGAACCAGGTGATGGCTCACACGGCGGCGTAGGGGTAAATCTGGTTGCCCCCGGGGGCGCGAATCTGCGCGTTGAAGGACACGATGATGCGGTCCTGCGCGCCTTGGTAGGGCATGGCTTTGTGCGGCAAAAAGGCCGGGAACAGCACCAGCTCACCGGCTTCGGGTGTGACGTCCAGCGTGGCGTTTTGCATGAAGGCGTTGCCCATGTCCATGTGCGCGCCGCCGAGCAGCGGGAACATGGGGCTGTAAAAGCGGGTGGCGCCGTTGAGCGTGCCCAGATCAGGGTGCGCGCTGCGCTGCGCCAGCGGGTCGATTTGTACGTAGTACACGCCCGACCAGGAGCAGTTGCCGTGGGTGTGGATGTCATGGAACGCAGTGCCGTTTTGCACCTGGAACCACACGCCCATGAGTTGCAGTTGCAGGGCTTGGCGGCCGGGTGGCCAGATGCCGGCGTTGGCCTGCTGCGCCGCGCTTTGCAACGCGCTGGCGATGAACTGCACCAGGGCGGTGAACTCGGGCAGATCGACGCGGTCGAGCAAATCATCGTCGCTGGCATAAAAGCCCGCGCCTGCTTGCGGGGCGGTTGCGCGCATGGCCTGGAACACCCGCGCCAGCACCGGGTTGGCCGCATCGGCACCGTTCCAACGCTGGCGCGCCAGCGGCACCGGCCACAGGCTTTGCAGCGTGGCGCTCATGCCGCCGTTATCAGCTCAGCGGCAGGCAGTGCAAATTTCCAACCGGTCTTCTGCGACAAATCAGCCATGTCTTGCGGCGTGTCCAGGTCGGTGATGAAACGGGTGTTGGTGGTCGCGTGGGCGTAGACCAGTTCCGGCTGGCGCTCAATCAGGTGGCGGCAAGCCAGGTTGTTCTGGCTTTGCATGATCTGTTCACAGGCGCTGCCATCCAACACGATGGGGTTGCCACGCTGGCCGTTGACCATGGGCACCACGATATTGCCGATGGCTTTTTTCTTGAAGGCGGCGATCAGCTCGGTGAGGTCCGCAGCGCCGATGAGGGGCTGGTCGGCCAGCACCACCAACACGGCGTCAAACGCACCGCGCAAAGCGGCTAAACCGACGCGTACCGAACCTTGTTGCCCTTGGGCGAAGTCGGCGTTATGCGCCAGGGTGACGGGGAAGGTGGCGATTTGCGCCTCTACTGCATCGCGGCCGAAACCGGTGACGACGACCACTTCGTCCACCCCCGCACCGCTGAGCGCGATCAGGTGCCGGTTGATCAGCGGCACGCCTTGCAGCGTAATCAGCGCCTTGGGCACACCGCCCATGCGCCGCCCCTCACCAGCAGCCAGCAAGACCGCACCAATACGCAGGCGGGCGTACAAGCCTCCGCCACCTTTCAACAGGCATCCCATCGGGTGCTCCTCTTTGTGTAAAAGCCCATTCTGCTTGAAAACCCCACGCCCAAACAAAACGGGCCGGACAGTTGCCTGCCCGGCCCGCTGGAAGCAGCGAACTGCTTTACTTCTGGTAGCTGATGCGATAGACCGCACCGGCTTTGTCGTCGGACACCAGGATGGAGCCGTCAACATACTGCTGCACGTCCACTGGGCGGCCCAGGTAGAAGCCAGCCGAGGTCATGAAGCCTTCAGCAAACGGCTCGTGCTTGGTGGCATTGCCCTTGTCGTCCACATAGGTCACCATCACGCGGGCGCCACGGGGCTTGACCGCATTCCAAGAACCATGCTGCGCGCTGAAGATGGCGTTCTTGTACTTGGCGGGGAACTGGTCGCCGGTGTAGAACATCATGCCCAGATCTGCCGCGTGGGCGATGGTTTCCACTTGGGGCTTGACATATTTGTCAAGCAGGTCCTGGGGGATAGGCTGGTCCGCATATTCGTTGGTCAAAACGCCACCGCCGCCATACCAAGGGTGACCGTACCAGAGACCGTGCACCAGCTTGCCGTCCGCGCCCACAGGCACCTTGTTGATCTCGCCGGGAGGCGTTTCGTCGCCCATGCCGTCAACCTGGTTGTCCGTCCACCACAGAGCGCCGTCTTTGGGGTTGAACGCCAGGCCGGAGGAATTGCGCAAACCATTGACGACCACCTTGCGGTCTCCGCCATCGCGGTTGAAGCTGACAATGCCGCCGATACCGGTCTTCATGTACAGGTCTTGCTTTTCAGGGCCGGACACGTTGAAGGGCTGGCCCAGGGTGATGTAGACGCGGTTGTCTGGTCCGATCGTGCAAGCACGTGCGGTGTGGTTGTAGGACTCTTCTTCCGCAGGAATCAGGTCGCCTTGCTTGACCACAGCAAATGCCACGGTGTCGGAGCCTTCGGTGAAGTACTCAACAGCGGGGAACATCATGACGCGGTTGCGCTCGATGACGTACAGGAAGCCGTCAGGCGTGTAGCACAGGCCGTTGGGGGTGTCGAACTTGACGCTGGGGCTGAAGTCTTCCACGGTGTCTGCAACGTTGTCCATGTCGCGGTCGTTGGCGAAGTAGACGTTTTGCTTGCGGGTACCAACCCAGACGGCTGCCGTGTTGCGGCTCACAGCGATGGAGCGGGCGTCCGGCACGATGGCGAACAACTCAATCTTGAAGCCATCGGGCATCTTGACGTTGGTCAGCATCTTCTTCAGGTTGTCCGCATACACACCGCCTTGCGCAATGCGCTTGGGTGGTGGGGTGTCGGTCTTCTTGAAGGCACCGAGTTTTTGCAGGTTGGCGTCGTTGGCGAAACCAATTCCTGAGACCATCGAGAGCGCTGCTCCGATGGCAATAGCTGTTGCACTGCGCTTGAACACAGTTCCAAAAGTACGATTCATGTTTACTCCAAAAAAGTAGCTTGGCAGGGCCGGGTATGCGGCCTGCTCCTGAAAGCGCTTGCCCCGATGGAAAACGCCACATAGGGAAACACCGACATGGACTCTACGATGAAGAATGCAGACTCTTGAACAGTGAAAACCCTTACATACCAACAAAAATAGTTCAAGCGCGCATTGATTTTTTTGATCAAAAAAGGCCGGACAGTTGCCTGTCCGGCCCGATTCAGAAAGCGGAATGCTTACTTCTGGTAGCTGATGCGATAGACCGCACCGGCTTTGTCGTCGGACACCAGGATGGAGCCGTCAACATACTGCTGCACGTCCACTGGGCGGCCCAGGTAGAAGCCAGCCGAGGTCATGAAGCCTTCTGCAAAAGGCTCGTGCTTGGTGGCGTTGCCCTTGTCGTCCACATAGGTCACCATCACGCGGGCGCCACGGGGCTTGACCGCATTCCAAGAACCATGCTGCGCGCTGAAGATGGCGTTCTTGTACTTGGCGGGGAACTGGTCGCCTGTGTAGAACATCATGCCCAGATCCGCCGCGTGGGCGATGGTTTCCACTTGGGGCTTGACATAAGCTTGGAAGCCAATGTCCGCGGGGATCGTCCTTGGCCAGCATACTCATTGGTGCGCACATTGCCACCGCCGTAGTAGGGGTGGCCGTACCAGCAGACCATGGGTCAGCTTGCCGTCCGCTGCCCACGGGCACCTTGTTGATCTCGCCGGGAGGGGTTTCGTCGCCCATGCCGTCAACCTGGTTGTCCGTCCACCACAGAGCTGCCGTCTTTGGGGTTGAACGCCAGACCGGAGGAATTGCGCAAACCATTGACGACCACCTTGCGGTCACCGCCATCACGGTTGAAGCTGACGATGCCGCCGATACCGGCTCTTGCATGTACAGGTCTTGCTTTTTCAGGGCCGGACTCACGTTGAAGGGCTGGCCCAGGGTGATGTAGACGCGGTTGTCAGGTCCGATCGTGCAAGCACGCGCGGTGTGGTTGTAGGACTCTTCTTCCGCAGGAATCAGGTCGCCTTGCTTGACCACAGCAAATGCCACGGTGTCGGAGCCTTCGGTGAAGTACTCGACAGCGGGGAACATCATGACGCGGTTGCGCTCGATGACGTACAGGAAGCCGTCAGGCGTGTAGCAGACAGGCCGTTGGGGGTGTCGAACTTGACGCTGGGGCTGAAGTCTTCCACGGTGTCTGCAACGTTGTCCATGTCGCGGTCGTTGGCGAAGTAGACGTTGTTGCTTGCGGGTACCGACCCAGACGGCTGCCGTGTTGCGGCTCACAGCGATGGAGCGGGCATCCGGCACGATGGCGAACAACTCAATCTTGAAGCCATCGGGCATCTTGACGTTGGTCAGCATCTTCTTCAGGTTGTCCGCATACACACCGCCTTGCGCAATGCGCTTGGGTGGTGGGGTGTCGGTCTTCTTGAAGGCACCGAGTTTTTGCAGGTTGGCGTCGTCACCAGCGGCAAAACCAGCACCTGCAGCCAGGGAAAGCGTCAGGCCAATGGCAATAGAAGTTGCGCTGCGCGCGAACGCAGCTCGGAGGATGGTTGTCATGAAGTGCTCCAGCGGAACTGGCCAGGCTACGTTTTTCGAGTAGGCATGCCTGGCAGCGTCAAGCTCCATCCTGAGATTTCAGGCTGGAAACGCTGGGAGCAACTCTAGGCTTCGCACTCCTCATTTCTGGAGTGAAAACCCTTATGTTTTAAAAGTTTTTCGATTTTGTGACAAATGTTTCATTTATGAAAAACAAGTCAACGGTGTACGAAAACAAGGGAAGCTACCGGATTCGGCAAAGCCCGAAACAGCGCGCTTATTTCACTTCGATTTTCATCGACGCATACCAAGCGGCCAGGTCTTCAATTTCCTTGTTGCTCAGTGGCTTGGCCATGATGGCCATGACCTCATGCGGACGCCGCCCGCTGCGGTAATTGACCAGCTGCTGGACCAGGTACATCTCGGGCTGGCCGGCCAGGTGGGGCGCTTCGGCCAAAACGGAGAGGCCGTTGGTGCCGTGGCATACGGCGCACTGGGCCGCTTTGACCTTGCCGGCTTCCGGATCACCAGCCCAAGCGGACTGGGTTGCGGCGAGGGTCAAGACGGCGGCGAGAAAAATGGTTTTCATGGAAAAACAATCAAAAGAAAAACGAAAAAGGCGGGCCAGGCATGACGCCCAACCCGCCCTGCAAGCTTAACGCTTACTTCTGGTAGCTGATGCGATAGACCGCACCGGCTTTGTCGTCGGACACCAGGATGGAGCCGTCAACATACTGCTGCACGTCCACTGGGCGGCCCAGGTAGTAGCCAGCCGAGGTCATGAAGCCTTCAGCAAACGGCTCGTGCTTGGTGGCATTGCCCTTGTCGTCCACATAGGTCACCATCACGCGGGCGCCACGGGGCTTGACCGCATTCCAAGAACCATGCTGCGCGCTGAAGATGGCGTTCTTGTACTTGGCGGGGAACTGGTCGCCGGTGTAGAACATCATGCCCAGGTCTGCCGCGTGGGCGATGGTTTCCACTTGGGGCTTGACATACTTGGAAGCCAATTCCTTGGGGATCTCCTTGCCAGCATACTCATTGGTGCGCACATTGCCACCGCCGTAGTAGGGGTGGCCGTACCACAGACCATGGGTCAGCTTGCCGTCCGCGCCCACAGGCACCTTGTTGATCTCGCCGGGAGGCGTTTCGTCGCCCATGCCGTCAACCTGGTTGTCCGTCCACCACAGAGCGCCGTCTTTGGGGTTGAACGCCAGGCCGGAGGAATTGCGCAAACCATTGACGACCACCTTGCGGTCTCCGCCATCGCGGTTGAAGCTGACGATGCCGCCGATACCGGTCTTCATGTACAGGTCTTGCTTTTCAGGGCCGGACACGTTGAAGGGCTGGCCCAGGGTGATGTAGACGCGGTTGTCTGGTCCGATCGTGCAAGCACGTGCGGTGTGGTTGTAGGACTCTTCTTCCGCAGGAATCAGGTCGCCTTGCTTGACCACAGCAAATGCCACGGTGTCGGAGCCTTCGGTGAAGTACTCAACAGCGGGGAACATCATGACGCGGTTGCGCTCGATGACGTACAGGAAGCCGTCAGGCGTGTAGCACAGGCCGTTGGGGGTGTCGAACTTGACGCTGGGGCTGAAGTCTTCCACGGTGTCTGCAACGTTGTCCATGTCGCGGTCGTTGGCGAAGTAGACGTTTTGCTTGCGGGTACCAACCCAGACGGCTGCCGTGTTGCGGCTCACAGCGATGGAGCGGGCGTCCGGCACGATGGCGAACAACTCAATCTTGAAGCCATCGGGCATCTTGACGTTGGTCAGCATCTTCTTCAGGTTGTCCGCATACACACCGCCTTGCGCAATGCGCTTGGGTGGTGGGGTGTCGGTCTTCTTGAAGGCACCGAGTTTTTGCAGGTTGGCGTCGTTGGCGAAACCAATTCCTGAGACCATCGAGAGCGCTGCTCCGATGGCAATAGCTGTTGCACTGCGCTTGAACACAGTTCCAAAAGTACGATTCATGTTAACTCCAGACAATAAACCCGGGGAGCCAAATATGCGGCCCGTTCCCGAAAGTGCCGAACCCCCGCGTGAACCACCACACGGAAACACTCCGCGCCAATGTAAAACCAAGGATGCGGGGCTCTGACCCGTAAAAACCCTTGTTCGCCCGACAAAAATATTCAATCTGACGCTGAATAAAATTTGCAGCGAAGTTGGACCCAGACCTAGCCGCCCATACCAGACGCGTCGATCAAGCCCCGACGCATGGCCAGCAGGGTGATCTCCGAGGTATTGCTCAGCTCCAATTTCTGTTTGATTTTGTGCACATGGGTGCCCACGGTGGACACCGACAAATTGAGCGTCTCCGCCACCGCGCCAACCGACTGCCCGCGTGCGATCTGCATAAAGACCTCGAACTCGCGCGGCGAGAGCAGGGCCAGCGGATCGGTTTCGCCGCTGAGGTCCTGCATGGCCATGCGCTGCGCAATGCCGGGGTCGATAAAGCGCTTGCCCTGCGCCACCAAACGGATCGCGTCCACCAACACCTCCGGTGCGGTGCGTTTGGACAAATAACCCAAAGCGCCAGCCTGGAACGCGCGCTTGGAATAGCTGGTGTCTTCGTGGGCTGAGAGCGCAAGCACCCGGATTTGCGGGTGCTTGGCGACCAGGCGTTTGATGGCCTCGATGCCGCCCATACCCGCCATGGCAATGTCCATCACCACCACGTCCGGGGCCACGCTGTCGTGGATGCGCAGCGCCTCCTCGCCGCTGTCGGCCTCGGCCACCACCTGCACATCGTCCCAGGTCTGCAGCAGAACCTTAAAGCCGCCGCGCACGACAGCGTGATCGTCCACCAGCATCACCCGCAATTTATCCACGATCCGACTCCGTCTCTGTATCCATGTGCAGTGGCAAGGTGGCCCGCATCCGCACGCCACCAGCGCCTATCGGTTCGATCATGAAGGAACCGCCCAGGCTCTCCGCTCGCTCGCGCATACCGATCACGCCGAAATGGCCGGTCAACTCCCAATCCGGGTGCAAGCCGCGACCGTCGTCGCGCACTTCCACAACAATCTGCTGCGGCTCGACGTGCAGCTGCAGCGCAATCAAATGGGCCTGCGCGTGGCGCAAGGCATTGGTCAAGGACTCCTGCGCGATCCGGTAAACCGCCGTGGCCAGCTCACCGCCCACGGCGTCCAGCGCACCCTCCATATGGAGTTGTATCTGCACGCCAGGGTGTTGGGTGCGGGCCTGCTCCACCAGGTCCTGCAAGGCGTCGGCCAGGCCGAAGCGGTCCAGCGCCAGCGGACGCAACTGGCCCACCATCTGGTGCACGCTCTCGTACATGGCATCGGCACATTGCACCACCATGCGGGCGGATTCGGCGATCCGCAGATCCTGGCCCTGCGCCCGGTGGCTGATGGCAAAACCCAGGCTCTTGATGGCCGTGACCTGCTGGCCCAGGTCGTCGTGCAGTTCGCGGGCAATTTGTCTGCGCACCTCCTCGATCCGGGTCTGGATGACTTGCGTGAGTTCGCGGTTTTCGGCCAAGGCCACGGTGGCCGCGCGGGCCTTTTCGCGCGCGAGCATGCCGTCCTGCACCGACTGCGCCATGCTGTTGAAATCCTCTCCCAGACCGCCCGCCTCGCGGCCCTTCAGGCGTGGCAAGCGGGTCGCGTAGTCGCCCTGCGCAATACCGCGCAAGCCCAAGGCCAGTTGCTGAAACGGATGCAGGGCACGCCCCACCAACCAGTGCGCCAGCGCATTGGCGAACAACACGCCGACCACCAAGGTCAGCAACAGCGGAACAAACTCATCCCATCCGTCCAGAATCGCGCGCGATGGATCGGGGCGCACCACCACACGCCCGTGCGGCAGAGCAATCTCACGGGTCTTCAGAGGCGGCGCGACCAAGCGCGCGTACCACTGCGGCGCATCGCGCCCGGCCTTGTAGCGCGGCGGGGGCGAGCGGTACAGCAAGGCCCCGTCTTCGCCGAAGAGCTCAATTTCGTTGCCGCGGATACGGCCCAGCCCTTCCAAAAACACCGTCATGGCGGACAGGCCGCCCTCGCGCGACGTGACCTCCACTTGCGACAGCACCTGAATCGCCACCAGGTTGGAGCCGCCGATCTCCTCCTGCACCCCGCGGCTGGTGTCCTTGAGCTGCAAGCCCACCAGCAGCGCAGCAAATGCCAGCAGCATGGCGGCAATGATGAGGTTGATTTGCAGGCGCAATGACATGGCTGTCCTTCAATCCCCGCTTGGCAGGGGCTGGCCCCAGTTCTGGAACTGGCCATGCTGCGCAGCATGCGCAATCGCCGCGACCAGGGCCGTAGCCATGGGCGGCTCATACGGGCTGTGGCCAGCCTGATCGATCCATTGCAGCCGGCTGCCCGGCAGCGCCAGCTGTACGTCCCAGGCCGACTGCGGGCGGCAAATCCAATCCAACCGGCCGTGCAGCAAAGCCACTGGCAGCTTGCCCAAGACAGCGCAGCCTGCCAGCGCGCCTTCGGGTGGGAAAAAACACTGGGCCGCCAAGTAATGGCTTTGCAAGCGGTACTTGGCCAGCAGGGCGGCGTCCCCAGTAGCGCCAGATGATGACGGCGGCAGGCTGGCGCGCCGGTCGGTGAGCGCGCCCTCCCACGCACTCCAGGCCTGCGCCAAAGACTGCGCATGCGCCGGTTCACCGTGCAAAACCTGCTCCACCACATAGGCCGCCATTTCGCCGCGCTGCGCGGACGGTACGTGGCGGGCCAAGGCCCACCAGGCGTCCGGCAGCAACTGCGCCGCATCCTGGAAAAACCAGCGGATGTCGGCCACCCGGCCCAGAAAAGTACCGCGCAACACCAGCCCCAGACAGCGCTGTGGGTGGGCACTGGCATAGGCCAGGGCCAGCCCCGCGCCCCAGGATCCGCCCACCACCCACCAGGCTTCCAAACCCAGCGCGATACGGATGCGCTCCATATCGGCGATCAGATGGGCGGTGGTGTTGTGCAGTAATGGCTGCGCGGCCCGGCTGCGCCCGCATCCACGCTGGTCCCAGAGGATGGCCCGCGTGCTGTGGGGATCAAAAAATTGGCGGTGCCGCGGCATGGCGCCGCTGCCCGGGCCACCATGCACAAACACCATCGGCAGACCTGCCGGGTTACCGCACTGCTCGAAATACACCAGCGTGGCCGTCCTGCTCGGGCAGGAAGCCGTGCGCGTAGGGCTCAATGGCGGGAAACAAGGCGTCTGGCGCGGCGGATGGCATGGCCTGCATGCTATGCCCTTTTGGAGAAATGCCGGCATGTGGCCGAGCGCCTAGTACAAACCCTAGGCTTCTTTGGCGAATTTCTTGAGGGTAGTTTCCATGAATTGCGCATGGCCCGGACGGCGATTGCGGGCATAGTGTGGTCTGTGTTCAGAAAGGCTTTGGGCACGATTCACCGCAATCGGCGGCATCGATCTAGGAGATACACCATGAAATGGCAAACACCTGCAGCTAGCGACATGCGTTTCGGTTTCGAAATCACCATGTACATCGCTAACCGTTAATCACGGTACCGTCTGTCGGGGCAACCCGGCAGACCTTTTTTTGAATTTTCCAACGTCCGGCTCTCTGCCGGATATTTTTGCCGCGTACCACGCGGTTTTTTTTTGAGGTTGCGCTCGTGAAAATCCATGTGTTGGGCTCGGCCGCCGGCGGTGGTTTCCCCCAATGGAACTGCAACTGCCCGCAGTGCGCCGCCGTGCGCGGGGGCAGCACGCAGCACCTGCCGCGCACCCAGTCGTCCATCGCCGTCAGCGCCAACGCGCAGGACTGGCTGCTGGTGAATGCCTCCCCCGACGTCCTACAGCAGATCAAGAGCTTCCCCGGCCTGCAGCCGGCGCGCGCCCTGCGCGATACCGGCATTGGCGCGGTGATGCTGATGGACGCGCAAATCGACCACAGCACCGGCTTGCTGATGCTGCGCGAGAACCGCCAGCCGCTGCAGATCTGGTGCCACCCGCTGGTGCGCGAAGACCTGAGCACCGGCAACCCCTTGTTCAAGGTGCTAGACCATTACTGCAAAGTTGATTGGCAGGCGCTCAGCCTGGAGCCGCAAGGCTTCGCGATCGAGCGTGTGCCCGGATTGCGTTTTGCCGCCCTGCCGCTGATCAGCAACGCGCCGCCGTATTCACCGCACCGCGACAAGCCGCAGGATGGCGACAACATCGGCCTGTCGGTCACCGATGCGGCCAGCGGCAAAACCCTGTTTTACGCGCCCGGTCTGGGCCGCATGGAGCCGCATGTGTGGCAGGCCATGCAAGCCAGCGACTGCGTGCTGGTGGACGGCACGCTGTGGACCGACGACGAGATGATTGCGCTGGGTGCGTCCAAAAAGACCTCGCGCTCCATGGGCCACATGCCGCAAAGCGGGCCCGACGGCATGATCGAATGGCTGGACAAATTGCCCGCCGGCGTGCGCAAAATTCTGATCCACATCAATAACACCAACCCCATTCTCGATGCCAGCAGCCCGCAGCGCCAGACGCTGACGCAGCACGGTATCGAAGTGGCCTTTGACGGCATGGAGATCACGCTGTGATAGACAACATCATCAACGAAGCCAAGGCCGACACCCGCACGCCTTGGAACGCGGCCGAATTTGAAAGCCTGCTGCGCGGCAAAAGCACCAGCTACCACATCCACCACCCCTTTCACGTGATGATGGCCCAGGGCAAGCTCAACGCAGCCCAATTGCGCGGCTGGGTGGCCAACCGCTTTTATTACCAAATTTCGATTCCCCTCAAGGACGCCGCCATCCTGTCCAACTGCGACGACCGCGAGATCCGGCGCGAATGGATTTTGCGCATCCTGGACCATGACGGTTTTGAGCTCAACGGCATCACCGACGCAGGCGGCATCGAGGCCTGGATCCAACTCGGGGCCGCGGTGGGTCTGAGCCGCGACGATGTCACCTCGCTGCGTTTCGTGGCACCGGCCAGCCGGTTTGCGGTGGACGCCTACGTGAACTTTGCGCGCCAGCGGCCCTGGCAGGAAGCGGTGGCCTCCAGCCTGACCGAGCTGTTTGCGCCGCATATCCACCAGCAGCGCATCGACACCTGGCCCGAGCAATACCCCTGGGTCGACACCGCCGGCCTGCTGTATTTCAAAAACCGTTTGACGCAGGCGCGCCGTGACGTGGCGCATGGCCTCAAGTTCACGCTGGAATACTTCAGCCAGACCCGCGCCCTGCAAGAGCGCGCGCTGGAAATTTTGCAGTTCAAGTTGAACGTGCTGTGGTCCTTGGCCGATGCCATCATGCTGGACCAATGCCAGGTCGAGATCACCGGGCCCAAAACACCATGAGCGACGATCTGGCGCGCCTGCAGACCACGCCGCGCGTGGCACCCATGTTCCGACTGCAATGGGAAGAGGTGCAGCAATCCTGGGTGCTGCTGTACCCGGAAGGCATGGTCAAACTCAACGGTAGCGCGGGTGAAATCATGCAGCGCATTGACGGTAAAAAAACGATTGCCGCGCTCATTACCGAACTGGAAACCGCTTTTGACGCCACCGGCCTGCAAGCCGATGTGCTGGCATTTTTGGACATCGCCATCGCGCAAGGATGGGTTAAACCATGACAACCGATACGCAAACCCCGGCCACCCTTGATTCGCCCATCGGCCCACCCCTTTGGCTGCTGGCCGAAGTGACCTACGCCTGCCCGCTGCACTGCGTGTTTTGCTTCAACCCGGTGGACTACGCCCACAGCGGCCCCGAACTCAGCACGGCCGATTGGATCCGCGTGCTGGGCGAAGCGCGCGCAGCAGGCAGCGTGCAATGCGGCTTCTCCGGCGGCGAGCCGCTGGTGCGCGACGACCTCGAGATATTGGTCGCTGAGGCGCACCGCCTGGGCTTCTACACCAACCTCTTGACCTCGGGCATCGGCTTCACGCCGGAGCGCGCCAAAGCGCTCAAGGACGCGGGGCTGGACCATGTGCAGCTGTCGTTCCAGGACTCGACCCGCGAGCTCAACGACTTTTTGTCGCACACCAAAACCTTTGCGCTCAAGCGCAAAGCCGCAGATTTGATTCAGGCCAACGGCTGGCCCATGGTGCTGAACTGCGTGGTGCACCGGCTCAACATCGACTACATCGACAAGATCATCGAACTCGCCGTTGAACTCGGTGCGGAATACCTGGAGCTAGCCAACAGCCAGTACTACTCCTGGGCGCAAATCAACCGCGACGGCCTGATGCCCAGCCGCGAGCAGCTGGAGCGCGCCGAACGCATCACCAAGGAGTACCGCGAGAAGCTGGGCGACAAGCTGCGCATCTTCTTTGTGGTGCCCGATTACTACGAAACCCGCCCCAAAAAGTGCATGAACGGCTGGGGCAATATCTTTCTGACCATCACCCCGGACGGCTCCGCCCTGCCCTGCCACACGGCCAAAATGATCAAGCACCTGGACTTCCCCAGCGTGAAGACCATGGATGTGAAAAGCATCTGGTACGACTCCCACGCCTTCAACCACTACCGTGGCGATGCGTGGATGAAAGAGCCCTGCAAAACCTGCCCCGAAAAAACCAAAGACCTGGGCGGCTGCCGCTGCCAGGCGCTGATGCTCACCGGCGACGCGGCCAACGCCGACCCGGTTTGCGACAAGTCCGAACACCACCAGGTGGTCATCGACGCCGTGGCACTGGCGCAGATCCCGGATGCGCAGCGGGTGCAAACCAAACCGCTGGTATTCCGCGACCCGATCAACTCGCGCAAACTCAGCCCCGCGCCTGCGGACACCACGCCCGCCTGAGGCGCTGCGCGCTGGGCTGCTTAAGCCACCATCTCGTGCAGCCGGGCCAGGCTGGCCAGGTTGTGCGCGGGCATGAAGCGGTACACCAGGTGCGCCGCGGCTTGCATGGCTTCAGACTGCGGAATCTGCACTGTGGGATGCAACCAGCCAATCCGTGCACCGCGTGCGCGAATCGCGGCCAGCGCGGCGGGCAGTGCATCGGGCGCATCGGTGTCATAGCCATCGCTGAACACCAGCACCACATCACCCCGGCGCAACCAGCGCCCCAAATGCAGTTGCGCGGCCTCCTGCACGCAACTGCCGATGCGGGTACCACCGCCAAAACCGAAGGTGACGGCGTTGACTTTTTCCTGCACCCGGTCGCTGCGCTGCTTCATCAGCGGCGTGACTTCGGCCAGCCGGGTGTGGAACACAAACGCACGGGCGTCCAGCACCTCGACAAACGCGCGGCACAGGCGCAAAAAGAACTGGGCATGGACTTCCATGGAGCGGCTCACATCCACCAGCACTGCCACCCGGGGTGTGCGGCGGCGCACGCGGGCGCGGCGCAAGGCAATCAACTCGCCTCCCGTGGCCAAGGCGCTGCGCATGGAGCGGCGCAAATGGATGGTGCCCACGCGCGGGTCGTGCCGGCTGCGGCGTGTGAGTTGGCTGCGCAGGCGGCGCTTGAGCGCCAGCACCAACGGCTCGAAGCGGTCCAGGTCGCCCGGCAGCCAATCGGCAAAGTCGCGCTCGTCGGGCGCTGCGCTGCGGCTGGCGCCAGCCTGCGCCTGCTGCGCGCCAGAGCCTTCGGCCTCGCCCGCAGCGGCATCGTCGGCCAGCCCCAGGCTGGGTTGCGCCGCGCCGGGCGGGGTGTTGGACATGGACTGCGCCATGTCCTGGTGCATTTGCTGCACCAGCTCGCGCAGATTGCGTGATTTCTGCTGCAGGCCCGATGTGCGGGTGGTGCCGCGCACCTTGTGCGGGAACCAGAAGGCCTGGTGCAACTCGGGGTATTTGGACCATTGCTTGTGGCTGCCCGCAGCAATCGCGCGCCACAGCGATTCGGTGCGCTCCCACTGTGCCAGCGGCAGCGCGGCGGCGGCCCGCAGCATCAGACTGACTTCGGCATAGCCCAGCGCAAAACCATGCGAGCGCAGGTAGTGCGCAAAGTCTGCCAGCTGGGCACGCGGATCGGCGGCGGGCTGCATGCGCACCCGCGCCTTATTTCATGCCACCGGCCACGCCCACGTCCTGCCCGATGCGCGGTCCGTCGATCAGCTTGCCCACGCGCTCGGGCGTGAGCGCCCAGCGGTCGTTGCGGGTCTTGAGCAATGCCGCCAGCGAAGGCGCGAGTTGCGCCGGGTCCACGGGCAATTCGGTCAGCCCCAGTTTGAACAGCACGCGCACCCAGTCCAGGGTCTCGGCAATGCCCGGCGTTTTGTCCAGGTCTTCACGGCGCAAGCGCTGCACAAAGGCCACGGCCTCTTCCACCAAGCGGCTGTGGGCCTCGGGGACCAGGGTGCGCACGATGTGCATCTCACGCGCCAGGCTGGGAAAGTCCAGGTAATGGAACAGGCAACGCCTGCGCAGCGCGTCCGACAAATCGCGGGTACCGTTGCTGGTCAAGACCACCAGCGGCTTGCTGCGCGCGGTCAAGGTGCCCAGCTCGGGAATGCTGATCTGGAATTCAGAGAGCATTTCCAGCAGAAAGGCCTCGAAAGCTTCATCCGCGCGGTCGATCTCATCGATCAGCAACACGCAAGGCTCTGGGCTGCGGATCGCTTGCAGCAGCGGGCGTTCCAGCAAAAATTCTTCTGAGAACAAATTGCCGCGCAAAGTCTGCTTGTCAGCGGACGTGCCGCTGGCTTCACTCAAACGGATCTCGAGCAACTGGCGGCTGTAATTCCACTCGTACACCGCCTGCCCCAGGTCCAGCCCCTCGTAGCACTGCAAGCGCAAGAGTGGGCGACCCAGCGCACGGGCGCAGGCCGCAGCCACGGCGGTTTTACCGACCCCGGCTTCGCCTTCGAGCAGGACCGGGCGTTCCAGCGAGAGCGCCATCCAGACCAGGCTGGCGACATCCTCGTCGGCGATGTAGCCCGCAGTGAACAGCTTTTCGCGCAGCCCCTGCGGGCTGGGCGGCAGCGCCGCCTCGCTCATGGGCCGGTTTTTTTGCCGAACAGGCCGGCAAAGAAGTTCTTGACCAGCGCCCAGACCAGGCCCAGAGCGTTGAATTCGGTGGCCACCACTGGCGCAGCCACATGGGCAGCAGGTGCAGGGGTTGACGCAGCAGCATCGCTGCCAGTTTGCGCGGCTGCGGAATGGTCCACCGGCGCAGCCTGGGCGGCTTGCAAGGCCTGGGCTTTTTGCGAGAAGACCTCGGCGAACTGGGCCAGGATCATGTCGGAGACCGAATTCATCATGCGCCCGCCGAACTGGGCGAACTTGCCATTGACGATGACCGCCGCATGGCCGGCCAGCACGCAGTGGCCGCCCTCGCCGGGCAGCAGTTGCGCGGTCAATTCCATGGACGCGGAAGAACCGCCTTTGTCCGCCCCTTTGCCCAGCATCTTCAGGGTCTGGCTGGCCGCGTCGAGCGTGAGGATTTCAATCGTGCCGGCAAAGGCCGCGACGGCCGGGCCGACTTTGACGCGCACGCTGCCCATGAAATGGGTGGCGTCCACCTGTTCGGTGATTTGCGCGCCAGGCATGCAGGTGGCAAGCGCGTGCATATCGGAGAGCACCGCCCACGCGGCGGGCATGCCTGCTGCAACCGGGTACTGCTTTTCTATCGTGACTTCCATGGGAACCTTCCGGGGAACATAAGTAAAAAGGGCTGGTGCACTTGCATGCACCGGCCCCGGAGATGTTACGCAGAAACGATCAGGTGTTCATGCCTGATTTTTTCAACTGCTGCCAGACGCGGTAGGCGGTGTGCGGCATGTTGAAGTGCGTGACACCCAGGTGGGCAAACGCGTCCACCATGGCGCTGGTAAACGTGGGGATGCTGCCCACGTGCGGCGACTCGGCCACGCCTTTGGCACCGATGGGGTGGTGCGGCGAAGGTGTGACGGTGTGGTCGGTTTCCCAATGCGGTGTCTCGACCGCGGTGGGCAGGAAGTAATCCATCAGCGAATTGCCCTGGATATTGCCCTGCTTGTCAAAGGACAGCAACTGGCCCATGGCAACCGCAAAACCTTCGGTCAAGCCGCCGTGGATCTGGCCTTCGATGATCATGGGGTTGATGCGGGTGCCGCAATCATCCAGCGCATAGAAGCGGCGGATTTTGGTCTCGCCCGTGCCTTTGTCGATGTCCACCACGCACAGGTAAATGCCGAAGGGGAAGGTGAAGTTGGGCGGGTCGTAGTAGTGCACCGCCTCCAGCCCAGGCTCCAGTCCGGGGGGCGGGCTGTTGTAGGCCGCCCAGGCGATCTGGGTCATGGTCTTGAACTTGGCGTCGTCGCCACGGACTTTGAAGCGGTCGATTTCCCATTCGAGATCGGCTTCGCTGACTTCCATCAAATGCGCAGCAATCTTCTTGGCCTTGGCGTGGATTTTCCGCGCCGCCATGGCGATCGCCGCACCGGCCACGGGCGTGGAACGCGAACCGTAGGTGCCCAAACCATAGGGCGCGGTGCTGGTGTCACCCTCTTCGACCTGGATGATTTCCGAGGAAATGCCCAGCTCGGTGGCGATGATTTGCGCGTAGGTGGTCTGGTGGCCCTGGCCTTGCGAGATGGTGCCCATGCGTGCAATCGCGCTGCCGGTGGGGTGCACGCGGATTTCGCAGGAGTCGAACATGCCCACACCCAGGATGTCGCAGATTTTGCTTGGGCCGGCACCCACCACTTCGGTGAAAGTGACCAGGCCGATGCCCATCAAGGTGCTGCAATGCGGGTCGGCACGTTTGGCTGCCTGCTCAGCGCGCAGGCCTTTGTAGTCGACCGCGTCCAGCACTTTGTCCAGCGCGGTCTGGTAGTCGCCCGAGTCGTAGTCAAAGCCCAGCGCGGAGTGGTAGGGGAACTGTTCGCGCTTGATGAAGTTTTTGGCGCGGATTTCGGCCTTGTCCATGCCCAACTTTTGCGCCAGCACGTCGACCATGCGCTCCACCAGGTACACCGCCTCGGTCACCCGGAAGGAGCAGCGGTAGGCCACGCCACCGGGCGCTTTGTTGGTGTAGACACCGTCGACCTTGCAATAGGCGTTGGCGATGTCGTAGCTGCCGGTGCAGATATGGAACATGCCGGCCGGGAATTTGGTCGGGTCGGCGCAGGCGTCAAACGCGCCGTGGTCGGCAATCACATTGGTGCGCAATGCGAGGATCTTGCCGTCAGCGGTGGCGGCCAGTTCGCCGGTCATGTGGTAGTCGCGGGCAAAGCCGGTGGAGGACAAATTCTCGATCCGGTCTTCCACCCACTTGACCGGGCGGCCCAGCACGATGGAGGCCACGATGGCGCAGACATAGCCGGGGTAAATCGGCACTTTGTTACCGAAGCCGCCGCCGATGTCGGGCGAGACGATGCGCACCTTGGACTCGGGAATGCCCGAGAGCATGGACACCACGGTGCGCACAATGTGCGGCGCCTGGCTGGTGAGGTAGGTGGTGAGTTCGCCGCGGATCGGATCGAACGACGCGACCGCGCCGCAGGTCTCCAGCGGGCAGGGGTGCACGCGCGGGTAGTGCATGTCTTGCGAGACCGTCACAGCCGCACCGGCAAACACCGCGTCGGTAGCGGCTTTGTCGCCGGCTTCCCAGGTGAAGATGTGGTTGTGGTGGTAGCGCTTGCCGTGCGCGCCTTCGGTTTTACCGGCCAGGTCTTCACGCAGAACCGGCGCGCCGGGTTTGAGCGCCTCAAATGGGTCGACCACGGCTTCGAGTTCTTCGTATTCGACTTCGACGGCTTCCACGCCGTCGGCAGCGCTGTAGCGGTCTTCGGCAATCACCACGGCCACTTCCTGCATCTGGAAGTGGACTTTTTCGTCGGCGAGAACGGCTTGCACATCACCGGCCAGCGTGGGCATCCAGTGCAGCTTGAGCGGCTTCAAATCATCAGCGGTCAGAACAGCGATCACGCCGGGGATCTTCAGCGCGGCTTCTTTGTTGATGCGCTTGATGCGCGCATGCGCCACCGAGGCGCGCACGATGTCCATGTGCACCATGCCGGGCAGTTTGATGTCATCGACGTAATTGCCCTTGCCTTGGATAAAGCGGGCGTCTTCTTTGCGCAGGCGGGCTTCGCCCATGCCCATCAGGGCTTTTTCGCGGTCACTCAGGGGTGCGTTCATGAGGTTCTCCTGTGGGTTGCGCGCTTAGGCGGCAACTGCTTGTTGTTGGAGCGTGGCGGCCGCGTGCAAGACGGCTTTAACGATGTTTTGGTAACCGGTGCAGCGGCACAAATTGCCGGACATGCCGATCCGCACTTCGGCTTCGGTCGGGTTGGGGTTGTCTTGCAAGAGACGGTAGGCGCGCATCAGCATGCCAGGTGTGCAAAAGCCGCATTGCAGGCCGTGCTCTTTGTAAAAGCCGTCTTGCAGCGCGTGCAACACACCGCCGTTGGCCAGGCCTTCGACGGTTTTGACTTCGCTGCCCTCGCATTGCACGGTGAGGTGGGTGCAGGATTTCACCGACTGGCCGTCAATGTCCACGGTGCAGGCGCCGCAGTGGCTGGTTTCGCAGCCGATGTGGGCACCGGTGAGGTTCATTTTTTCACGCAGAAAGTGAACCAGCAGGGTGCGCGGCTCGACGGCTTCTTCAACGGTCTTGCCATTGACCTTCAGGGATACGATTTTTTTGCTCATGGGGTGTTGCTCCGGTTCAGATTATTCAGGCACAGCGCGCGGCAGCGGCGCGGATGGCGCGCTTGGTCATTTCGGCGGCCATGGCGGTCTTGTATTCCACGTCACCGCGCAGGTCTTCGGCCGGGTCACAAATCGAGCGCACGGCCGATGCGGCCAGGCTGATGGTGGATTCGGTCAATGCGTGACCCAAGCAGCGCGGCTTCCGCAGCGCTGGCGCGCAAGGCGGTGGGCGCCACATTGGTCAGGCCGATGCTGGCGTGGCTGACCACGCCGCCCGACATGCGCAAAATGACGGCGGCACCGGCGGTGGCCCAGTCGCCGGTTTTGCGCTTGAGCTTTTGGTAGGCGTAGCCGGTACCGGCAGCGAATGGCGCAACCAGGATGGCGGTGAGGATTTCGTCTTCAGCCAGCGCGGTCATGTAGGTGCCGTGGAAAAAGTCCACCGCCTTGACCTGGCGCGTTCCCTTGGGGCCTTGCAGCTCAAAAGTGGCGTCCAGGGCCATGGCAATCGCCGGGTGGTCGTTGCCGGGGTCGCCGTGGGCGATGTCGCCGCCAATGGTGCCGCGGTTGCGCACCTGGGGGTCGGCAATCAGCAGCGCCGCTTCGACCAGCAGGGGCAGGTGTTTTTGCAGGAGGGGCGAGGCGATCAACTCGTTCTCAGAGGTCATCGCGCCGATGCGGATCACGCCGCCGCTTTCGCTGATGCCGCGCAACTCGGGAATGCGGTTGATGTCAATCAACACGCCGGGCTGGGCAAAGCGCAGCTTCATCATCGGCAGCAGGCTGTGGCCGCCGGCGAGCAGCTTGGCGTCGTCGCCCAGCGAAGACAGCAGGGCGATGGCCTCGGCCACGGTGCGCGGGGCGTGGTAATCGAATGCGGGTGGGATCACGGCAACTCCTCAAATATGTATCGGACCCAGGGGCAAACCGCCCGCCGGGGACTGACCACTGTAAGCGAGTTTGGTGACCCGAGCACTAGTAGTCACCCCAATGCCGCCCCAGAATTGCAGGGAACAGTGTAAAAATTTTCAGGCAGCGGCACCATTTCGCCCTTCGCACACTGAATAGCCGCGACCTTTGCAAAAAAGGCAAACATCCGGGCTCAGGGGCGTGCGCGCCATGGTGGATACTGGCGGGTCTATGCAATCCCCCACCCAAGCACACTGGATCGCCCGCAGTATCGGCTCGGCCTCCATCACACCCGCGCTGCTGGTGCTGCTGGTTGGCCTGACGCTGCTGTGGATCAGCCAGGTCGACCGCATGGTGCCGGGTGTACAGGGCACTTTGATTGGCACTGCTGTGGTTCTGGTGGGTTTGGGTTGCGCGGCGCTGGCGGCGGTACGACCGCAGCGCGCCGGGCTGTCGCCACCACACGTGATGTTGTCCCTGGGTTTTGGCGGCATGCTGCTCGGACTGCTGTGGGATGTGATCGATGGCGGCGCGGACAGATTGGCCAGCTTGTGCAGCCAGTCCGCGAGCCTGAATCTGCACGACAGTTTCTGGCTGCACGTGGCGTATTTGCCAGGCATGCACCTGGGAATGCTGGCCGGGGGCTTGCTGGCCATCCCCAGCCTGCGCGTATTGCGTCCGCATTGCGGACGCTACCTGTGCTCGCTGTTTGCTCAAAATGTGATGTGCTCGGCCTGGATGCTGATCGGGATGACGCTGGGGGCGCTCTGGCTGGTGCGGGTGCAGACCCTGTCCACCGGCTCCACGGTGGCCGGCATGTTGGGCGGCATGTTTGTCGGCATGACCTGGGGCATGGTGGTCAGCGTGGGCTTGTACCGTCTGTTCTTCCAACTGCGCCAAAGGCGGGCAGGCGGCTTCAGCGCAGCGGACTGACATGGAAAACCTGGACGTGATGGTGCTGCGCACGCTGCGCGACTGGCGCGTTGCGGGAAAACATGCGCTGCTGGCAACGGTGGTGCGGACCTGGGGCTCATCGCCACGGCCGGTGGGCTCCATCATGGCTTTGTGCGAAGACGGCGCGGTGGTGGGCTCGGTGTCCGGCGGCTGCATCGAAGACGACCTGATTCACCGCTTCACCCAGGCCTACGCGCCAGGTAGCTGCGCGCAGCCTGCCCAATGGACCACCGGAATGGGTGAAATACGGCATCAGCGCCGATGAGGCCCACCGCTTTGGCTTGCCCTGCGGCGGAACCCTGGAGCTGCTGCTGGAGTTCGACCCCGATGCGCAGGGTCTTGTCGCCCTGGTGTCTCAGCTCGATGCGGGCAGCCTGGTGCAGCGCAGCGTCACGCTGCTCGATGGCCACGCGGAACTGCAGGCCTGCAGCGCGGCGGCCGATTGCCACGCCACGGACACGCACCTGGTCAACACCTTCGGCCCCGAATTCCGGATGCTGCTGATCGGCGCCGGGCCATTGACCGAATGCCTGGCAACCATGGCCATTTTTTGCGGTTTTGCGGTCACCGTCTGCGACCCGCGCGAGGAATACCGCGGCAGCTGGGCCCTGGGCGGCGTGACCATGCGCACCGAGATGCCCGACGATGTGGTGCTGGAGATGCGGCCCGACCGCCGCACCTGCGTGGTGGCGCTCACCCATGACCCTAAGCTCGACGATATGGCGCTGCTGGAGGCGCTGAAAACCGATGCCTTCTACATCGGCGCGATTGGGTCGCGGCGCAATAACGAGGCGCGCCAGCAACGCATGATCGAACACTTCGATGAGACCGCCGAATCGCTGCAGCGCCTGCGCGGCCCGATTGGCCTGTACATCGCCAGCAAAACGCCGCCGGAAATCGCGGTGAGCATCATGGGCGAAATTTTGGCGGTGAAAAACGGCGTGGACTTGCCACTGGCGATGCGGGTTGGGCCTGCCAAGGACAGTCTGGCTGTGGCGATGAATGACCCCGGCATCGTGGTCTGCGGCGTGGGCTGACGGGGCAGCACCGTGCGCAATTTCATTGTCGCGCCACAGGGTCTCACCGAGAGCGATACCCTGCCCCAAGCGCTGCCTTCTGAGGGCTTTTTATGGCTGTCGTTCTCGCGCCGCGAATTTGAATTGCTGCAGCACGAGGTGCAAAGCCTGCTCCACGCGCTGTGCGGCGTACAGGTGTATGAATTACACATCGCCGATCTCCTAAACAACCAGCTGCCTTCGCATTTCGATTTCACCTCCGATTACGACTTGGTGGTCTTTCGGCGCCTGGCCCGTGGCAAAACCGAGACCGATATCAGCCAGCCCGGCGAGCTGCTGCACCGCACCGGCTCGACCGGCGGCCCGCCTATCCTGCGCCGCATCGACACCAGTCCGGTGGCTTTTCTGGTGATGGACCGGGTCGTGGTGTCAGTGCACCCGGCCGAGTGCGCCGTGCGGGACAGTTTTGCGTCCAAGCTTCTGAACACCGCACCGCTGGGGCCGGGACAGACAAGCCACCGGTTGCCAGCCAACCCGGCCGATCTGATGTTGCGCATGCTCAATACGGTGGTGGATGCCTACTTGGATTTGCGCCGCGAATTGACGCGTCAACTGGACCACTGGCAAAGCGAGCTGCTCAACCCGCGCACCCGCTTCAACAACTGGAGTGCCCTGCTGGATTCCCGTTTGACCCTGCACTACCTCGACGAGGTGTGCGAAGACCAGCGCGCCACCATCCAGGACTGGCTGGAGGCGCTGGATACCTGGCAAGCCGACGACACCTTCCGGCCCAAAGACTTGGAGATGCTGCGGGTGCGCAGCCGCGATCTGCTGGAACACATCGAGCGCGTGGTGCACCATGTGGACCGGCTGGAGCGCAGCGCGGAAACGGCAGTGCAGATGCACTTCAACCTGCAAAGCAACCGCGCCAATGACGTCATGAAAACCCTGACGGCAATGACGGCCATCTTCTTGCCGCTGAACCTGATCACGGGTTATTTCGGTATGAACTTTGAGGTGTTCCATCATGCTCCATGGTGAGACACAGTCTGCTGTGGGCAACCCTTGTTCATGCTGTTGATTGCATGTGGGCTTGGCCTGGATATCTTTTGGCGCCGCCACTACTTCGGCGGCCCGCAGCGCGAACGCTGACAGGCGGCTGTTACGCTGGTTCAGCGCAGCAAAATCGCCTGTTCGGGTTGATCGGCTGCAACCACGCCGGCCGCCCATGGAGCCAGTTCCCGGGTATCGGCGCGCAAGACTTCTTCTTTGACGGCCAGGATGCGCGAGGGATGCATCGAAAAACTGCGCAAACCCAGGCCCAGCAACAGGTGCGTCATCGCCACGTCGCCGGCCATCTCACCACACACCGCCACGCCCTTACCTTTTCTGCGTGCCTGTGCAATCGTGTCGGCCACCAGCCGCAATACCGCCGGGTGCAGCGGCTCATACAAGTGGGCGACCAATTCGTCGGTCCGGTCCACCGCCAGCGTGTACTGGATCAGGTCATTGGTTCCCACCGACAGAAAGTCAAAGTGCGCCAGGAAGGGACGCAGATTCAAGGCCGCTGCCGGAATTTCAATCATGGCTCCAAGCTGCACAGGGCCGTAGGCCACGCCACGGCGGTCTAGGCTGGCGCGGGCGCGGGCCAGCAGCGCCAGGGTTTGTTGAATCTGGGACTCGTGCGCCAGCATAGGTACCAGCAGGTGCACCTGACCAAAGGCCGCCGCGCGCAAGATGGCGCGCAACTGGGTGGTGAACATGGCCGGTTCGGACAGGCTCCAGCGGATGGCGCGCAAGCCGAGCGCGGGGTTGAGGTGGGCATCGTCGCGCTGCGAGCCGTCCAGCGGCTTGTCCGCACCGATGTCAACGGTGCGGATGGTCACCGGCAGACCGCCCATGTCTTCCACGGCGCGGCGGTAGGCGGCAAATTGCTCCTCCTCGCCGGGCAGGTGCCCGTGGCGACCCATGAACAAAAATTCGCTGCGAAACAGGCCCACCCCGACCGCGCCGCAGGCCAAAGCCGCCGACACGTCCTGGGGCACTTCAATATTGGCCATCAGCTCGACCACCTCACCATCGCGCGTCACCGCCGGGGTGTGGAGCAGGCGCGCCAGCCGCGCCCGTTCGGCCAGGTTCTGGGCCTGCTTGCGCTGGTATTCGGCACGCATGGGCGGCGAAGGATCGACGATGACCAGTCCGGCGTCGCCGTCAATGATGATCCAGTCATCCTGGCGCACCAACTGGCTGGCGCTGCGCGTGCCGACCACCGCAGGAATATCCAGGCTGCGGGCGACGATGGCGGTGTGGGAGGTCTTGCCGCCCACATCGGTCACAAAGCCGGAAAACGCGCTTTGTTTGAAGTGCAACATGTCTGCAGGAGACAGGTCGTGCGCGACCAGAATCAAGTCATCGTCGGCAGCTTCAGCATCGGTTTTGCGGGGTTTGCGGCGACGGGCCGGGCCGCCCGGCAGGACGGGGCTGGCGACTCCCTGCATAGCGCGCAGCACCCGCTCCACAATCTGTTCGAGGTCGGCTTTGCGTTCCCGCAAATACGGATCTTCCATCTCGTCAAAAGTGCGCGACAGCACTTCGAGCTGCGCCGTCAAAGCCCATTCGGCGTTGTAAAAGCGCTCGCTCACCCACTGTTTGACGCTTTGCCCCAGCACCTCGTCGTTGAGCAGCATCAGGTGCACATCGAGCAAGGCGCGCAGCTCCTGCGGTGTGTCTTTGGGACCCATGAGCTGGATGCTGGATTGCAAGCGGCCGATTTCTTCAATCACCGTATCGCGGCCCCTGCGCAGGCGGTCAATCTCGACCGCGACCTGCTCCGGTTCAATGAAGTAGTGCGCAACGTCGTGGCGGCTCGAACCCACCAGCACCGCGCGGCCCATGACGACGCCGCGCGAAACCGATAAGCCGTGGATCGAAAAAGCCATGGGCTGCGCTTCCTGGCGGTCCGGTACGGCTTATTCGCCTTCGCCGAATTTATCGGCGATGAGGGCCAGCAAGGCCGCGAGGGCCGGCTCGGCGTCTGACCCGATTGTCTCGATCACCACGTCCGAGCCAATGCCTGCGGCCAGCATCATCACGCCCATGATGCTTTTGCCATTGACCCTGCGCTCCCCGCGGGTGATCCACACCTCGCTGGTAAAGCTGCCGGCCAACTTGGTCAGTTTGGCCGAGGCCCGGGCGTGCAAGACCGAGCTTGTTGATGATGGTGGCGGTGGCAATCGGCATAGGGTGGCTCAGTCAGTTGATCAGATCAGGCAGTGGCTTGGGTTTCGCTGGCCAGGGCCAGTTGCAGCATGCCTTGCGTGCCACCGGCTAGGGCCCTTGCAACCAGGGTGTTCATGGGCTCGTGGCGGTAGTTGATGACGCGCAGCAGCATGGGCAGGTTCACCCCGGCAAGCAGTACCGATGGCGGGAGTGGCGCATCGGGAGCTGGACATCGGTGCCTGGCGCGCCAGATTGCAGGGTGTGGCACCCGCTACATCCACCAGCACCAGGCATTCCTGGTCTGGCCACTGCGCGCGCAAGGCAGCGATAGCCTGGCAGATGTCGGCGGGTGGATCATCGGAGGCGACATCCAGCGCCGCAATGTCCGGCGCCGCATCAGGGAAGACGTGCAAAGCGCAGCTGCGCAACGCGCTGGCGAGTGGGGCGTGCGCGACCAGCAAAATTCCCACATTCATTCCTTGGCTCCTCGTATCTGTGGGAATTATGACTTCTTCGCCGCCAGGAAATAGGCATAGGCCAAGAGGCTGCAGATTCCCGACACGGCGACCGCGCCCTGGTACGCGCCCTGGACGGACAAGCCCGCCGCCAGCAGCGCATCAATCACCAAACCCAAGCCCCATTGCACGGTGAACACACCCGAAAAAATAACCAGGTTGAAGGCCGACAAAGCCCGCCCGGCCAGGTGGGCCGGAAAGGCCAGACCCACCGCCGGTTGCGACAAGGTGACCACCGATGCGCACACGCAGTAAGCGGTCCACATCCAGGCGCTGGACTCTCCATAAGACCGGGCCACCCAGCACAATGGCCAGCAAGACCAGCAAGCTCACCGGCAGCAGCCGCACCATCAACAAGTGGCTGGTCCAGCCCCGGCGCGCCAGCCAGGGCGTGACAGCGCCCCAGGCCAAAAAGGCGGCCATCATGCCGACGTTGAGCCAGAACATGCCGCTGGCCGCCTCCTCGGGCGTATAGCCCGCCACCGCGGTCAACCAGCGCGCCGCCCACAGGGTTTGCATAGCAACCATGCCGCCGTAGGCAAAAAATCCGAAGGGCGTCAAACTGCGAAAGTAGGGGTGGCGAAACACCGCCGCGTACGCGCCCTGGCGCTCCCCCGGGGCATCATCCGGCACGGCGGACGCCGTGGCTGAAGACCAGCGCGGCACCACCCAGGCGACCGCGGCAATCGCCACCAGCAGCAGCACCGCCAACACGCCGAAAATACCCCGCCAACCCAACGCGGGCATCAGCCATTGCACCGGCAAGGTGGAAGCGACAAAACCGAGCGAGCCGGTCATCAGCATCCAGGAGCTGGCGCGCTGCTGGTTGTCCGGGCGGTACCAGCGGCGGTAGGCGGTCAAGGGGGCCATCAAACACGCACTCAGTCCCACGCCACAGGCGACACGGGCGGCGCACAGGGTCCAAAACGAATCGGCTGCGGCAAAACACAAGCACCCGGCCACCGCAACCATCAAAAAGGCCAGCAGCACCCGCTTAGGACCAAAGCGGTCCAGCCAGGCTCCTAGCGGCAATTGGGTCATCGAAAAACCGAAGAAATACCCGCCGGACAGCAGACCCAGGTCCGATGCGCTCAAGGTGAATTCCTGCACCAGCGTAGGCGCCAGCGTGGCGGTGATGGCACGGATCAGCGCAGATAAAAAATACGCCGAGGCAAAAGCCACAAACAAGGGGATGGCGGGCACCCGCGAGACCTCAGCCACGGATCAGCGCCATTGCAGGTCGACTAAAGGCGGCTCGGTCAGCGTGGTGTCCAGGGCCTTGGCGTAAACCGCCAGATGAAAGACAGAGCCCTTGTTGGTGACCCAAGCCAGGCTTGCCTGTACCGGGCTGCCGTCAGGGCGCAGGCCATTGGCGCGGGTCAAGCGCACGGTCGGCGACTGAGGCCTTTGCGGTGGCGTCAAGACTTCGCTGTGGCTGGCCTGCATTTGGACCAGCGCGGCACTACGCCAAGCCTGCTCCAGATCGGCCGCATCGGTGCCAACGGGTACGGCCACCTGGCTGATGGCAAACAAGGCTCCTTGGGCCTCGCAGCCGGCCATTGACATCCGCACGGGTAGTTCGCCGAGAACGACGTCGCGGGCAGCGCGATCTGGCTTGCATGGCAGTACGGTGCGCAGGCCTTCCAGCTCGACGGTGCGCCAATCCAGCGCCGGGCTGCAGGCACTTAGCAACAGCAGCGGCAGCAACACGCCGACGGACCCCCGCCTAAGGCGCAGCTTGGCGCACAATCGCAGGCTAGGGTCACGCAAGGCTCTCACCCCCGCACTGTATTCGATGCAATTCTCCCGACGCGCTGCTTCAACCACCCTCACGCTGGCCCTTGCGCTGGCCGGCGGTCTTTGGTTCGGCCTGCGCACCGACAAGGCGCCCGCCACCCCGGTAGTGCTGCTCGATGGCAGCACCCGCGCCGGCGCGGCGGTTGCAGGCCAGGTGACCCTGGTGAACTTCTGGGCGACCACCTGCAGTGTGTGCGTGGCCGAAATGCCGCATATGGTGGCGCTGTTCAACACCTACCGCGACCAGGGCTTTGCAACGGTCGCGGTGGCGATGGTGTATGACCCACCTGCCTCAGTCATCCACTACAGCGAAAGCCGACAACTGCCCTTCGATGTGGTCATCGACAACACCGGCGCGGTCGCCCGCGCCTGGGGCGACGTGGAGGCAACGCCCACCAGCTTTTTGGTCAACCGGCGGGGCGAAATCGTCCAGCGTTTTGTGGGTGCGCCGGACTTTGCGGCACTGGCGAAAAGCATAGAGAAGTTGCTCAAAGAGGTGTGACGCGGGATTTCCCCAGTTTTCCCCGTTGGGGGCTGTGGTACGCTTTTTCTCTCTCCACCTAGCCCCCGGCTCCCGATTTATGCGGATACATGTGATTGACCCGATTCGCAGCGACGCCAACCCACAAAGCCGCGAACGGGGCAGTGCCATATGGTGACAACGCGACGGGGTGGGATGCCCGACGAACGGGAGATCCTGGAGCCGTCCCATGCGGGCGAATGGGAACACGCCCGCAGCCTGCTGCAGGAATACCTGCACAGCCTGCAAATCGATGCCGCGTTTTTGAATATCGAACAGGAACTCACGACGCTGCCCGGCGGATACGCTGCTGCGCGGGGTGGCTTTTGGATGGCGCAGGTGCAGGGCATCTGGGCCGGATGCTGCGCCCTGGCGCCCTTGGACGGCACGGACTACCCCAACGCCTGCGAGTTGCGACGCCTGTACGTGCGCCCGGCCATGCGACAACAAAACCTGGGCTTGATGCTCACCGAACGCGCCTTAGACCGCGCCCGCATGCACGGCTACAAGCATGTGCTGCTGGATACGCTCAGCGATATGGAAGCCGCACGGGCGCTGTACCAAGGGCTGGGTTTCAAAGAAATCCCGCCCTATTACTTCAACCCCATCCCAGGCGCGCATTACCTGATGGCCACGCTTTAGCCGCCCGGAGGGCGGCTAGCTCAGTCCGACAACTCAGCCGCGGGCTTGCGCCAGCAAAGTGGCTGCGTCGCTGACCTCGAACTTGCCCGGTGCTTCGACATTGAGGCTGGCTACTTTGCCGTTTTTCACCAACATGGAGTAGCGGTCGCTGCGCAGGCCCATGCCGCGCGCGGTCAAGTCCAGCGTCAAGCCGGTGCCCTTGGCGAAATCTGCACTGCCGTCGGCCAGCATACGGACCTTGCCATGGCTTTTCTGGTCGCGCGCCCAGGCACCCATCACAAATGCGTCGTTCACGCTGAGGCACCAGATCTCGTCCACGCCAGCGGCCGTAAACGCGGCGGCATGCTCCACATAGCCGGGCACGTGCTTGGCCGAGCAGGTGGGCGTGAAAGCGCCGGGCAGCGCGAAGATGGCAATGGTCTTGCCGGCAACCGCCTTAGCGACTTCGACCGCGTTGGGTCCAATGCTGCAGCCTTCGCCTTCGACTTCGGAATATTCGTACAAGGTGGAATGGGGAATGGTGTCACCGACTTTGATCATGCTGGCTCCTGAAAAAAACTACGGGTTGGTAAAACGGAAAACGGCCCACATGGTGAGCCGCTTCGGGAACAAAGGGCTTGCGCGCCTCGAATCAACTTACACCGCGCTGGCCTTCTCGACCAAGCGGGTCGCAACCCAGTTCTTGGTTTTCGATATCGGACGGCTTTCGGTGATTTCGATCATGTCACCGGCTTTGTACTGGCCGGTTTCGTCATGGGCGTGGTACTTGCTCGACTTGCCGACAATTTTGCCGTACAGCTCGTGCTTGACGCGGCGCTCGATCAGCACGGTGACTGTCTTGGAGCGCTTGTCGCTGACCACCTTGCCGATCAAGGTGCGCTTGAGTGATTTCTTGGCTTCCGTCACGGTCGCTCCTTATTTCGAGGGGGTTGCAACGCGTTGCTTTTGCACAAGAATGGTCTTGGCGCGGGCAACCGCACGCCGCGCCAGGCGCAGCGAAGTGGTGTTGGTGATTTGTTGTGTGGCTTTTTGCATGCGCAGCCCGAAATGGGCGCGTTGCAAGGCCTTGACTTCTTCCTGCAATGCAGGGATGTCTTTTTGGCGGAGTTCAGCGGCGTTCATAAGAGTCTCCTGGCGATTACTGGCCGATCATGCGGGCCACGAAGGTGGTGCGCAAAGGCAGCTTGGCGGCAGCCAGGCGGAAGGCCTCACGCGCCAACGCTTCAGGCACACCCACGATTTCGAACACGATTTTTCCGGGCTGGATTTCAGCCACGTAGTACTCGGGGTTTCCTTTACCGTTACCCATACGCACCTCAGCAGGCTTTTGGGAAATCGGCTTGTCAGGGAACACACGGATCCAGATGCGGCCGCCACGCTTGACGTGACGCGAAATGGCACGGCGGGCGGACTCAATCTGGCGCGCAGTCAGACGGCCACGGTCCGTGCACTTGAGACCGAAGTCACCAAAGGCGACCGAGCTGCCACGTGTGGCAATGCCCGTGTTACGGCCTTTTTGCTCTTTGCGGTACTTGCGGCGAGCGGGTTGTAGCATGCTTATTCTCCTTTGGCTGCCGCGGGAGCCGCGTCAGCAGGTGCGGCGACTTTGCGGACGCGCTTCACCACGGGTTTATCGGTATCGACTCCGGCCACAGCCTTGTCGCTGCCGTCGCTCGGTGCGCCAACGGCGCCTTCCACACGGCGGGCAGGACGTGCGGGCGGACGGTCACCAGCAGGGCGGGCATCGCGGCGGGGCGCACGGGCGCGGCGCTCGTCATCGCCTTTGGCGTCGGTGGCAGCAGGCAGATCATTGCGGCCCAAGGTATCACCCTTGTAGACCCAGACCTTCACGCCAATGATGCCGTAGGTGGTTTTGGCTTCCGACGTGCCGTAGTCGATATCGGCGCGCAGGGTATGCAGTGGCACACGGCCTTCGCGGTACCACTCGGTGCGGGCGATCTCGATACCGTTCAAGCGGCCAGCGGACATGATCTTGATGCCCAGGGCACCCAGACGCATGGCGTTTTGCATGGCGCGCTTCATGGCGCGGCGGAACATGATCCGCTTTTCCAGCTGCTGCGTGATGCTGTCGGCGATCAGCTTGGCATCGATCTCGGGCTTGCGCACTTCTTCGATGTTCACTGCGACCGGCACGCCGAGCTGCTTGCTCAGGTCGCGCTTGAGGTTTTCGATGTCCTCGCCTTTTTTACCGATGACCACGCCGGGGCGGGCCGAGTAAATTGTGACGCGGGCATTCTTAGCGGGACGCTCAATCAGGATGCGGGAGACAGAGGCGCTCTTGAGCTTTTCTTTCAGGTACTCGCGCACCTTGATGTCTTCGGCCAACATGCCGGCGAAATCACGGTTGCTCGCATACCAGCGCGAAGACCAGTTGCGGCTGATCGACAGACGAAAGCCTGTGGGGTGGATTTTTTGACCCATAGTTTCCTAGCCTCTATCAGTTGCCGACTGTCACGTACACGTGGCAGGTAGGTTTGCGAATTTGGTTACCGCGGCCTTTGGCGCGGGCGGTAAAGCGGCGCAGCGAGGCACCTTGCTCGACGTAAATGGTCTTGACCTTGAGTTCGTCGATATCCGCACCGTCATTGTGTTCGGCGTTGGCAATCGCCGACTCCAGAACCTTCTTGATGATGCCGGCGGCCTTCTTTTGCGTGAATTGCAAAATATTGAGCGCTTGATCGACTTTCTTGCCGCGGATGAGGTCGGCCACCAAACGGCCTTTGTCGACCGAGAGGCGCACGCCACGAAGAGTTGCACGAGTTTCCATGGTCACTTCCTCATTTCTTCTGGACTTTTTTGTCCGCAGGGTGGCCTTTGAAGGTCCGCGTCAGCGCGAACTCACCCAATTTGTGGCCCACCATCTGGTCGGTGATGTACACCGGCACATGCTGCTTTCCGTTGTGCACCGCAATCGTCAGCCCGATGAAATCAGGCAGGATCATGGAGCGACGCGACCAGGTTTTGATGGGCTTTTTGTCCTTGGTCGCCACGGCTTTTTCAGTCTTGGCGATCAGGTGGTGGTCCACGAAGGGACCTTTTTTCAGAGAACGAGTCATTTATCCAGCCCCTTTACTTCTTGCGACGCGACACGATCATGACCTGCGTGCGCTTGTTGTTGCGGGTACGGTAGCCCTTGGTCAAATTACCCCAAGGATCGACAGGGTGACGGCCTTCGCCGGTCTTGCCCTCGCCACCACCGTGCGGATGGTCGATCGGGTTCATAACCGTTCCGCGAACCGTTGGGCGGATACCCATCCAACGCTTCACACCAGCCTTGCCCAACTGGCGCAAGCTGTGCTCTTCATTGGCGACCTGGCCGATGGTGGCGCGGCAGTCGATGTGGATCTTGCGAACCTCACCCGAACGCATACGAACCTGGGCGTAGGTGCCTTCACGCGCCAGCAGCGTCGCAGAGGTTCCGGCGGAACGCACCACCTGCGCGCCACGGCCCACCTGCAATTCGATGCAGTGGATGATGGAACCCACAGGAATATTGCGAATCGGCAGGGTGTTACCCACGCGGATCGGTGCCTCCGCACCGCTGACGATGGAAGCGCCGACATCCAGGCCACGCGGGGCGATGATGTAGGAACGCTCGCCGTCGGCGTAGCAAATCAGGGCGATATGGGCCGAGCGGTTGGGGTCGTACTCGATCCGCTCCACTTTCGCCGGGATGCCGTCTTTGATGCGACGGAAATCCACCACGCGGTAGTGGTGCTTGTGACCACCGCCCTTGTGGCGGGTGGTGATATGGCCATTGTTGTTACGGCCTGCGTGCTGGAATTGCGGCTCCAGCAAAGGCGCGTGGGGCGCACCTTTGTACAGATGGTCCCGGGAGATTTTGACAACACCGCGCCGACCAGGCGAGGTGGGTTTCATTTTGATGACGGCCATGATTACGCTGTCTCCCCGCCGAGGTTGATCTCTTGGCCGGCGACCAGGGTCACGTAGGCCTTACGAACGTTGTCGCGGCGGCCCATGGAACGCCCGAAGCGCTTGGACTTGCCTTTGGTGTTCATGACGGATACGCCTTGGACGCTCACTTTGAACATCAGCTCGACAGCCGCCTTGATTTCGTATTTGGTCGCGTCTTGCAACACTTTGACAGTGAAGACATTGCCTTTTTCGGCGACCATGGTGGCCTTTTCCGAAACGATGGGTGCAACCAGCACCTGCATCAAACGGCCTTCGTCAAAGTGTGCCGGTTTGGGTCCGTGGCTCATGCGAACATCTCCTTGAGTGTGTCCATCGCCGCCTTGGTCACCAGGACCTTGCGGTAATGCACCAAAGACAGCGGATCGGCATAACGGGGCTCGACCACCAGAATGTTGACGAGGTTGCGCGACGCGAGATACAGGTTCTCGTCGACTTCCTCGGCAATCACCAACACCGATTCCAGGTTCATCGCCTTGAAGCGGGCAGCCAAGGGCTTGGTCTTGGGCGAGTCCACACGCATGGAATCGACCACGGCCAGACGGCCTTCGCGGGCCAGCTGCGACAAGATCGAAGCCATACCGGCGCGGTACATCTTCTTGTTGATCTTGTGGCTGAAATTCTCATCCGGCATATTCGGAAATATGCGGCCGCCTCCACGCCAGATAGGCGAAGACGTCATACCGGCACGGGCACGACCTGTTCCCTTTTGTTTAAAAGGCTTTTTGGTCGAGTGCTTGACCTGCTGGCGGTCTTTTTGGGCACGGGTGCCTTGGCGGGCATTAGCCTGGTAGGCCACTACGACCTGGTGTACCAGGTCTTCGTTGTATTCGCGGCCGAAAACGGTTTCGGGCGCATCGTATTTGGCCGTTGCCTGGCCTTGGTCATTCAGGAGCTCGAGTTGCATCAGTTCGCTCCCTTGGCAGACGCCGCTTTGACCTTGACGGCCGGGCGAACGGTCACAAAACCACCGGCCGAGCCAGGGATTGCACCTTTGATCATCAGCAACTGGCGGGCTTCGTCCACACGGACCACATCCAGGTTCTGGGTGGTCACGGTATCGTCACCGAGGTGGCCTGTCATGCGCTTACCAGGAAACACGCGACCGGGATCCTGAGCCATACCAATGGAGCCGGGCACATTGTGCGAACGGCTATTGCCGTGGGACGCACGCTGCGAGGACATGTGGTGGCGCTTGATCGTGCCGGCAAAGCCTTTACCGATGCTGGTGCCTTGCACGTCCACTTTTTGACCAGGTGTGAACAGGCCAGACGCGGACACAACGGAACCAGCCTGAAACTGGGCCGCGACTTCGGCGCTGACACGGAATTCCTGGATGATTTCGCCTGCTTCGACGCCGGCTTTGGAAAGATGACCTGCCATGGGCTTGGTGACGCGCGAAGCGCGGCGGGCACCAAAAGTCAGTTGCAAGGCAACATAGCCGTCATGGACCTGGGTTTTCACCTGCGTCACGCGGTTGTTTGATACATCTACCACGGTCACGGGAACTGCGTCCCCTTCGTCCGTGAATATGCGCATCATGCCAACTTTGCGACCCAGCAACCCTAAATGATTGCTAAGACTCATTGTTTTCTCCGTAACTTCCGCCGGTGCGACTTCAATTGGCCGCGCCGTTTTGATGCGAAAGACTGTTGGTAAAGCTCGGCCCGATTTGGGCAGAGCCTGCGAGTATATGCGCTAAACCGGGCTGCTCTGCGCGCCGCGCCCGTTTTATTCGCGCAATTTTTATTGCAGCTTGATCTCCACGTCCACACCCGCGGGTAGATCGAGCTTCATCAGCGCGTCCACGGTCTTGTCCGTGGGATCCACGATATCCATCAAACGCTGGTGCGTACGGATCTCGAACTGATCCCGGCTGGATTTGTTGACGTGGGGCGAACGCAGGATGTCAAAGCGCTTCATGCGGGTCGGCAAGGGCACAGGGCCTTTGACGATGGCGCCGGTACGCTTGGCCGTGTCGACGATTTCCGCCGCAGACTGGTCGATCAGTTTGTAGTCAAAAGCCTTGAGGCGGATGCGAATTTTTTGTTTGGTAGCCATGTGGGTTCCTTGTTGGTTCTTAGTTGACTACGCAATAATTTTCGCCACCACGCCCGCGCCCACGGTACGCCCGCCTTCGCGGATCGCAAAGCGCAGACCTTCTTCCATGGCGATCGGGTTGATCAGCTTGACCGTGATCGACACGTTGTCGCCCGGCATCACCATCTCTTTGCCTTCTGGCAACTCGATCGCACCGGTCACGTCCGTCGTGCGGAAGTAGAACTGGGGACGGTAGTTGTTGAAGAACGGCGTGTGGCGGCCGCCTTCGTCTTTGGACAGGACGTAGATCTCGCCGGTGAAGTGGGTGTGCGGCTTGATCGAGCCGGGCTTGCACAGCACTTGGCCGCGCTGCACGTCTTCGCGCTTGGTGCCGCGCAGCAAGATACCGACGTTGTCGCCGGCTTGGCCTTGGTCGAGGAGCTTCCTGAACATTTCCACGCCGGTGCAGGTGGTTTTCTGGGTGTCGGCGATACCGACGATCTCGATCTCTTCGCCGACTTTGACGATACCGCGCTCCACGCGTCCGGTGACCACGGTGCCGCGGCCGGAGATGGAGAAGACGTCTTCCACAGGCATGAGGAAGGCGCCGTCGACTGCGCGCTCGGGCAGGGGGATGTAGGTGTCCAGGGCTTCAGCCAGTTTCATGATGGCTTCTTCGCCCAGGGGGCCTTTGTCGCCTTCCATGGCGAGCTTGGCGCTGCCGTGGATGATGGGAGTGGCGTCGCCTGGGAAGTCGTATTTGTCCAGGAGTTCGCGTACTTCCATTTCGACGAGCTCAAGCAGTTCGGCGTCATCAACCATGTCGCACTTGTTCAGGAACACGATGATGTAGGGAACACCCACCTGGCGCGCCAGCAGGATGTGCTCGCGGGTTTGGGGCATGGGGCCGTCTGCAGCGGAGCAAACCAGAATAGCGCCGTCCATCTGGGCGGCACCGGTGATCATGTTTTTGACGTAGTCGGCGTGTCCGGGGCAGTCCACGTGGGCGTAGTGGCGGTTGGCGGTCTCGTATTCCACGTGGGCGGTGTTGATGGTGATGCCACGCGCTTTTTCTTCGGGTGCCGCATCAATCTGGTCGTAGGCTTTGGCCTGACCGCCGAACTTGGCCGCCAACACGGTGGTGATGGCCGCCGTCAGGGTGGTCTTGCCGTGGTCAACGTGACCAATCGTGCCCACGTTCACGTGCGGCTTGGTGCGGGCGAATTTCTCTTTTGCCATATGTCAATTCTCCAAAGAACAAATGCCCGTGTACAGGTTTAATGTTTGCACGGTGTTGCTGGTTCGCCCCGCACGGGAACAGGGCGGCACACCGTCGCAGACAGGGGGAAATTATTTCGCGCGAGCGGCCATGATGGCCTCTGACACATTACGCGGCGCTTCCGCGTAATGCTTGAACTCCATCGTGTAAGTCGCACGGCCTTGTGACATGGAGCGCAAGGTCGTCGAGTAGCCGAACATCTCAGACAAGGGCACTTCTGCCTTGATGGCTTTGCCGCCACCGACCATGTCGTCCATACCTTGCACCATGCCGCGGCGGGAAGACAAATCGCCCATCACGCTACCGGCGTAGTCTTCTGGCGTCTCTACCTCGACGGCCATCATGGGCTCCAGGATGACGGGGCTGGCTTTGCGGCAACCTTCTTTGAAACCAAAGATCGCAGCCATTTTGAATGCGTTCTCATTCGAGTCCACGTCGTGGTACGAGCCGAAATGCAGGGTCACTTTCACATCGACCACCGGGTAGCCGGCCAAGACGCCTTGGTTCAAGGCTTCAACCACGCCTTTTTCAACAGCGGGAATGTACTCACGCGGAACCACACCGCCTTTGATCGCGTCGACAAACTCAAAGCCTTTACCAGCTTCATTGGGCTCAATCTTCAGCACCACATGACCGTACTGGCCTTTACCGCCGGACTGGCGCACAAACTTGCCTTCGGAGTCTTCCACGGTCTTGCGGATCGTCTCGCGGTAGGCGACCTGGGGTTTGCCCACGTTGGCCTCAACACCGAACTCGCGCTTCATGCGGTCGACAATGATTTCCAGGTGCAACTCGCCCATACCGGCGATGATGGTCTGACCGGATTCTTCATCGGTCTTGACGCGGAAGGACGGGTCCTCCTGCGCCAGGCGGGACAGGGCGATACCCATTTTTTCCTGGTCGGCCTTGGTCTTTGGCTCTACAGCCTGGGCGATCACCGGCTCAGGGAAAATCATGCGCTCCAAGGTGATGATGGCCGATGGGTCGCACAGGGTTTCACCCGTGGTCACGTCTTTCAAACCGACGCAGGCAGCGATGTCGCCCGCGCGGATTTCGTCCACTTCTTCGCGGTTGTTCGCGTGCATTTGCACGATACGACCGATGCGCTCTTTCTTGCCGCGCACCGGGTTGTAAACGCTGTCGCCCTTTTTCAACACGCCGGAGTAGACGCGCACAAAGGTCAGTTGACCGACAAACGGGTCGGTCATCAGCTTGAACGCCAGTGCCGAGAATTTCTCGCTGTCATCGGCGTTGCGGTGGGCTTCTTTTTCATCTTCATCGAAGCCGGGCACCGGGGGCACGTCCAGAGGCGACGGCATGAGTTCGATCACGGCATCCAACATGCGCTGCACGCCTTTGTTCTTGAATGCGGTACCGCACAACATAGGCTGGATTTCGGTGGCAATGGTGCGCACACGCAGACCATGGGTAATTTCTTCTTCGGTCAAGTCGCCTTCTTCGAGGTACTTGTTCATCAGTTCTTCTGACGCTTCGGCGGCTGCTTCCACCATTTTTTCACGCCATTCTTTCGCCAACTGCAGCAGTTCGGCGGGGATCTCGCGGTATTCGAATTTCATACCTTGCGAAGCCTCATCCCAGATGATGGCCTTCATCTTGCGCAAGTCCACCACGCCGGTGAAGTTCTCTTCCGCGCCGATGGGGATCACGATAGGGATAGGGTTGGCCTTCAGGCGCAGTTTCATCTGGTCGACGACCTTGAAGAAATTGGCACCGGTGCGGTCCATTTTGTTGACAAACGCCAAACGCGGCACTTTGTACTTAGTGGCCTGACGCCACACGGTCTCCGACTGGGGCTGCACACCACCCACCGCGCAATACACCATGCAAGCGCCGTCGAGCACGCGCATGGAACGCTCCACCTCAATGGTGAAATCCACGTGGCCAGGGGTATCAATGATGTTGATGCGGTGCTCAGGGAAAGATGTGTCCATGCCTTTCCAGAAACAGGTGGTGGCAGCCGAGGTGATCGTGATGCCACGCTCTTGCTCCTGCTCCATCCAGTCCATGGTGGCTGCACCGTCGTGCACTTCGCCGATTTTGTGGTTCACACCGGTGTAAAACAAAATCCGTTCGGTGGTGGTGGTTTTGCCGGCGTCAATGTGCGCGGAAATACCAATATTGCGGTAGCGCTCAATAGGGGTTGTGCGAGCCATGGTGCGTCCTTAATGTGTCAAATGGGGTCGGCGCAGGTGGCGCCTTGCAATCGGGTTCACAGTGTGCGGATTTCGTGTGACAGCGCGCAGGCACTGTCACGGTCCGCGCACTGCGGTCCCTTGCGAATACTTTAGAAACGGAAGTGCGAGAAGGCCTTGTTGGCCTCTGCCATGCGGTGCACTTCATCGCGCTTTTTCATGGCACCGCCGCGACCTTCAGTGGCCTCAAGCAACTCATTGGCCAGGCGCAGGGCCATGGACTTTTCACCGCGCTTGCGGGCGGCTTCCTTGATCCAGCGCATGGACAGCGCCAGACGGCGCACGGGACGCACTTCAACCGGAACCTGGTAGTTGGCACCACCGACGCGGCGGGACTTGACCTCGACCATGGGCTTGACGTTGTTGATCGCAACCTCGAACGCTTCGAGCGGATCTTTGCCGGGGTGTTTTTTCTCGATCTGCTCGAGTGCGCCATAAATGATGCGCTCGGCGACGGCTTTTTTGCCGCCCTCCATGATGACGTTCATGAACTTGGAGAGTTCGACATTGCCGAATTTTGGATCCGGCAGTATTTCCCGCTTGGGAACTTCGCGACGACGTGGCATTTTTTCACCTCTTTGCTTCAGTTGGCATTCTTGCGAACACCGCGGGAGCCATCAGACTCCCACTTACTCGACCCACGCAAACTATTTCGCGCTTCGGGCCATAACACCCGGGAACCGCGCCACGCAATCCCCGGAACTAGAAATCAACCGGCCTTTACTTGGCCTTGGGCTTCTTCGCGCCGTATTTAGAACGCGATTGCTTGCGGTCTTTCACGCCCTGCAAGTCCAGCGATCCACGCACGATGTGGTAGCGCACGCCGGGCAAATCTTTGACGCGGCCGCCACGCACCAGAACCACGCTGTGCTCCTGCAGGTTGTGGCCTTCGCCGCCGATGTAGGAAATTACCTCAAAGCCGTTGGTCAGACGCACTTTGGCAACCTTGCGCAGCGCGGAGTTGGGCTTCTTTGGGGTTGTGGTGTACACGCGGGTGCAAACGCCACGACGCTGCGGCGAATTCTGCATAGCGGGGCTCTTCGATTTGATCGTTTCGACCTCGCGCCCTTGGCGCACTAACTGGTTGATGGTTGGCACGAAAGCCTCCTAAAAATGGCCCGAAAAAGGGGCCCGGCAAACAAAATTCAGCAGTTTGGCTGCAAACAGCACCTTCGGCGCTATGCAACCCATTACGCAGGGGAAAGCCCGCGAGTATATCAGCGGGCTAGCGGGCCAACCGGGTTGGTGGCCAAGAGTGAGAAAAAAGCAGGCGCTAACGGATCCATAGGCGCAACGCATCCCAGGTGCGCGACAGGAAACCGGCCTGCGGAACCGCCTCCAGGGCGACTAGCGGCATCTCACGCACCACCTTATCGCCCTGCAAAACCCGCAGCGTGGCAACCTGTTGGCCGTTGGCCAGGGGGGCCAGCAGCGGGTCCGTGCGCAACACCTGGGTTGTGAGGCCGCCAGCACTGCCACCCGCCACGGCGACCACCAGCGCTTGGGAAGCCCCCACCTTCACGCTGGACTGCGCGCCCTTCCAGACAGTGGGTGTCACCACCGCCTGCCCGGCGTCAAACAATTTGACCGCGTTATAGGCCGTGTAACCCCAGTTCAACAATTTTTGCGATTCTGCAGCCCGCGTCGCCTCGCTGTCGGCACCGAGCACGATGGACAGCAAGCGGCGACTGCCCAGCGCAGCAGCCGTGCCCGCCGGCGCCCCCGCGACAACCAGGTTGGGATATTCCCGGTGCGCGGTGGCCACCATGCAGTAGCCCGCCGCATCGGTGTGGCCGGTTTTCAGGCCGTCGACGGTCGGGTCGCGAAACAGCAGCAAATTGCGGTTGTTGTCATTGGCGGCCGGGGTTCCCGGATACCGGTAGTGCTTGATGGCATACAGGCCAACGTACTGCGGGAAGTCCTGCATCAAACGGGTGGCCAACAGGCCCAGGTCACTTGCCGTGGTGCGGTGGCCGGGCGCGGTCAGTCCTTCAGGGTTGCGGTAGCTGGTGGACTTCATGCCCAAAGCCTGCGCCTGGGCGTTCATCATCTCGCACGAAGTGCTCTACGGTCCCGCCCACGCCTTCGGCCAAGGCCACGGTCGCGTCATTGCCCGATTGCACGATCATGCCCTTGAGCAGGTCTTCCACGCTCACCTGCATCTTGGGGTCGATGAACATGCGCGAACCCGGCATCTTCCAAGCACGCTCGCTGACTGGTAGGGTCTGTTTCAAATCGACCTTGCGCGCGCGCAAGGCATCGAACACCAAATACGCGGTCATCAACTTGGTGAGGGAGGCAGGCTCCACCAAATCGTCCTGCGCCTTCGCGGCCAGCACCTGTCCGGCGGTCAGGTCAAGCAAAAGATAGGACTTGGCGGCGATTTCGGGGGCTTGGGGCGTTTGGGCTGCAGCCGCGATGCACAACGCACCCCAAGCCGCGATCAGGAGATTTTTCATACGTTCAAAGGGAATAAAAATGGGCCGCGCAAGGTGCGCAGCGGAAATATCAGGTGGTCACAGTTGCCAGGTGGGCGGCGATGCCGCCGACGATGACCTGACGCAAAAGCGGCAATTGTCCGTGAAAGAAGTGGCTACAGCCGGGCAAGACCGTCACCGGCAGGTTTTGCGGGCGGGCCCAGTCCATCACCGCCGCCAACGGGACGGTTTCATCTACCTCGCCGTGGACCAGCGAGGTCCGGGGCCGAAGAGAAACCGGCACCTGCTCCAAATTGAAGCGACTGGCGGCTGCACCCACCAGCACCACATGCTCCACGCGGCGTTCCACTTCCAGCCGAACCGCCGCAGAAGCCGCCGACAAAAGCACCGAAAGAAAAGCCGGCCAATGCCAAGGGGCCGATTGCGGCGCGGGCCTCCACCACGGCCAGCATGTCCTCAAGTTCTCCACGGCCTTCGTCATACGCACCCTGGCTGTTGCCCACGCCCCGGAAGTTGAAACGCAAGGCGCACCACCCGGCCTGCACAAAGGCCCGCGCCACCGTCTGCACCACCTTGTTGTCCATGGTGCCGCCGAACAAGGGGTGTGGGTGCGCAATCACCGCAGTTCCCAGCAGCTGCGACGCCTCCAGGCCTGCGGGGTAATCCAACAGCGCCTCCAATGTGCCTGCTGGACCCGCGATGGACAGCTTCTGTGTCTGGGCGTTCATCGGGGCATCAACGCCCCACGCCCGGGTCCAGCTCCAAACGGTGGACCACCTGGCCATTCTGCAAGTGGGAGCGCACAATCTCATCGATATCGCTCGTGTCCACATAGGTGTACCAAACACCTTCGGGGTACACGACCGCAACCGGGCCGCCCGAACACCGGTCCAGACATCCTGCTTTGTTGACCCGCACCCTGCCCGGGCCATTCAGATTGGCTTCGCGTACCGCGCGCTTGCAGTGGTCAAAGGCTTCCTGCGCATGATGCTGGGAGCACGAAGCCTCACCATTTTTGCGTTCGTTTAAGCAAAAGAAAATGTGGCGCTCAAAGTAATGGGAGGGCTGGGCGGAGGGGGTTGGCGCAATGGGTATGGTCATGGCGCATTGTAAATTTTCGAGCCCCGCTGGCCCAGTCGAAGCACAAAGTAGATGCCTGCCGCATAAGGCCACAACCAACCGCACCACTGCGCAAGACCATTGAAGCGTATGAAGCTGCCCTGCTCCCAGGTCTGCAGGGTTTGCGCAAAATAAGGGCTCGCCGGTGCCTGGTTGAGCAGGCTCAGATAAGCGCCCATCGCCACCAGCGCGATGGCACAGCCCGTCCTCCACGGCACTGCGCTCAGCGCGAAAGCCATCAGCCCGCCCAGCACCAATCCGGCTTGCGCGACGCCCGTGAGCCAGGCCCAGGCGTGCGAGGGGCCCCAACTCAGGGCCGAGGACAAGGTGCTCACGCCCACCGCCATCACCAAAACCGCCAGGCCAAACAAGCACACGTCGGTGCCACGCTGGAATCACGCAATAGCCCAGCAAACTGGGCAAAACCACGCCGATGGCCACGCAGCCCAGTTCGGTGGCCGTTGACAAAGGCGTCTGACCCACAGGCGCAGGTGGGAGCAGCTGGGCCAGGAAGTCCAACAAGGGCTGCTCCACATCGGGCGGCGGGCGCAGCAGTTCATGCATATTGGTCAGCAAGCGCCCCCACACCTGCCCCAGGCCGAAAGGCACTGCCGTGGGGAACAGCAATGCGACCGGCCACACCGCCAGCAGCACCAGTGCGCCGCCCGCGTCGGGGACAAACCAACGTCGTCGGATGAGATTCCAGCGCTCCAGCGCGCCAGCGCGTTCCAGCAACAAAGCCACGCCAGCACCCAAACCAGCGCCCGCAACATTCAAGAGCCAATCCTCGCGCGAGGCCACCCGTGCGGGCAGATACGCCTGCAAAGCCTCCATCAACATAGATACACAAGCAGCTATGGCTATCGCCAGAACCAAAGGGCGGGCAGTTGCGGCACGCCGGAACAGCGCCACCGCCAATAAAGCACCGAAGGGCGCATAGCCCAGGATGTTGATGCCCACATCAAAGCCAGTCCAGTACTTGGGCCAGGGCGCTAGCAAAAACGCCCAGGGTGCATTGCCCTGATCACGCCAGTCCGCAAAAGGGTACAAACTAGCGTAAGCGACGGTCAGCGCATAAAGCGAGGCGAGAGGCAACGCGGCGGTTTTACGCGTTGGCATGGCTGCTTCAGATCGGCTTGACCACCACCAGCACCACCGCAGCCACCATCAGGAGCACGGGAATTTCGTTGAACCAGCGAAACCAGACGTGCCCGGGCATGCCATAGCCCTGCTCAAAGCGCGCCAGCATGCGGGCGCACACATATTGGTAGGCCAATACCAACAGAACGACCAAGAGCTTGGCGTGCATCCAGGCATTGCCTTCGCCCCAACCGATGCCGTAACCGGCCCACAGCCAAACACCCAAAGCGCCCGCAACGACGGACAGAATATGGGTGAAACGCAACAACTTGCGCGCCATCAGGAGCAGACGGTCCCGTTCGGCGCTGGGCGCTACATCGACCATAGCCAGGTTGACAAAAATGCGCGGCAGGTAAAACAGGCCGGCAAACCAACTGGACACAAAAACGATATGGAATGATTTGACCCACAGCATGCACAAAGTGTAGTCCCTCGGGTCGGGGAGCACACAGCGCAGGCGATCGCAGAGGTGGGCAGGCGAAAAAAAACCCCAGCACTGGGCTGGGGTGTCAAGCCTATTTGCTGTCACACATCAAGGCCCCGCTCAGGGAGGAAAAGCGGGAGACTCCGAAGAGCCCGAATAAATTGTAGCAAAGGGTCTGCCGCAGTTTTCATCCATTAGGGCAAAATTGTCCGCATGACCACACCCGCACCTTTTCCCTCTGGACGCCCGCGCCGCCTGCGCCGCGATGTGTTCACCCGCAACCTGGTCCGCGAGAACCAGCTCTCCAGCCACGATCTGATCTACCCGGTCTTTGTGACGGAGGGGACGCGTACCCGTTTTCCCGTGGCCTCCATGCCTGGCGTGGAACGGCTGACGCTGGACTACCTGTTGCCAGTGGCAGAAGAATGCCAACGGCTGGAGATTCCGGTCATGGCCTTGTTTCCGGTGATTGATGCATCGCTCAAAACCTATGAGGGCACAGAGGCCACCAACCCGGATGGCCTGGTGCCGCGCGTGGTGCGGGCGCTGAAAAAAGAGTTCCCCAACCTGGGTGTGATGACCGATGTCGCACTGGACCCTTTCACCAGCCACGGCCAGGACGGTATTCCAGACAAGCGCCCCGAGGAAGAGGGCTATATCCTGAATGACGAGACCACCCGCATGCTGGTGCAGCAGGCGCTGGTGCAAGCCGAGGCCGGGGTCGACATCGTGGCCCCCAGCGACATGATGGATGGGCGCATCGGCGCGATCCGCCAGGCGCTGGAAGCGAAAAATCTGATCCACACCCGCATCATGGCCTACAGCGCCAAATACGCCAGTGCGTTTTACGGCCCTTTCCGCGACGCCGTGGGGTCGGCCGGCAACCTGGGTAAAAGCAATAAAAAGTCCTACCAGATGGATCCCGCCAACAGCGACGAGGCCCTGCGCGAAGTGGCCATGGACATTGCCGAAGGCGCGGATATGGTGATGGTCAAACCCGGCATGCCGTATTTGGACGTGGTGCGCCGGGTCAAAGATGCATTTGGCGTTCCCACCTTTGCTTACCAGGTGTCCGGCGAATACGCCATGCTCAAAGGCGCTGCGGCCAATGGTTGGCTGGACCATGACGCCGTGATGATGGAGAGCCTGCTGGCGTTCAAGCGCGCTGGCGCGGATGGCATCTTGACCTACTTTGCGCTGGAAGCCGCCCGCAAACTCAAGGCCTAAAGCCTAAAGGCCGGGCGGACTATGGGCGATAGCACCTTCGACTACATCATCGTGGGTGCGGGTACGGCCGGTTGCCTGCTGGCCAACCGGCTCAGCGCAGATGCCAGCAAGCGCGTGCTGCTGATCGAAGCCGGGCCGAAAGACGATTACCACTGGATTCACATCCCGGTGGGCTACCTGTACTGCATTGGCAACCCGCGCACCGACTGGCGTTTCACCACCGAGCCACAAGCGGGCCTCAATGGCCGCAGCCTGATTTACCCGCGCGGCAAAACCCTGGGCGGCTGCAGCAGCATCAACGGCATGATTTACATGCGCGGCCAGGCCCGCGACTATGACAACTGGGCCAGCTTGCTGGGCGATCCTTCCTGGAACTGGGACAACAGCCTGCCCTATTTCAAACTGCACGAAGACCACCACCTCGGAGCCTCACCCATACACGGAGCCAAGACGTCCATCCCTGATCCGCTGGCTGAGCCGCATAGCCCGTACCACCAGCTGCTCAAAAAGCGCCAAGCCGGTGGCGAATGGCGGGTGGACAAACAAAGACTGCGCTGGGATGTGCTGGAGGCCTTCGCCCAGGCCGCCGTACAAGCGGGCATTCCAGCCAGCGCCGATTTCAATACGGGTGATAACCACGGCGTGGGCTATTTCGAGGTCAACCAGAAGAAGGGCTGGCGCTGGAATACCGCCAAGGCGTTTTTGCGACCGACCTGTTACGGGCGACCCAATTTTGAACTCTGGACCGGCGCCCAAGTAACGCGCCTGCTGATCGCACCGGCAAGCGCACAGAGCCCCATGCGCTGCACCGGCGTGCAGGTGTGGAACGGGCGCGAGATGGTGCAAGCGCATGCCCGCGCCGAGGTGATCCTGAGCGCCGGCAGTGTGGCCACGCCGCAGATCTTGCAACTCTCCGGGCTGGGGCCCGCCGCGCTGCTGCAGGCCAAAGGTATTGCGGTGCTGAAAGACCTCCCCGGTGTGGGCCACAACCTGCAGGATCACCTGCAAATCCGGGCGGTGTTCACAGTGCAAAACACGGTCACGCTCAATACCCTGGCCAACTCCTGGTTGAGCAAAGCCGCCATGGGGCTGGAATACCTGTGGAGCCGCTCAGGACCGCTGAGCATGGCACCGAGCCAACTCGGTGCTTTCACCCGCAGCGACCCGGCCAAGCCCTACCCGAATATCCAGTACCACGTGCAGCCGCTCAGCCTGGACGCTTTTGGCTCGCCGCTGCACACCTTCAACGCGATCACGGCCAGCGTGTGCAACCTCAACCCCACCAGCCGGGGCAGCATCGCGATCAAAACGCCGGATTTTGCCGATGCCCCCGCGATCTCGCCCAACTACCTCAGCACCGATGCCGACCGCAAAGTGGCCGCCGACTCCCTGCGGGTCACGCGCAACATCATCAGCCAGGACGCGCTGAAGCGCTTCACCCCTGTGGAATACAAACCCGGGGTCCAGTACCAAACGGATGCGGAGTTGGCTCAATTGGCCGGCGATATCGCCAGCACGATTTTTCACCCGGTCGGCACCACCAAAATGGGGCGCAGCGACGACCCCATGGCAGTGGTAGACGCCCGACTGCGCGTTTTTGGCGTCAGTGGCCTGCGTATCGTCGATGCGGGCGTCATGCCGGTGATTACCAGCGGCAATACCAACTCCCCCACCCTGATGATTGCCGAAAAAGCAGCCCAGTGGATTGCTGAAGATGGGCTGCGATCTACGGGAAACACCTGATACCAGGACCCTGTGGTGCGCACTACATTCGTGCGCATGTGATGTTCGCTCTGGTGCCTCTGCGGCGCACGAAGTGATCCGAGGAGACTAAAAAATCTGAAAAGCCCCGCCCACGCGGGGCTTTTTCATGGCGCAGGGGGAGATGCTACGGGCCGCACCGGAGGCCAGACCATCTCAGCCGCGTTGCGTGGAACACCTATCGGTGCCGAGGCCTGCCCTTTGCTCACAGCCTCCATGTCCTGCGCATTCGGGTATTTGCCCAAGAGCCAGTAATCCAGCGCGCGCCGGGCAATCGGAGCGGCATGCTCGGCCCCAAATCCGGCGTTTTCCACCACCATCGCCAAGGCAATCGTGGGCTTATCCGCCGGGGCATAGGTGATGTAGAGCGCGTGGTCGCGCAGGTGTTCAGCGATTTTGCTGGCGTCGTATTTTTCGTTCTGACCGATACCGACCGCCTGCGCCGTGCCGGTCTTGCCGGCGCTGACATAGGCGGTGCCGGCAAACACGCGGGCCGAAGTGCCCGCAATGGTCACGCCCACCATCGCCTCGCGGATCACATCGATGTGGGCCTGGGAAAAGCCCAGATTCACCGGCTCGGCGGCTGCGCTGGTGATTTTTGCGCCGCTGACCGCATCCACCGTGGCGCTGACCAAACGCGGCGGATAGCGCACCCCATTGTTGGCCAGCGTTGCCGTCGCTTGGGCCAGCTGCAGCATGGTGAAGGCGTTGTAACCCTGTCCGATACCCAGCGAAATCGTCTCGCCGGCGTACCATTTTTGCTGTTCCGGTTTGCGGTAGGCGCGGCGCTTCCAATCGGTGGAGGGCAACAGGCCGCGCGACTCGCCCAGGATGTCGATCCCCGTGAACTCGCCAAACCCGAAGCGGTGCATCTGCTCGTAAATGGTGTCGACGCCCATTTCATTGGCCAAGGTGTAGTAGTAGGTATCACATGAGGCAACGATAGACAGGTACATATTCACCCGTCCATGGCCGCCCTCCTTGTCGTCGCGAAAACGGTGGTTGCCGAACATGAAATAACCCGGATCGGAGATGGTGTACTCGGGCGATCGCTTGTTGGTCTCCAGGGCAGCCAAAGCCATGAAGGGCTTGTAGGTGGAACCCGGCGGGTAGGTCCCGCGCAGTGCGCGGTTGAGCAGCGGTTTGTCGGGCGAGAGGTTGAGCTGCTGCCAGTTCTCCACATCAATACCGTCAACAAACATATTGGGGTCGAATGTGGGCTTGCTCACAAATGCCAGCACCTCGCCGCTGCGCGGATCCAGCGCCACGAACGCACCGCGCCGCTCCCCGTACATCTGCTCCACCAAATGCTGCAGCTTGATATCCAGCGAGAGCACCACGGTGTCGCCCGGCGTGGCGGGGTTGCTCGACAGCCGCCGCACCGCGCGCCCACCGGCCGAGGTCTCCACCTGCTGCATGCCGGTTATGCCGTGGAGTTGGTGCTCATAACTTTGCTCCACGCCGAGCTTGCCTATGTACTCCGTGCCGCGGTAATTGGCAGGGTCATCCCCCTGCTCAATCGCCTCTTTTTCGGTCTGGTTGATGCGCCCGATGTAGCCGATCACATGGCTGGCCAATTCACCGTAGGGATAGCTGCGAAACAGGCGCGCCTTGATTTCCACGCCTGGGAAGCGGAAACGTTGTGCCGAAAAGCGGGCCACCTCCGCTTCGGACAGGCGGCTACGGATCGGCAGGGACTCAAAACTGCGGGACTCTTCCATCAGCTTTTTGAACCGGCGCCGGTCGCGCGGGCTGATATCCACCAGGGTGGACAAGGTCTCTATCGTTTGCTCCAGATCGGCGGTTTTGGAGGGGGTTATCTCCAAGGTGTAGGCTGAATAATTGGTCGCCAGCACCACCCCATTGCGATCCAGAATCAGCCCGCGGTTGGGTACGACGGGAACACTCGCTGTGCGGTTGCTCTCGGCCTGCGCCAGCAGGTCTTCGTGGCGCCATATCTGCAAATAGGCCAAACGCAGGAACAGCAGTAAAAAGCAGACCGCCACCAGCACTGTGAATACAAAAATGCGGTGGCGAAAGCGCTGCAGCTCCGCATCAATATTGCGCAGCTGGGTCATAGTGCGCGCGCCGCCACCATCTCAAATGGGCCGGGTCGCATCGGGATTGGGTGCGCGGTGTTGGGGCGCAAACAAAAGCAAGCTCACCAGGGGCCACAGCATGGACTGCAACACCGGAGCCAGCACCAAGCCCCAGTCGGGTGACGCGCCGCCAGCGAGCAGGCGCAGCGCCCATGCCACCAGGTTGGCCAGCACAAACAGAGGGAAAATTTGCAAGGCTTGCCCGCGCAATCCAAACCAGAGCATGCGGCGGTGGATCGCGGTCGCACAGTAGCTCAAGATGATGTAGGCCAAGGCATGCTGGCCCATCAAGCTGCCTTGGTGCACGTCCATCAGCAGCCCGAAGATGAAAGCCGCGCCAATACCGACCCGGTTGGTCTGGTGCACGGTCCAAAAAATCAGCACGATGGCCAGCAGATCGGGGGCCCAGGCTGCGCGGCCCAGTAGCGCCATATTCAAAAATATGTTCAGAAAAAAAGCCAGCACCAAGCTGCCCCAAATGAAAGCCGGCCGGGCCGGTAGCAGCAGGCGCTGCCCCACCGGCATGATCATCTTCTGCTCCGAGTAGGGGGCGGGGTTATCGCCGCTTCAGGACGGGCCGGCAGGTCTTGGGGCAACCCGTCCAAGACCAAAACATGCCCCGTACCGGAAACCAGTGCCACCGGCACGCAGTAAATCTGGGCAAAAACGGCATTCACCTGGCGGTCTACTTTTTCCACACGCGCCACCGGTATACCAGCGGGGTATACGCCGTCTACACCGCTGGTGGTCAGCAAATCGCCCTCTTCCACATCGGCGTTGGCGGCCATGAAGCGCAGCTCCATGGCATCGGCGTGGCTGGATGTGTCGCCATAGACCACACCGCGCGCGCCGGTGCGCACGTTCAGCACGGGGGTGGCGTGGTCACGGTCGGTAATCAGCGTGACTTCGCTGCTCAACAAAAACACCCGTGTCACTTGGCCCAGCACGCCTTTCTCGTCAATCACCGGTGAACCCAACTTCACGTCCTGGGCTTGCCCCCGGTCGATCACGACCTTGCGGGTGTAAGGATCTGCCGCGTCATACAAAACCTGTGCCGGTGTTCCGGATACAGCCAGCGTCGGGCGCAGCTCCAGCAATGCACGCAGCCGGCTGTTTTCCAACTGCAATTGCTCCACCTGGTAGGCGCGGGCAGATTGCTGCCGCAGCTTCTCCACCAGCCCGGCATGCACCGCGTCTGTTAACTGCACTTTGTCAATGAAATCCGCCGCCTCTCCAGCAATAAGGCCTGGACGCTGTGCCAGCCACTGCATGGGAAATAGCACCGCCTGCAGCACCACGCGCGCAGGCTGCAGCATCTGAAAACGGGTGTCAGCGACCATCAAAAAGACGGCTGCTGCGCTGAACACAATCAGCTTGGAAAAGGCGGAAGCGCCTTGGCGGAAAAATGGCGGGGGATCCTGGTCCAGAACGCCGAAGGCCATGGCGGCGCTACCCGGCGCTTATTCGTTGGTGAAGATGGAGCCCAGGCGCTCCATTTGCTCCAACGCAATCCCGCAGCCCCGCACCACGCAGGTCAGCGGGTCTTCCGCCACCAAAACCGGCAAGCCGGTCTCTTCGGCCAATAGGCGGTCCAGGTCGCGCAGCAGGGCGCCGCCGCCGGTGAGCATCATGCCGCGGTCGGCAATATCAGCGCCCAGCTCCGGCGGAGTTTGTTCCAGCGCGTTTTTGACTGCGGACACAATGTTGTTGAGCGGATCGGTGAGCGCTTCCAGAATTTCATTGCTGGAGATGGTGAAGCTACGCGGCACACCTTCGGACAGATTGCGGCCACGCACTTCCATCTCGCGCACCTCGGAGCCGGGGAAGGCCGAGCCGATTTGCTTTTTGATGGCCTCCGCCGTGGGCTCACCAATCAGCATGCCGTAGTTGCGGCGGATGTAGTTGATGATGGCCTCATCGAACTTATCGCCGCCCACGCGCACGCTGCCCTTGTAAACCATGCCGCCCAGCGAGATCACGCCCACTTCGGTGGTACCGCCGCCAATGTCGACCACCATGGAGCCGCTGGCCTCGCTCACCGGCAAACCGGCGCCAATGGCGGCGGCCATGGGTTCTTCAATCAAATACACATCGCTGGCACCAGCACCCAGCGCGGATTCGCGAATAGCCCGGCGTTCGACCTGGGTGGAGCCACAGGGCACGCAAATGATGATGCGCGGGCTGGGTTTGAACACACCGCGCGGATGCACCATCTTGATGAACTGCTTGAGCATCTGCTCGGTGACGGTGAAGTCGGCGATCACGCCGTCTTTCATGGGGCGAATGGCTTCGATATTGCCGGGCACCTTGCCCAGCATGGCCTTGGCTTCACGGCCTACGGCTTGTATCGACTTTTTGCCTTGGGGTCCGCCCTCGTGGCGGATCGCAACTACCGAGGGCTCATCCAAAACGATGCCCTTGTCACGCACAAAAATCAGGGTATTCGCAGTGCCCAGATCGATCGCCAGATCGGTGGAAAAATAACGGCGAAAACTTGCAAACATGAAAAATCCTATCGGCCTGTTGCCAGCAAATGCGCGCAAAAAGCCCTTGTTCTGTAATAAAAAGGGGGATTCTGGCTGGAAACGCGCCGCATTTCCGAATCCAAATCGGGCCTGCGGGGCGCTTCAGCTAAAGGCGGGATAATACCCCAAGCCCTATAAAGCAGCATGGTTTAGCGGCCCGCAAACACCTTTTTGTCCCTCTCTCATATCGCTTTTGACCCATGTCTTTGACCCCTGCCGACATCTCCCGGATTGCCAAGCTGGCGCGCCTGGAACTCGCCCCCGCCGAACACGAACAGATGCTGGACAAAATCAACGCGTTTTTCGGCATCGTGGAGCAAATCAAGGGCGTCAATACTGCAGGCGTGGAGCCCATGGCGCACCCGGTGGATGCGATGCAAGGCAGTGGGCCCATGGCGCTGCGCCTGCGCCCCGACCTGGCCAGCGAGCCCAATGACCGCGAAGCCAACCAGCGCAGCGCCCCGGCGGTCGAGCGCGGGCTGTTTCTCGTACCCAAGGTGATTGAGTAAACCATGCGCGATGTACACCATATGGGCGTGGCCGAACTGGCCGCCTTGCTCAAAAACAAAGAAGTGAGCGCCGTCGAAGTCGCCACCCGTTTTCTGGCGCGGCTGGGCGGCAACCCCCATAACGCGTTTTTGGATATCAACAGCGAAGTCACGCTGGAGCAGGCCCGCGCCTCCGACGCCAAATTGGCCGCTGGCACGGCCGGGCCGCTGGAAGGCGTGCCGATTGCGCACAAAGACGTGTTCGTGACCAAAGGCTTTGTCACCACCGCCGGCTCGAAAATCCTGACCGGCTACCGATCGCCCTTTGACGCCACCGTGGTGCGCAAGCTGCGCGAGGCTGGCATGGTGAGCTTGGGCAAACTCAACTGCGACGAATTCGCCATGGGCTCGGCCAACGAAAACGTGCGGCGCCCTCTGCCAAGCAAGCGGTCAGCAACCCGTGGGATGACGAGTCGCATGTCCTGGCGGGTCTTCCGGCGGCAGCGCGGCTGCGGTGGCGGCGCGCCTCACCCCCGCCGCCACGGGCACGGACACCGGCGGCTCCATCCGCCAACCCGCCGCGTTTTGCGGCATCACCGGCATCAAACCCACTTATGGTCGGGCGTCGCGCTACGGCATGGTGGCATTCGCCTCCAGCCTGGACCAGGCCGGGCCGATGGCGCGCAGTGCCGAAGATTGCGCGCTGTTGCTGTCCGCCATGTGCGGGCCGGATCTGGACCGGGATTCGACTTCGCTGGATGTGGCGGCAGAAGATTTTTCTCGCGATTTGTCGCGCCCTCTGGCTCGGGCTGGAAAAGATGGTGGAGCTTTGAAAATTGGCGTGCCCGCGCGCATGGTGGGCGGCTGCAATGAAGAGACTGATGGCTTCCAAGGAATGGCGAGCAACCCCGATCGCAGCTCACGCGCAATGGTAAACATGGCCAAAAATAAATGGCGCGCTGAGAGCACTTGTTGACTTAAGGTGCTGAAGCTGCATTCACAGTTGATCTGGCCAACACCGCGAACTGGCCATCCCCGTCTACTACATCGTCGCCTGCGCCGAAGCCAGCTCCAACCTGAGCCGCTTTGACGGCGTCAAGTTTGGCCACCGCGCCGCGCAGTACGGCGACTTGCTCGACATGTACCAAAAGACCCGCAGCGAGGGCTTTGGTGCCGAGGTCAAACGCCGCATCATGACCGGCGCTTATGTGCTGTCGCACGGCTACTACGACGCCTACTACCTGCAGGCGCAAAAAATCCGCCGCATGATTGCCGAAGGACTTCCAAGACGCCTTCGCCAAGTGCGACGTGATCGCCGGTCCGGTGGCCCCGACCACCGCCTGGAAGCTGGGCGAGAAGGCCGACGACCCGGTGGCCAATTACCTGGCCGACATCTTCACCCTGCCCGCCTCGCTGGCCGGGTTTGCCCTGCATGAGTTTGCCGGTCGGTTTGGGCGAAGGCAACATGCCGGTTGGCATGCAGCTCATCGGCAACTACTTGGATGAGGCGCGCTTGCTGAACGTGGCGCACCAATTCCAAATGGCGCACCCGGAATGTCATACCGCCCAACCGGAGAACCTGGCATGAGCGCGGCCAAACTCGTCCACGGCTACGAAGTCGTTATCGGCTTTGAGACGCACGCCCAGCTTTCCACGCACAGCAAAATTTTCAGCCGCGCGTCCACCGCCTTCGGCGCGGAACCCAACACGCAAGCCTGCGCCGTGGACCTGGCCTTACCCGGCACGCTGCCGGTGATGAACCGGGCCGCAGTCGAATGCGCTATCCAGCTCGGGCTGGCGCTGGGCTCGCACATCGCACCGCGCAGCGTGTTTGCCCGCAAAAACTACTTCTACCCCGATCTGCCCAAGGGCTACCAGATCAGCCAGTTTGAGATTCCGGTGGTACAAGGCGGCGCGGTGTCTTTCTTTCTGGACGGTGAGCCCAAAACCGTGCGCCTGGTGCGCGCGCATCTGGAAGAAGACGCCGGGAAGTCGCTGCACGAAGACTTTATCGGCCAATCCGGTATCGATCTGAACCGCGCAGGGACGCCCTTGCTGGAAATCGTGACCGAGCCCGACATGCGCAGCAGTGAAGAGGCCGTGGCCTATGCCAAAGAGCTGCACAAGATCGTCACCTGGATTGGCATGTGCGACGGGAACATGCAAGAGGGCTCATTCCGCTGCGACGCGAATGTGTCGGTGCGCAAGCCCGGCGCTGCACTGGGCACGCGGCGTGAGATCAAGAACCTCAACAGCTTTAAGTTCATGCAGCAGGCCATCGACTACGAAGTGCGCTGGCAGATCGAGCAAATTGAAGACGGCCATGCGATTCAACAAGCCACCGTGCTCTTCAACCCGGACACCGGCGAGACCCGCGCCATGCGCACCAAAGAAGACGCCGCCGATTACCGCTATTTCCCCGACCCGGATTTGCCACCGCTGGTGATTGCGCCGCGAATGGGTTGAGCGTGTGCGAGGCGAGATGACCGAGTTGCCACGGGCGATGGCCGAGCGCTTTGTACGGGACTACGGGCTGCCGGAATACGACGCGGCGACGCTGACGCAGAGTAAGGCGATGGCTGCCTATTTTGAAGATGCGGCCAAGGCCTGCGGCAGCCCCAAGCTGGCTAGCAACTGGATCATGGGCGAGGTATCGCGGCGCATGAACACTGGCGAAGCGGCGTTTGAACACCTGCCCGTCAGCAGCGCCCAACTCGCCGCTCTGATTAGCCGTATCGCTGACGGCACGATTTCCAATAACGCAGCCAAGCAGGTGTTTGATGCGCTATGGGCCGAAGGCGGCAACGTAGACAGCATCATCGAAGCCAAAGGCCTCAAACAAATGAACGACTCCGGTGAACTGGAGAAGATCATCGACGAGGTACTCGCCGCCAACCCGAAGAACGTCGAAGAATACAAAGCCGGTAACGCCAAAGCCCTGAACGGCTTGGTCGGCCCCATCATGAAGGCGAGCAAGGGCAAGGCCAACCCGGCGCAGGTCAACGCGCTGTTGCTGAAGAAGCTGGGTTGAAGCCGCGGCGGTCTGTGCCCAGTTTGGCTGTGACACCTGACAACCACCAATTTTCAGAAGCAACGCGCCTGCTCACGCGGGGCGATCTGGTGCAAGCCCAAGCGCTGTTCGAAGACCTGCTGCGGTGCCACCCGAACCATTTTGATTGCGTGCGACGGCTGGCCATGATTGCGGTGGAGACCGGTCGCCATGCAGACGCGGTCACCCTGTGTTGTCAGGCCCTGGAAATCAACCCGGCTAGCGCCGAGGCCTACATCGACATGGGATCTGCGATGTTAGGACTGGGGCAGGCCCAGGCGGCTTTGGAGTGCCTGGATGCTGCGATCCAGCTGGACGGCACAGCCGCGCAGGCCCACAACAACCGGGGTCTGGCTCTGAAGGCATTGGGTCGCCTCCAAGACGCTGAGGCGTGCTACCGGCAAGGCCATAAGCTTGGACGCGGGCTCCAAAGAAGCCTGGCTGAATTTGGGGGTTGTGCAGCGGCAGTTAAACGATCACGATGCCGCGTTGGCCAGTTATAGCCGGGCCATTGCATTGCAAGCCGACTACGCCCGCGCCTACGTGAACAGGGGCCTGGTGTTGCACGACCTGGGCCGCCTGTCTGAGGCCATTGCCCAATTTGATACGGCGCTGCGCATCCAGCCCGGCATGGGCGAGGCGTATTGGAACAAAGCGCTGGCCTTGCTCACCCTGGGCGATTACCGCGCAGCGTGGCCGCTGTATGAATGGCGCTGGATCAACCACAGCGCTGCGCCGCCATCGCCCGATTCCACGCCGCCCTTGTGGGATGGCAGCGCCCCGATTTCAGGTAAGCGCATCCTGGTGCAGTGCGAGCAGGGCTTGGGCGATACGATTCAATTCTGCCGCTACCTGCCCTTGCTCGCGGATAGGGGTGCAGAAGTCATTTTTGAGGCCTATGCGCCTTTGGTCGGCTTGATGCAATCCCTCACCGGAGTCGCCAAAGTCATCCTGCACAACACGGTATGCGACGCCGTGGACTACCGCGTGCTTCTGATGAGTCTGCCGATGGTCTTCGGGACCACGGTGGGCACGGTGCCGGTCTCTGGGCACTACCTGAGCGCACCGCCTGACACCGTGCGCAAGTGGTCTGGCCGTCTGGGCCATCAGCACCGGAAGCGCGTCGGTCTGGTCTGGCGGGGCAGCCCGAACCACCAAGACGACCGCAAGAGAAGTCTGGCTTTGGAACAGTTAATCGCGCATCTGCCACCCGGTTTCGACTATGTGAGCTTGCAATTCCAACCCAGCGCAAACGAACAGGCGACGCTTGCGCAACACCGGGTGATAGACCCAGCGGCAGACATCGCGGATTTTTCGGACACGGCGGCGATTTGCGCGCAGTTGGACTTGGTGATTTCCGTGGACACCAGCGTGGCCCACTTGAGCGGTGCACTCGGAATTCCTTGCTGGATCCTGGTAACCCACAGCGCCGATTGGCGTTGGCTGCTAAACCGCAGCGACTGCGTGTGGTATCCGAAGACGCGGATTTACCGGCAGCTGGAAGCGGGCAATTGGGATGCAGCGCTGCAGGCGGTAGCCAGCGATTTACTCAGCGTGCAGTAACGGCTGACACGCCGTAGCGCTCCCGATACGCCTGCACCCGCGCCCGGTGCGCACCCATGGCATCACCGCTTTGTGTCTGCAAATAACCCAGCAAATCATCCAGCGTCGCGATAGCGCACACCTGCAGGCCCAGCGTTTGGCGCACGTACTGCACCGCGCTGTAGGGCACATCGCGGGTGGATCCATCCGGCTGTTTTTCGGTGGCCATTTCCTGGCGGTCCAGCGCAATCGCTACCGCATGCGGTGTAGCGCCTGCGGCTTGGATCAGGGCGATGGACTCGCGCGCGGCGGTACCTGCGCTCATTACGTCGTCCACGATCAGCACGCGGCCCTGGAGCGGCGCACCGACCAGCGATCCGCCTTCGCCGTGGTCTTTTGCCTCTTTGCGGTTGTAGGCAAAGGGCACGTTGCGGCCCAGGCGCGCCAGCTCGACCGCGACCGCCGCACCCAAGGGAATACCTTTGTACGCCGGTCCGAACAGCATGTCGAATTCGATGCCACTGGCCAGCAGCGCCTGCGCATAAAACTGCGCCAAGCGCCCGAGCTTCGCGCCATCGTCAAATAAGCCTGCGTTGAAGAAATAAGGGCTCAAGCGCCCGGCCTTGGTCGTGAATTCGCCAAAGCGCAAAACACCCGCTTGCAGCGCGAACGCGACAAAGTCGTGGGCCGTGCGGTCAGCAGGCTGTGTTGGTGCAGCAGGTGGATGGGGTGCCATAGAGGGATGTGGTGCGCGGGCAAATGCCCAAGCGGTGAGATAAAAACGTCTGCGGAATTGTATGGGCCACGGTCTACCAACGGCTTCCTGTATCTTCAGGCTCTCGACTCCGCAGCGGGTCGCACTTTTTGGAGTCACCCGTGTTCACCCTCACCAGCCTCAACCTCAACGGCATACGCTCGGCCACCACCAAGGGCCTGGAGGCCTGGCTGGAAACGCACGCGCCGGATGCGCTGTGCGTGCAGGAAGTCAAAGCCCAGGCGCCGGACGTGGCGGGCAAGTTCGAGGCGCTGGCCGGCTTGCAGGGCTACTTTCATTTTGCGGAGAAAAAGGGCTATTCGGGGGTCGCGGTGTACACCCGCCATGCGCCCAGCGATGTGCTGGTGGGTTATGGCTCACCGGAGTTTGATGCAGAGGGCCGCTACCTGGAACTGCGCTTTGACACGCCCGCGCGCAAGCGCTCCATCATCAGCGCGTATTTCCCCAGCGGTTCGTCGGGCGAGGAGCGGCAGGAGGCCAAATACCGTTTTCTGGACGGCATGTACCCGCACCTGCGCGCACTGAAGAAGGAACGTGATTTCGTGTTGTGCGGCGACATCAACATCGCGCACCACGAGATCGATCTGAAGAACTTCAAGGGCAACAAAAACAACTCCGGCTTTTTGCCGCAAGAGCGGGCCTGGATGAGCAAGCTGCTGTCCGAGGCCGGCATGGTCGATGTGTACCGCCAACTCGAGCCCACCGCAACCGACGCGGCCTACACCTGGTGGAGCAACCGTGGCCAGGCCTATGCCAAGAACGTGGGCTGGCGGCTGGACTACCACCTGGCCACGCCGGCGCTCGCCAGCGGCGCGCGCCTACACGCCATCTACAAGGACCAACGCTTCTCGGACCACGCGCCACTCACAGTGGGGTACGACTGGTCGCTGGCATGACGGCAGCGCTGCCCAAGTTCGTTTCCGGCTCCATCCTGCGCCATGTGCTGACCATGACCGCCGCCAGCTCGGTGGGGCTGGCGGCGATGTTCGCGGTGGACATCGTGAGCCTGTTCTACATCTCTATGTTGGGCCAGCCCGCGCTCACGGCGGCGATTGGTTATGCAGGCACGTTGCTGTTTTTTGTGAGCTCGCTGTCCATTGGCTTGTCGATTGCCTGCTCGGCGCTGACCTCGCGCGCGCTGGGCGCAGGCGAACGCGCGCAGTCGCGTTCACTGGCCGGCTCGTCGGTTGTGCTGATGCTGGCATGCATGTTCACTGTGGCTGTGGTGCTCTGGCCCTTGCTGGGCGACTGCCTGACGCTGCTGGGCGCGCAGGGCGACACCCACGCCTTGGCGCTGCGCTATGCGCGCCAGGTCCTGCCGACAGCGCCCTTGATCGGCATGGGCATGTGCTGCAGCGCGCTGCTGCGGTCTGTCGGCGACGCGCGCGGGGCTATGGCGCTCACCCTGTTCAGCGGTGCGGCCAGCGCCGTACTCGATCCGCTGTGCATCTTCGGCCTCGGGTTGGGGCTCGATGGAGCCGCCTTGTCGCAATGGTGCGCGCGGTCTGCGCTGGTCGTATTGGGCGTGTGGATGGTGCTGAAAAAACACGATTTGCTGCGCCTGCCCAGCGTGGCCGCGCTGCGGGAGACCCTGCCTACTTTTATGGCCATCGGCCTGCCCGCGGTTCTGACCCAAATTGCCACACCAGTGGGCAACGCCTTCGTAACCCATGCGATTGCGCCCTTTGGCGATGGCGCTGTGGCCGGGTGGTCGGTGGTGGTGCGGCTGATTCCGGTGGCCTTTGTGGTCTTGTTTGCACTGTCGGGCGCGATTGGCCCCATCGTCGGGCAGAACCTGGGGGCGGGCCGGTTTGACCGCTTGCGGCAGACGCTGCGGCAAAGCCTGGCGCTGGTGCTGGTCTACGTTGCCATCGTCTGGCTCTTGCTGGCGCTGGGCGCGAACCTGATCGCGGATGCCTTCGGTGCGCAAGGTGAAGCGCGCGAGGTGATTGTATTTTTCTGCCGCTTTGTGGCGGGCAGTTTTGCATTCAACGGCGCGCTGTTTGTGGCCAATGCGGCCTTTAACAACCTGGGCTTTGCCTTTTATTCCACGGCCTTGAATTGGGGCCGCGCGACGCTGGGTGTGGCGCCTTTTGTCTGGGTGGGCGCAGCGCTGGGTGGCACGCAGGGCATCATGGCAGGCTATGGGCTGGGGGTTGTAGGGTTTGGCGCTATCGGCATCTGGCTGTGCTTCAAAACATTGGATCGGTTGGGAAGTCAAGCGGTCTGACCGCCGCAGGGGTAAAGCCGCCGCACCATGCAAAACGCCAACCCGGAGGTTGGCGTTTTGTAATGCGGGACACCGCATGTGTTTGGTTGCGCGAGTAGGATTTGAACCTACGACCTTTGGGTTATGAGCCCAACGAGCTACCAGGCTGCTCCATCGCGCGGTAAGGGGGTGATTCTACTTCAGTTAAGTCGCATCAACGGCTGCTTCAGCCGTGTCATCGGTGCGCTCGACCAACTCGACCAGGGCCATGGGTGCGTTGTCGCCCACGCGGAAACCCATTTTCAAAATGCGGGTGTAGCCGCCTGGGCGCGCTTTGAAACGCGGGCCCAACACGTCAAACAATTTGCTCACGCTGTCGCGGTCGCGCAGGCGGTCAAACGCCAAACGGCGATTGGCCACGGTGGCTTCTTTGGCCAAGGTGATCATGGGCTCTACCACGCGGCGCAGCTCTTTGGCTTTGGGTACCGTGGTTTTGATGGCTTCGTGCGCGATGAGTGAATTCATCATGTTGCGCAGCATCGCGAGGCGGTGGGAGGAGGTTCGGTTTAGCTTGCGCAGTCCGTGTCCGTGACGCATGGTTTCTTCCTTTGCTTATCGTGAGCGGGCAGCCGTATCAGGTACTGCCCGGTGCGGCGCGCCCTTGCGGGGCAACACCGCTTTGGGGTTACAAATCAACGCTTGTCCAAAGCCGCAGGTGGCCAGCCATCCAATTTCATGCCCAAGGTCAGGCCGCGCGAAGCGAGGACTTCCTTGATCTCGTTGAGCGACTTACGACCCAGATTCGGGGTCTTGAGCAACTCGTTTTCGGTGCGCTGGATGAGGTCACCGATGTAATAAATGTTCTCTGCCTTGAGGCAGTTGGCAGAACGCACGGTGAGCTCGAGCTCGTCAACAGGGCGCAGCAGGATCGGATCAAAATTGGTGTTGCTGCGGGTGGGCGCGCTGGTGAATGCGTCGAGCTCGCCGCCTTCCAGTTGTGCAAACACCGCGAGCTGCTCAACCAAAATCTTGGCAGAGGCGCGCACAGCGTCTTCGGCGCTCAGGGCACCGTTGGTCTCGATGTCGACAATCAGCTTATCCAGGTCGGTACGCTGCTCAACACGGGCAGCTTCCACGGTGTAGCTGACACGCTTCACCGGTGAAAACGATGCGTCCAAAATGATGCGGCCAATCGATTTATTCGGCTCATCCGCGTGGCGGCGCACCGATCCGGGGACATAGCCACGGCCCTTTTCGACCTTGATCTGCATATCGAGCTTGCCGCCCTTGGACAAATGCGCGATCACATGGTCCGGGTTGACAATTTCCACATCGTGGGGGGTTTGCATATCGGCAGCGGTGACCACACCCTGGCTGTCCTTGCGCAGGCTCAGCGTCACTTCGTCACGGTTGTGCAACTTGAACACCACGCCTTTGAGGTTCAACAAGATGTTGACCACGTCTTCTTGTACGCCTTCGATGGACGAGTACTCGTGCAGAACGCCCGCGAAATTCACTTCGGTGGCGGCGTAACCCGGCATAGACGACAAGCAGCACACGACGCAGCGCGTTACCCAAGGTGTGGCCGTAGCCGCGCTCAAAGGGCTCCAAAGTCACTTTGGCGCGGTTGGCGCTGACTTGTTCAACGTTGATTGTTTTGGGTTTCAATAGATTACTGTGCATTCCAACTTCCTCTCAATACCCCCGACTCGTTACATCGGTAAGGCAGGTGAAGCACCCCAATTGCAGAAATCCGCAGCTGGGGGACAAATTCAGACTCTCGCTGGCTATCAGCGTGAGTACAACTCGACAATCAGCGATTCGTTGACGTCAACGGCAAACTGGTCGCGGTCAGGCACGCTCTTGAAAACGCCCTCCGCCTTTTCGGTGTTCACATCGACCCAAGAAGGAAAGCCCACCTGTTGCGCGAGCTGCAAAGCCTCGACAACCCGGTTTTGCTTTTTGGACTTTTCGCGCACGGCCAACACATCGCCGGCCTTGACCATGTAAGACGGAATGTTCACCGACTTGCCATTCACGGTAATCGCTTTGTGGGACACCATCTGGCGTGCCTCGGCCCGTGTCGAACCAAAACCCATGCGGTACACCACGTTATCGAGACGCGACTCCAGCAAAGACAGCAGGTTCGCACCGGTGTTACCACGGCGGCGATCCGCCTCGGCGAAATAACGGCGGAACTGGCGCTCCAAAACGCCGTACATGCGTTTGACTTTTTGCTTTTCGCGCAGCTGGATACCGAAATCCGAGGTACGCGCACCCGAGGTGCGGCCGTGCTGACCGGGTTTGGAATCAAACTTCGCCTTGTCCCCAATCGCGCGGCGAGCGCTCTTGAGGAACAGATCGGTGCCTTCACGGCGTGATAGTTTGGATGTAGGACCTAAATAACGTGCCACTTGAACTTCCTTAGTATGTCAACTGCCGCCCCCAATTAGGGCGGGAGCCAGATGCCGAAACACCTGGCGGTGGGCCTGACGGTTTTAAATACGACGGCGCTTTTGAGGGCGGCAGCCGTTGTGGGGAACCGGGGTTACATCCGCAATCATGTTGATGCGGATACCCAGCGCAGCAAGTGCGCGCACCGAAGACTCGCGGCCGGGGCCGGGGCCTTTGATTTCAACATCCAGATTCTTGATGCCCTGCTCGACAGCAGCGCGACCGGCGACTTCAGAAGCAACCTGCGCAGCGAAGGGCGTCGACTTGCGCGAACCCTTGAAGCCCTGGCCACCCGAGGAAGCCCAGGCCAATGCATTGCCCTGGCGGTCGGTGATCGTGATGATGGTGTTGTTGAACGAGGCATGCACGTGGGCGATGCCGTCCGATACGTTTTTGCGGACCTTTTTGCGAACGCGCTGCGCTGCGCTATTGGATGGTGCTTTTGCCATATATCAGTCCGATCTATTTCTTCAGGGATGCAGCCGATTTACGCGGGCCTTTGCGGGTCCGGGCGTTGGTGCGGGTACGCTGTCCACGCATAGGCAGGCCGCGGCGATGGCGGAAACCGCGGTAGCAACCGATGTCCATCAAACGCTTGATGTTCATGGTGGTTTCACGGCGCAGATCACCCTCGATGGTGAAAAGTCCGATTTGCTCACGCAATTTCTCGAGATCGGAGTCGCTCAAATCTTTGATCTTCTTGGAATAAGCGATACCACAGGCTTCGCAAATCTTGCGTGCGCGTGGGCGACCGATTCCGAAAATCGCTGTCAATCCGATCTCAGAGTGCTGATTCGGCGGGATGTTGATACCTGCGATACGTGCCATATGCTTCCTCTAAAACTTGTGCAATCAGCCTTGGCGCTGCTTGTGACGGGCGTCCGCACAAATCACGCGAACCACGCCCTTGCGCCGGATAATTTTGCAATTGCGGCAAATTTTCTTTACCGATGCGGATACTTTCATACAAGGCTCCTACGAACAACAATTGAACCTGTGCCCCACGGCATCAGGATGATTTAAAACTGGCCTTCTTCAACAAGGACTCATACTGCTGCGACATCAGGTAGTTCTGTACCTGCGCCATAAAGTCCATGGTGACAACCACAATAATCAACAAAGAGGTGCCGCCAAAGTAGAACGGCACGTTGTATTTCAAAATCAGAAATTCGGGCAACAAGCAGACAAAGGTGATGTAGACCGCGCCAGCCAAAGTCAGTCGCAACAAAATCTTGTCGATGTAGCGGGCGGTCTGGTCGCCGGGACGGTAGCCGGGAATGAAGGCGCCGCTCTTTTTCAAGTTCTCAGCCGTTTCCTTGCTGTTGAAAACCAGGGCCGTGTAGAAGAAGCAGAAAAACACAATCGCACTGGCGTAGATCAGCACATAAATCGGTTGGCCAGGGCTCAGGGTCGCCGAGATGTCTTTGAGCCATGACATCGATGGACCGGAGCTGAACCAATCCGCCACCGTCGCCGGCAACAAAATGATCGAGCTGGCAAAAATGGGTGGGATCACACCGGACATATTCAGCTTCAATGGAAGGTGCGAAGACTGCCCGCCGTAGACCTTGTTTCCGACCTGACGACGCGCGTAATTCACCAAAATTTTCCGCTGCCCGCGCTCCACAAAAACCACAAAATAGGTGACGAACCCGATGACCACCACAATGAGCAGCGCCACAATGATGGACATCGCGCCGGTCCGCACCAACTCGAGCAAGCCGCCTACCGCACCGGGGAGTCCAGCGGCAATACCGCCAAAAATCAAGATCGAGATGCCGTTGCCCAAACCGCGCTCGGTAATCTGCTCACCCAACCACATCAAAAACATGGTTCCGGCGGTCAGGGTCACAACCGTGGTCACACGGAAGCCCAAACCGGGGCTCATCACAAGACCAGAAGATGACTCCAAAGCCAAGGCAATTCCCAAGGACTGGAACAAGGCCAATCCCAAGGTTCCGTAACGCGTGTACTGGGTGATCTTGCGACGGCCCGATTCGCCCTCTTTTTTGAGCTGCTCAAAAGCCGGCACCACATAGCCCATCAGCTGGATGATGATGGAGGCGGATATGTAGGGCATGATGCCCAAGGCGAACAGGGTAAACCGAGACAGCGCGCCACCAGAAAACATATTGAACAAACTCAATATGCCGCCTTGCTGGTCATTGAACAGCTGCTCCAGCTGCTCCGGGTTGATGCCGGGCACAGGAATGTGCGCACCCACCCGGTACACCACCAAAGCGAGCAGCAAGAAGAGCAAGCGACGGCGCAAATCGCCGTACTTGTCCGCGCTGGCTCGGTTGGGGGCGCTGCTTGCCACGGTCGGATCCCTGCTAATTACTCAACGCTGCCGCCGGCGGCGACGATGGCTGCCTTGGCACCGGCTGTGGCGCCGATACCGCTCACAGCCACAGCACGGGTGATTTCACCCGTCTTGATGACTTTCACCACTTTGGTCATGTCGTTCACCAGACCGTGCTGCTTCAAAGTCAGCATGTCCACTTTATCCAGACCGAGTTGCTCCAGGGTCTTGAGCGTGATTTCCGCGTTGAACTGCAAAGACTGCGATTTGAAACCGCGCTTGGGCAAACGGCGGTGCATGGGCATTTGACCGCCCTCGAAACCGACTTTGTGGTAACCACCGGCACGCGACTTTTGACCTTTGTGCCCACGGCCTGCGGTCTTACCGAGGCCCGAACCAATGCCGCGACCGACGCGGCGCTTGGCGTGCTTGGCACCGGGTGCAGGTTGGATGTTGTTGAGTTCCATCATCAAGCCCTTAAAGAAGTTTAACCAGGTAGCTGATCTTGTTGATCATTCCGCGCACTGCGGCTGTGTCTTCGAGCTCGCTGACGCTGCCGATTTTGCGCAGGCCCAGGCCGCGCACGGTTGCGCGATGCGATTCTTTGCAGCCAATGGGGCTGCGTACCAACTGCACCTTGACGGTGGTTTGCGTTGTTTGTGGTGTTGTCATGTCAGACCTCGATCAAACAAACAGTTCTTCAACCGACTTGCCGCGTTTGGCGGCAACTTCAGCAGGCGTCGTGGAAACTGACAGCGCGTCCAAGGTGGCGCGAACCATGTTGTAGGGGTTGCTGGAGCCGTGGCTCTTGGCAACGATGTCGGTGATACCGACCACCTCAAATACCGCGCGCATCGGTCCACCGGCGATGATGCCGGTTCCTTTGGGAGCCGGGCTCATCATGACACTGGCAGCGCCGTGGTGACCCATGACCTTGTGGTGCAAGGTGCCGTTCTTGAGACGACACCTTCAGCATGTTGCGGCGGGCCTCTTCCATGGCTTTTTGCACGGCAGCAGGCACCTCTTTGGACTTGCCTTTGCCCATGCCGACGCGGCCATCGCCGTCACCGACCACGGTCAGGGCGGCGAAACCCAGAATACGACCGCCCTTGACCACTTTGGTCACGCGGTTGATCGCAATCATCTTCTCGCGCAGACCGTCCTCAGGACCTTCGGTCTTACCTTGCATTTTTGCTTGAACTTTTGCCATTGTGTATTCCGATCTGCTTAGAACTGCAAGCCTGCTTCACGCGCCGCTTCTGCAACCGCTTTGACGCGGCCGTGGTAGGCGAAACCGGAGCGGTCAAACGCCACTTTTTCGACTCCGGCTGCTTTGGCTTTCTCAGCCAAACGCTTGCCGATTAATTGCGCAGCGGCCACATTGCCGCCCTTGCCCGAGCCGCCCAAAGCGGTACGGACTTCGGCTTCTGCGGTCGAGGCGGTGGCCAGCACACGCCCGCCGTCGCCAGAAATGACCGAGGCGTAAATGTGCAAATTGGTGCGGTTGACCGTCAGGCGGGCGACGCCCTGCGATGCGATCCGGATACGGGTCTGGCGCGAACGGCGCAGACGTTGCTCTTTTTTCGTCAGCATGGTCCGGCTCCTTATTTCTTCTTGGTTTCTTTGATGGTGACTTTTTCATCCGAATAACGGATGCCCTTGCCTTTGTAAGGCTCGGGAGGACGCACGTCGCGGATTTCGGCAGCAATCTGCCCCACGCGTTGGCGGTCAGCACCTTTGATGACGATTTCGGTCGGGGTCGGTGTCGCCACCGTGATTCCGACAGGCATGTCGATATTCACGGGGTGCGAGTAACCCACCACCAAATTGAGCTTGCTACCGGTGGCCTGGGCTTTGTAGCCCACGCCCAACAGGGTCAGCTTCTTCTCGAAGCCCTTGGTCACACCGACCACCATGTTGTTCACCAACTGGCGCATGGTGCCGGTCATGGCATTCGCTTCACGCGATTCATTGGCTGGTGTGAAGTTGAGCTTGCCGCCTTCGTTGACCACGTTAACCAGTGCATTGCGGCTCAGGTGCAGCACGTTGGCCGAAGCCTTCACACTGATCTGGTCGTCTTTCATCGCCACTTCAACCCCTGCCGGGATGAGGACGGGTAATTTACCTACGCGAGACATGGTGAGTTCCTCTCAGCAGATTTAAGCGACGACGCACAGGACTTCGCCACCCACGCCATTGGCGCGGGCTTTGCGGTCGGTCATCACGCCCTGGGGGGTGGTCACGATGGCCACGCCCAAACCGTTTTGCACGGTGGGGATGGCGCCGGCGCCGCGGTACACACGCAGTCCGGGGCGGCTCACGCGCTCGATGCGCTCGATCACAGGGCGCCCGGCGTAGTATTTCAGGGCAATTTCCAACTCGGCTTTACCAGCCTCGCCGGTTACCTTGAAGGAATCGATATAGCCCTCGTCCTTCAGGACTTGGACGATGGCGACTTTGACCTTGGAAGAAGGCACCGAGACAGTTGTCTTGGCGACCATCTGCGCATTGCGAATGCGCGTCAGCAGGTCAGCAATGGGATCACTCATGCTCATATCAAATACTCCTGCGGCTTACCAGCTGGCTTTGACGATGCCGGGGATTTCCCCTGCAAACGCCATCTCGCGAATCTTGGCGCGAGCCAGGCCGAATTGTTGGAAGGTGCCGCGTGGACGACCGGTGATCGCGCAACGGTTGCGCTGGCGCGTCGGATTGGCATTGCGCGGGAGTTTTTGCAGCGCAAAACGCGCCTGCATACGCTCTTCGTCGCTGCGCTTGGCATCGCCCGCAATCGCTTTCAGCTCCGCATGCTTCTTTGCATACTTGGCAACCAGTTTGTCGCGCTTGAGTTCGCGCTCAATCAAAGCCATTTTTGCCATCGTGGACCTCAGTTCTTGAACGGGAAGCGGAAACCGGCCAGGAGCGCTTTGCACTCGTCGTCCGACTTTGCAGTGGTGGTGATGCTGATATTGAGTCCGCGCAGGGCGTCGACCTTGTCGTACTCGATTTCAGGGAAGATGATTTGCTCTTTCACGCCGATGTTGTAGTTGCCACGGCCGTCGAAAGCGCGTCCGGAGATACCGCGGAAGTCACGCACGCGGGGCAGCGCGACCGTCACAAAGCGATCCAGGAATTCATACATGCGCAAGCCGCGCAGCGTGACCATGCAACCAATCGCCTGGCCTTCGCGGATTTTGAAACCGGCGATCGCCTTTTTCGACTTGGTGACGACGGGCTTTTGGCCGGCAATCTTGGTCAAGTCAGAGACGGCGTTTTCCATGATTTTCTTGTCGGCAACCGCCTCGCTCACGCCCATGTTGAGTGTGATCTTGGTGATGCGCGGCACCTGCATGGGCGAGGTATAGCCAAATTTGGCCATCAGCTCAGGGGCTACTTTTTCGCGGAAGTGTTGTTGTAAGCGTGCCATCTCATGCCACCTTGATTTCTTCGCCGCTGGACTTGTACACGCGCACGCGCTTGCCATCGGCCAGGGATTTGATGCCCACGCGATCAGCCTTGCCGGTGGTCGCGTTGAAAATTGCCACATTGGACTGGTGGATCGGCATGGTCTTCTCCACAATGCCGCCGCTCACGCCCTTCATGGGATTGGGTTTGGTGTGCTTCTTGACCAGATTCACACCGTCTACCAGCACATGCGAGTCGTCTTTGCGGGAACTGACTACGCCGCGCTTGCCTTTGTCACGACCTGCGATCACGATGATCTGGTCGCCTGTACGAATTTTGTTCATGGCTTTTCCTTACAGCACTTCGGGCGCCAGAGACACGATTTTCATGAACTTCTCCGTGCGCAACTCGCGCGTCACGGGTCCGAAAATACGGGTGCCGATGGGCTCCAACTTGGCGTTTAGCAGCACTGCTGCGTTGCCGTCAAACTTCACCAGAGAGCCGTCGCTGCGACGGATGCCCTTGGCGGTACGCACCACAACAGCGCTGTAGACCTCGCCTTTTTTGACGCGTCCACGCGGCGCAGCTTCCTTGATGCTGACTTTGATGATGTCGCCCACGGTGGCGTAGCGGCGTTTCGAGCCCCCAAGCACCTTGATACAAAGGACGGACTTCGCGCCGGTGTTATCGGCGACTTCTAACCGAGATTCAGTCTGGATCATTTCGTTTTCCCAACTTGCACCGCAGGTACAACACCTGCGATCAGTCTTGGGCCCGCTGCCTGCGACATGAACCACTCACGTCACAGCCATTTGGGCAGATACTCCGCCAAAGAATTCCAGCGAAGCCCGCGATTATGCACGACAAACCCCGGCTTTACGGGGTTCGCTTCAAGGAATTTGCAAATATTTGGCGGCCAGGGCGGTCAATTCCTGCGGCCTCGGGTCGGCAACACCGCAACTCTGCATCACCGATGCAACAAAAGGTGCTGCATCGCGGGCCGCCGCCGCGTCCAGAAACAGCAGGCGGCTGCGGCGCGCCAGCACGTCTTCCACCGTGCAGGCGTATTCATGCTGCACCGCAAAACGAACCTGCTGCGGAGTGAGGCCGCCCGGCCAGGCGCCGTCAGGCACCGGTTCCAGTGCGCTTGGCGACGGCTGCACGGCGTTGCGCCAGGACCGTCCAACAGCACCGTCTGCGCAGATTGGCAGGGTGGCAGCGGGGGCACCAGACCGTGGCCGGCGCACACCTGCAGCACGTCCTGCGCCATGGCGCGGTAGGTCGTCCATTTCCCGCCGGTGACCGTCACCATGCCGCCCGACCCGACCAGGATGGTGTGTTCCCGGCTGATCTTTTTGGTCTGCCCTGGAGAGTCGCCGCCGTTGCTGTGGTGCGGACGGACCAGCGGACGCAATCCGACCCACAGGCTGCGGATATCGGCGCGGGTCGGTGCCACAGCCAGGAATTTGGCGGCCTCGCGCAGGATGAAATCCACCTCTTCGTGCAAAGCCACGGGTTCGCGCTCGATGTGCTCGCGCGGCGTGTCGGTGGTACCCAGGATCACCTTACCCAGCCACGGCACCGCAAAAAGCACCCGGCCATCCGCGGTCTTGGGCACCATCAGCGCGGTGTCTGATCCCAGAAAGCGCGCGTCCACCACGATGTGAATGCCCTGGCTGGGTGCGACCAGCGGGGGTAGGTCGGCTGGCTTACCAGCCTCGGGCGGGCCGCAAGCGGCTTGTTCCTGGGCGCGGAGTTGGTCGACCCAGACGCCGGTGGCGTTGACCACGCAGCGGGCGCGCAGCGCAAAGCCCTCGCCGCTGAAACTGTCTTCGCAACGCAGTCCCGCGACTTTGCCGCCCTCGATCAACAGCTCTTTGGCAGCGCAGTAATTGACCAGCAGCGCGCCATGGGCCGCCGCCGTGCGAGCCAGCGCAATCGCCAGCCGGGCATCGTCGAACTGGGCGTCCCAGTACAAAACGCCACCCCGCAAACCGGCTGGCCGCACGGCCGGAAGCAGTTGCAGCGTCTGTGCGGCGCTCAAAATGCGGGTAGTGCCCAGCCCGGCGCTGCCGGCCAGCCAGTCGTACAGCGTGAGGCCGGCACCGTAAAAGGCGCGCTCCCACCAACGGATGGCAGGAATCACAAAAGCCAAAGGGTGGGCGAGGCCCGGCGCAATGTGCAAAACGGTGGTGCGTTCATGCAGGGCTTCGCGCACCAGGCCGATATTGCCCTGGGCCATGTAGCGGACCCCGCCGTGCAGCAGCTTGGTCGAGCGCGACGACGTGCCTTGCGCGAAATCGTGGGAGTCCACCAGCACGACCGAGAGGCCGCGCTGCGCGGCGTCAAGCGCCAGGCCCAAGCCGGTAGCACCGCCGCCCACGATCGCCATGTCGTAGACACGCGGCTGGCGCAATTGCGCGAGCGCGTGCTCTCGAACGGTTGGCAGGAGACTGGCGTTTTCGGACATGGCTATCCACACATCGCGCACGACGAAAGAATGGGGGCACCACCGCCCGCTGGTCAGACCAGGACGGACGGTGGCGCGGTTGGTGCCTTGCAGACAAGCTGCAAGGCGGGGGGCTTAGCGAACCTTGCCGGCTTTCCACGCATTCAGGAGCGTGTCATAGGCAATGGTTTGACCCTTCGGCTTCTCGTTAGCCAGCTTCTTCCATGGAGCACCCTTGTCACTCAGGTACTTGTTGGGGTCACCCTTGGGGTTGAGCTTGGGTGCGCACTTGGCCATACCCGCACGCTCCAAACGGGCCATGACCTGGTCCATTTCCTCAGCCAGGTTGTCCATGGCGGCTTGCGGGGTCTTTTCACCCGTCACAGCCACTGCCACGTTTTTCCACCAGAGCTGCGCCAGCTTGGGGTAGTCAGGCACGTTGGTTCCAGTCGGCGTCCAGGCCACACGGGCCGGGCTGCGGTAGAACTCCACCAGTCCGCCCAGCTTGGGCGCCATATCCGTCATGGTTTTGGACTGGATGTCGCTTTCGCGGATAGGCGTCAGGCCGACCACGGTCTTCTTCAGCGAAGTGGTCTTAGCGGTCACGAACTGGGCGTAGAGCCAAGCACCGGCGACTTTGTTGGCGTCATGGTCTTTGAAGAAAGTCCATGAACCCACGTCCTGGTAGCCGTTTTGCATGCCTTGCTTCCAGTACGGGCCGTTGGGGCCGGGAGCCATGCGCCATTTCGGTGTGCCGTCTTCATTCACAACCGGCAGACCGGGCTTGATCATGTCGGCGGTGAAAGCGGTGTACCAGAAGATTTGCTGGGCGATCTGGCCTTGTGCGGGCACAGGGCCGGCTTCGCCGAAGGTCATGCCGATGGCTTCTTTGGGCGAGTACTTCTTCATCCAGTCGATGTACTTGGTCAAAGCGTAGACGGCGGCAGGCGAGTTGGTCGCACCACCACGGGACACGGACGCACCAACGGGTGTGCACTTGTCGGCAGCGACGCGGATGCCCCACTCGTCAACCGGCAAACCGTTGGGGATACCGATGTCGGCTGTACCGGCCATCGACAACCACGCATCGGTGAAACGCCAGCCCAGCGATGGGTCTTTCTTGCCGTAGTCCATGTGGCCATAGATTGGCTTGCCGTCGATGTTCTTCACGTCTTCGGTGAAGAAAGCGGCGATGTCTTCGTAGGCGCTCCAGTTCAGCGGCACGCCCAGGTCATAGCCGTATTTGGCTTTGAACTTGTCTTTCAGGTCAGCGCGGGCAAACAGGTCCGCACGGAACCAGTACAGGTTGGCGAACTGCTGCGTCGGGCAACTGGTACAGCTTGCCATCGGGTGCCGGTGGTGAAGCTGGTGCCGATGAAGTCTTTGATGTCCAGACCCGGGTTGGTGTATTCCTTGCCTGCGCCGGTCATGTAGTCGGTCAGGTTCAAAATTTTGCCGTAGCGGTAGTGGGTACCGATCAAGTCGGAGTCAGAAATCCAACCGTCATAAATCGACTTGCCCGACTGCATGGAGGTCTGCAGTTTCTCAACCACGTCACCCTCTTGAATCAGGTCGTGCTTGACCTTGATACCGGTGATTTCTTCAAATGCCTTGGCCAGAGTCTTGGACTCGTACTCATGGGTGGTGATGGTCTCGGAGACCACAGAAATTTCTTTCACCCCTTTGGCTTGCAGTTTTTTGGCTGCGTCGATGAACCATTTCATCTCTTCCAGCTGTTTTTCCTTGCTCAGGGTAGAGGGTTGGAATTCGCTGTCAATCCACTTTTTGGCCGCTGCTTCATCGGCCCATGCGCTGTGTCCCAGCGCGCAGGCGATCGCGACGGTAATCGCTGTGTACCTCAATTTCATGTCGTCTCTCCTCGATTGATGTGCCCCCTAACTCTGTGCTGTCACGACTCGAGGGGGCACCGAGCCGATCCAATGAAAGTAAAAACTAACCCTTTCGCATCACCACGGTCAAAACCACTGCCGCTATCAGCGTGGCAATCCAGATGGACGGCTCCGCTTCCAAAGACAGCCACTCGGTGATCCATCCGGCCAGGCCGACAAAGGCCAGGTGTACGTACGCCGCGCACAGCAAGCCGATAAACAAACGGTCACCGCGCGTGGTTTCCATGGGCAAAAAACCCTTGCGTGCCTCGGTGGGGGAGCGGATTTCCCACACCGTCATACCCACCAGCATCAGGCCGATGCTGCAAAAAAATACCGTCACCGGCAGCGTCCAGGCCATCCACTCAAACATGGCGACTCCTTGTCCAGGCAAAGTCTGCGGTCATACGCGCCCCATGGCAAAGCCCTTGGCGATGTAATTGCGCACAAACCAAATCACGATCGCGCCGGGCACGATGGTCAGCACCCCAGCGGCCGCCAGGGTGGCCCAATCCATACCGGCGGCCGACACCGTGCGCGTCATGGTCGCCACAATGGGCTTGGCGTTGACGCTGGTCAGCGTGCGCGCCAGCAGCAGCTCGACCCAGCTGAACATGAAGCAAAAGAAAGCCGCCACGCCGATACCGGCCTTGATCAGCGGAATGAAAATACGGATGAAAAAACGCGGGAAAGAGTAGCCGTCGATGTAGGCGGTCTCGTCGATCTCGCGTGGAATGCCGCTCATAAAGCCTTCCAAAATCCACACCGCCAGCGGCACGTTGAACAGCAGATGCGCCATGGCCACCGCAATGTGCGTGTCCATCAACCCCACCGTGGTGTAGAGCTGGAAAAACGGCAAGCAGGAACACCGCAGGCGGCGTCATGCGGTTGGTCAGCAGCCAGAAGAACACATGCTTGTCGCCCAGAAAGCGGTAGCGCGCAAACGCATAGGCCGCAGGCAAGCGCCACGAGCGACCGAAATCACGGTGTTGATGGCCACGTAAATCATGCTGTTGATGTAGCCCGAATACCAGGACTCGTCGGTCAGAGATGGTGCGGTAGTTTTCCCAGGTGAAATGCTGCGGGAACAGGCTGAAGCTGGCCACGATTTCGTCGTTGGTCTTGAAGGCACATATTCACCATCCAATACACCGGCAGCAGTGCAAAGATGATGTAGGCGATCAGAAAAATAGACCGCTTTTGGAAACGGGATTCAGCCATGGCCGCCCTCCTTGGACTGGGTGCCCACGCGCTGCATCCAGTTGAACAGCACAAAGCACAGCAGCAAAATAATCAGGAAGTAAATCAGCGAGAACGCCGCTGCCGGTCCCAGGTCAAACTGGCCCACCGCTTTTTGCGTCAGAAACTGGGACAGGAAGGTGGTGGAGTTGCCCGGCCCGCCGCCCGTGAGCACAAAGGGCTCGGTGTAAATCATGAAGCTGTCCATGAAACGCAGCAGCACCGCAATCACCAGCACGCCGCGCATCTTGGGCAACTGCACGTACCAGAACACCGCCCATTTGCTCGCGCCATCAATCCGCGCCGCCTGGTAGTAGGCATCGGGAATCGCGCGCAAGCCCGCATAACCCAGCAACGCCACCAGCGGCGTCCAGTGCCATACGTCCATCAGCAGCACCGTGAGCCAGGCGTCGTGTGGCATTGCCGGTGTAGCTGTAATCAATGCCCATGCCTTGCAGCGCTGCGCCCATGAGGCCGATATCGGCGCGCCCGAAAATCTGCCAGATGGTTCCCACCACATTCCAGGGGATCAGCAAGGACAGCGACACCAGCACCAGCGTGGCCGAAGACTTCCAGCCCGTGGCCGGCATGGACAGCGCCAGCAGGATGCCCAGCGGAATCTCGATCAACAGCACCGCCAGCGAAAACTGCATCTGCCGCCACAAAGCGCCATGCAATTCTTCGTCGCGCATGATGGCCGAGAACCACTCGGTGCCCACGAAAACCCGGCGCTCGGGCGAGATGATGTCTTGCACCGAGTAATTCACCACCGTCATCAGCGGCAGGATGGCCGAGAAAGCCACACACAGCAGCACCGGCAGAATCAAAAACCAGGCTTTCTGGTTGACCGGTTTGGTGCTATCGCTCATGCCACGATCTCCTCATTGCGGTAGAGGCAGGTTTTATCGTTCAGCACTTTGAACCACACCGTCTCACCCAAAGCCGTGCTGCCAGCGCCTGCATCCAGACGGGCCTTGACGATGTGCCCGTCGATGGCGGCGCTCCAGATGAAATGGGTGCCCACGTCCTGCACCTGCTTGAGCACCATGGGCAAAGCACCGGCGCTGTGGGGCTCCGCGCGCTCGACAAATTCCGGGCGCACACCCAGCTTCAAATCGCCTGCGGGCAAACTCTGGCCTGCGCGCGGCTGGCCCAGCGGCATACCGCAGCACTGCAAACCGTTGCCGTCGGAGCGGACCGGTAAAAAGTTCATGCCCGGCGAGCCGATGAAGTAGCCCACAAAGCTGTGGCTGGGCCGCTCAAACAACTCGGCGGCCGGGCCCATTTGCACGGCCCGCCCACGCGTCATCACCACCACCTGCTGGGCAAAGGTCAGCGCCTCGACCTGATCATGGGTCACATAAATCAGGGTCAGTTTGAGCTCGTTGATGGATTTGCTTGAGCTTGCGGCGCAGCTGCCATTTCAGGTGCGGGTCGATCACGGTCAGCGGCTCATCAAACAGCACAGCCGACACATCGGAGCGCACCAACCCGCGCCCCAGCGATATCTTTTGCTTGGCGTCGGCGCGTCAGGCCCGAGGCGCGCTGGTTGAGCTGGCCGCTCATGTCCAGCATCTCGGCAATCTCGCCCACCCGCTTTTTGATCTGGTCTGCCGGCACGCGCCGGTTGCGCAGCGGGAAGCCCAGGTTCTCGGCCACCGTCATGGTGTCGTAAATCACCGGGAACTGGAACACCTGCGCGATATTGCGCGCCTGCGGCGTGGCGCGGGTGACATCCTGCCCGTCGAAGCGCACCGTACCCTGCGAGGGCACGACCAGCCCCGACATGATGTTGAGCATGGTGGTTTTGCCGCAGCCCGAAGGCCCGAGCAAGGCATACGCACCGCCGTCCTCAAAGGTCATCTTCAGCGGCAGCAAGGCGTAATCGCTCGTCTTGCATGGGGCTTGGCTTTGTAGGAATGGGCCAGGTCGAGTTCAATGCGCGCCATCTCAAGCCCCTCCCCGCACTGCGCCGCGCTGCACATCCACCGGTGCGCGCAAGAGCGCGCCCTGGGCGTCAAACAGGTACACGTCCTGCGGACTGAAATGCATGGTCACCGCAGCGCCCAATTCAAAGTAATGCACGCCCACCAACTGCGCCACCACCGCACCCAAAGGCGTGCTCAGGTGCACAAAGGTATCGGAGCCCGAAATCTCAGCCAGCTCGGCCACCCCGGCCAGCGCCGCGTCGCCAGGGCGCGCCTGCAGATGCAAGGCGCTGGCACGCAAACCGGCGGTCAAGGCACCCGCGGCCACGGGGCCTTCCCACGGCAGGTTCAAGCTGCCACCCAATTGCAGGCCACCGCCTGCCGCCTGGGCCGCCAGCAGGTTCATAGGCGGGTCGCTGAAAGCGCGCGCCACGCGGATGGACTGCGGGCGCTGGAACACCTCGGCGGTGGGTCCGTATTGCAGCAATTCGCCAGCATCCATCACCGCCGTATAGCCGCCCAGCAGCAGGGCTTCGCCCGGCTCGGTGGTGGCATAGACCACGGTGGAATTCGATGCGGCAAACAAAGCCGTGAGTTCGTCGCGCAGTTCTTCGCGCAGCTTGTAGTCCAGATTGACCAGGGGCTCGTCGAGCAGCAAGAGCGGCGCGTCCTTGGCCAGGGCGCGCGCCAGCGCCACCCGCTGCTGCTGGCCGCCGGACAGTGCGGCCGGGTAGCGATCCAAAAACATCTCGATGTGCAGCTTTTGCGCAAGGGCCTGCACCCGCTGCGCCACATCGGTGTCGCCGCGCAGCTTCAGGGGCGAGGCGATGTTGTCGAAGACCGTCATGGAGGGGTAATTGATGAACTGCTGGTAGACCATGGACACATTGCGCTGGCGCACCGGCACGCCCACCACGTCGACGCCGTCCACCCGCACGCTGCCGGTGGTCGGCGCGTCCAGCCCGGCCATGATGCGCATGAGGCTGGTTTTACCGGCCCGCGTGGCGCCCAGCAAAATCGTGACCGCGCCGGGGCGCAGGGCCAAATCCAGCCCGTACAACCAGGTTTGCGCCCCCACTTTTTTGCTGATACCCCGAAGATCCAACTCCATCACAAATCCCTGCGTGTGTGTCTACCTTGCCGCACTTTGGTGCAATAACAGCCGGATTATTGTTCGTATTTGTTCCTTTCTATTCGGTGTTTACCCTAGGTTTTTTCTTTTCTGTTCGATTTAAAGTCGCCGCATGAACCCCAACCCCCGCCAACTGACCCTGATGGACGTGGTGACAGCCCAGGGCTCGGCCACGGTCGAGCACCTGGCCGACACACTGGGCGTGACCTTGCAAACCGTGCGCCGCGACGTGCAGCGCCTGGCCGACGAGGGCTTGCTGGCGCGTTTCCATGGTGGCGTGCGGGTGCCGAGTTCCACAGTCGAGAACATCGCCTACCGCCAGCGCGAAGTACTCAATGCCCCCGGCAAAGCCAGCATTGCCCGCGCCGTGGCCGCCGCCGTGCCCAACGGGTGTTCGCTGATATTGAATATAGGCACCACGGTGGAAGCCGTTGCACGTGAACTGCTCAACCACAGCGGGCTGCGGGTGATCACCAACAACCTGAACGTGGCCGGCATCCTGAGCGCCAACCCGAACTGCGAAGTCATCGTGGTCGGCGGGGTGGTGCGCGCGCGCGACCGGGGCATCGTGGGCGAGGCGGCGATGGACTTCATACGCCAGTTCAAGGTCGACATCGCCCTGATCGGCATCTCGGCCATCGAGCCCGACGGCTCGCTGCGCGACTTTGACTTCCGCGAGGTCAAGGTCTCGCAAAGCATCATCGCCCACGCCCGCGAAGTCTGGCTGGCCGTCGACAGCAGCAAGTTCACGCGCTCGGCCATGGTCGAAGTGGCGCCGCTGTCCGCCATCGACCGCCTGTTCAGCGACGCCACCCCGCCCGATCCCTTCCCCCAACTGCTGGCCGATGCGCAGGTGCGCTTCGAGCTGGCCTCCTCCTAAACAAGCCGCCATGACCTACATCCTCGCTCTGGACCAAGGCACTACCAGCTCGCGCAGCATCGTGTTCGACGCGCGCGGCAACATCGTCGCCATCGCGCAGCAGGAAATCCAGCAGATCTATCCGCAGCCGGGCTGGGTGGAACACAAGCCGCTGGAAATCTGGTCCAGCCAGCTCGCCACCGCGCGGCAGGTGTTGGCCAAAGCCGGGATCACGGCAGCGCAGGTGCGCGCCGTGGGCATTACCAACCAGCGCGAAACCACGGTGGTCTGGAACCGCCACACCGGCCAACCCATTTACAACGCCATCGTCTGGCAAGACCGCCGGGCCGAGCCGGCCTGCGCGGCACTGCGCGCCCAAGGCATGGCCCCGGTCATTCAACAAAAAACCGGGCTCCTGGTGGACGCCTATTTCTCCGGCACCAAACTGCAATGGATACTGGACAACGTGGACGGCGCGCGGGCGCAGGCGGCGGCCGGTGACCTGCTGTTCGGCACCGTGGACTGCTGGCTGTTGTGGCAACTCACCGGCGGCGCAGTCCACGCCACCGACGTCAGCAACGCCGCGCGCACCATGCTTTTCAATGTGCACCACAACACCTGGGATACCGAGCTGCTGGAGGCGCTGCGCATTCCGGCAGCGCTGATGCCGCAGGTCCAGGCCAGCGCCAGCCTGTTTGGTGAAGTGCAGGCCACGCACCTGGGCCACGCCCTGCCGGTGGGCGGCATGGCCGGTGACCAGCAAAGCGCGCTGTTCGGCCAGGCCTGTTTCAGCGCGGGCATGGCCAAAAACACCTACGGTACCGGCTGCTTCATGCTGATGCACACCGGCGCGCAGTTCCAGACATCGGCCAACGGCCTGATCACCACCAGCGCGGCGCAGCCCAGCGCCGTGCCCGAATTTGCACTCGAAGGCAGCGTCTTCGTGGGCGGGGCGGTGGTGCAGTGGCTGCGCGACGGCCTGGGCGCGATCCAAAGCAGCGCCGAAGTGCAGGCGCTGGCCGAGTCGGTGCCCGACAACGGCGGCGTGATGGTGGTCCCGGCTTTTACCGGCCTGGGCGCGCCGTACTGGAACCCCGAGGCGCGCGGCACCATCACCGGGCTGACACGCGGCAGCACCCGCGCCCACATCGCGCGCGCGGCGCTGGAGAGCATCGCCTTCCAAAGCGCGGCGCTGCTGCTGGCCATGGCGCGCGACGCGCAAGCTGCCGGGGCGGCGCCATTGCGCGAGCTGCGGGTGGACGGCGGGGCCTGCGTCAACAATTTGCTGATGCAGTTCCAGGCCGATTTGCTCGGCATTCCGGTGCTGCGTCCACAGGTCACTGAGACCACGGCGCTGGGCGCGGCCTACTTGGCGGGCTTGAGCACCGGGGTCTACCGGGGCACAGCCGACATCTCCGCGCTGTGGCAAATCGAGCGCCGCTTCGAGCCTTCCATCAGCCCCGCTGCGGCTGCCGAACTGATGCAGCGCTGGGAACACGCGGTCCGCCAGGCCACTGCGGCCTGAAGTTGCGCCCCAACCGGAGCGGGCCGCCGCCCTGGGCCAAGGCTTGTTGTCAAGGTGCACAATAGAACTCGCTTGTCTACCACTACACGAGGAGTCGCGATGAATCTGCTTTCCCACACGCATTCGGTCTTGCGCAGCGCGCTGTTGGCGCTGGGCTTTGCCTGCAGCCTGGCCACGCCGCTGGCGGCGCTGGCTGATAGCTACCCCGAACGCCCCATCAAATTTGTGGTGCCCTACCCGCCCGGCGGCGGCACCGACGTGGTCGCGCGCATCGTGCAGCCCCGCCTGCAGGCGGTGCTGGGCCAGTCCATCGTGATCGAGAACAAGGGTGGCGCGGGTGGTTCGCTGGGCACGGACATCGTCTCCAAAGCCGCGCCGGACGGCTACACCGTGCTGTTCACACTCAGCTCCCACACGATCAACCCCGCCATATTTCCCAAGTTGCCCTACGACACGCTGAAAGATTTTGAGCCGGTGGGAACCGTCGCTTCACTGCCGCAGCTGCTGGCCGCCAACCCCGGCGTACCGGTGCGCACCGTGGCCGATGTGGTGGCGCAGGCCAAGGCTGCGCCCGATAAGTTTTCCTTCGCCTCCGTAGGTAATGGTTCGCCCGGCCATTTGGCGGGTGAGCTGATGGTGATCCGCACCGGCGCGAAAATGGTGCATATCCCCTACCGTGGCGGCGGCCCGGCTGTGACCGATGTCATGGGCGGGCAGGTACCGCTCTTGTGGGTCTCGATTCCCGCTGCTGCGCAGCAAGTGAAGGCGGGCAAGTTGCGCGCACTGGCGGTCTCCACGCTGAAGCGCAGCCCGGCTTTCCCGGACGTGCCGACCATGCAGGAAGCCGGCGTCGCCGACTTTGAAGTCGACTCCTGGTACGCCATGCTGGTGCCAGCCAAAACGCCGCGCGCCGTCATCGACAAGCTGAACAAAGCCCTCAACACCGTGCTGGCTGAGCCCGCCGTGCGCAACCAGCTGCTCGAGCAAGGTGCCGACGCCGTGGGCGGCACACCCGAGGCGCTGGGCAAGGTGATTGCCGCTGAGTTGCCCAAGTGGGCCAAGCTGGCCAAAGACGCCAACATCAAAGCCGACTGAATGCCGCACGCCCAGCACCCTGCGGCCGCACCGGCAAACCCGGAGGTCGCCGCACTGGTGGCGCGTGCGCGCGCAGCCCAAGCGGTCGCCAACGGATATGACCAAGCGCGCGTGGACGAACTGGTCTCTGCCGCAGGCTGGGCCATCATCGAACCGGCGCGCAACCGCGCGCTGGCCGAACTGGCCGTGGCTGACACCGGCATCGGCAACGTGGAAGACAAGGTCCGCAAAAACCACCGCAAAACCCTGGGCCTGCTGCGCGATCTGCACGGGGCCAAATCGGTCGGCGTGATTGCCGAGGACGCCGCAAACGGCATCACCGAAATCGCCCGACCAGTCGGCGTGGTCTGCGCGGTCACGCCGTCGACCAACCCGGCGGCCACACCGGCCAACAAAATCATCAATGCGCTCAAAGGGCGTAACGCCGTCATCATCGCGCCCTCGCCCAAAGGCTGGGCGACCTGCGCCAAGCTGCTGGAATACATCCACGCCGCCTTTGACCGCATCGGCGCGCCGCGCGATCTGGTGCAGGTGCTGCCGCAGCCGATTGGCAAAGCGGCCACGCTGGCACTGATGGCGGCCTGCGATCTGGTAGTGGCCACCGGCTCGCAAGCCAATGTGCGCGCCGCCTATGCCAGCGGCACGCCGGCTTTTGGTGTGGGCGCGGGCAATGTGGCGGGCATCGTGGATGAGACTGCCGACCTGGCCTTAGCGGCAGCGCGCATCCTGCGCTCCAAGACTTTTGACAATGCGACCAGCTGCTCTTCGGAGAACAGCATCGTGGTGTTGGATGCAGTGCGTGCGCCGCTGCTGGCGGCGCTGCAAGCGGGCGGTGCGGTGCTGCTGAACGCCAGCCAAAAAGCCCAGTTGCAGGCGCTGATGTGGCCGCAGGGCAAGCTATCGAGCGCGGTCATCGGGCAAAGCGCCACGGTGATTGCGCAGCGCGCCGGCTTGGCCGAGATTGCCGCGCTGCAACCCCGCGTGCTGCTGGTCGAAGAAGACTGTGTTGGCGAGGAACACCCCTTTTCGGGCGAAAAACTCAGCCCGGTCCTCAGTGTCTACGCGGCGGCGGATTTTGAGCAGGCCATGCAGCGGGTCGAGCAGATTTACGCGTTCCAAGGCGCGGGGCACTCGGTGGGCTTGCACAGCGCGCTGCACCAACGCGCGCTGGATCTGGGCCTGCGCCTGCCGGTGTCGCGCGTGATCGTGGACCAGGCGCATTGCATCGCCACCGGCGGTAGCTTTGACAACGGTTTGCCGTTTTCGCTCAGCATGGGTTGTGGCACCTGGGGCAAAAACAATTTCTCCGACAACATGAATTACCGGCACTACCTCAACATCACCCGCGTGGCCCGCCCGATACCCGAGCGCATGCCAACCGAGGACGATGTGCTGGGCAGCTACTTCGCGAAACACGGGCGCGCATGAGCCAGGCCGCCACCGTGCGTGCGCTGATCGCGCAGCAGGCCCGCACGCAGCCGCAGGCGCTCTACGCGCTAGCCACGGATGCCGCCGACCGCATCGATTACGCCGGTTTGGAGCAGCAATGCCAGCGCGTAGCCACGCTGCTGATCGCGCAGGGCACGCAGCCGGGCGACACGGTGTCGCTGGTCATGCCCAATGGCCTGAACACCTTGCGTCTGCTACTGGGTGCGCTGCACGGCGGCTGGTGCGTCAACCCGGTCAACCTGCTGTCCAGCGCCGAGCAGATGCGCTATGTGCTGGACCACAGCGACTGCAAATTGGTGATTGCCAGCCCGGAATGGGCCGACGCCGTACGCGCGGTGATTGCCACGCTGGCGAGGCCGGTGGCGCTGCTGGTGTGTGGCGCCGACTTCGACGCGGCGCAGGACCCGCTGCCAGAAAACGCCACGGCAACGCCTGACCCCGCAGCCGATGCCATGGCCCTGCTGATGTACACCTCGGGCACCACCGGTGTGCCCAAAGGCGTGGTGCTCACGCAAGCCAATCTGGCGGCCAACGCGCACAACATCAGCCGCGAACACGGACTGGCTCCGCACGACCGTGTGCTGGCCGTGCTGCCGCTGTACCACATCAACGCGTTTGCGGTGACCATGCTGGCCCCGCTGGCCCACGGCGGCAGCCTGGCCATGCCGCCCCGGTTCTCGGCGGGCAGCTTCTGGCAACAAGCCACCGGGAGTGCCTGCACCTGGATCAACGTGGTGCCGACCATGATCTCCTACCTGCTCGAAGGCGCAACGCCGCCGCTGGAATCGCTGCGTGGCATCCGCTTTTGCCGCAGCGCATCTGCCGCTTTGCCACCGGCGCATTTGAAAGCGTTTGAGGCCCGCTTTGGCATTGGCGTGATTGAGACCATGGGCCTGACCGAGACGGTCGCGCCCGCGTTCTCCAACCCGCTGGAGCCTTCGCTGCGCAAGCTCGGATCCGTCGGGCGCGCATCCGGTTGCGAGGCCTGCGTGATCGACGCGGCCTTGCAGCCGGTTCCCGACGGCAGCACCGGCGAGATCGCCATCCGGGGCCCGCAGGTGATGCGCGGCTATTACAAAAATGAGGTCAGCCACGCAAGCCAGCTTCACGCCCGACGGCTGGCTGCGCACCGGCGATCTGGGGCACCGCGACGCAGATGGATTTTTCTTCGTCACCGGGCGTATCAAAGAGCTGATCATCAAGGGCGGCGAGAACATCGCGCCGCGTGAAATTGACGAAGTGCTGCTGCGCCACCCGTCTGTGCTGGACGCTGCGGCCACCGGCATCCCCGATACCCATTACGGGCAGGAGATCATGGTGTGCATTGTTCTGCGCGAAGGGCAGGCGGCTGACGAGGCCGCGCTGCGCGACTTTTGCACCACGCATCTGGGGCGCTACAAGACACCCAAGGTGTTTCACTTTGTGCGCGATTTGCCGCGCGGACCCTCGGGCAAAGTGCAGCGGCTCAAGCTGTTGGATTGGGTGGCGCGCAGGGCCTAAGGCCTCAGCCTATTTTCACGCGAAGGCCTTGCCCAATTGGTACAGGCCGAACACCAGCAAAGCCAGTGCTGAGACGCCCAGCATGCTGCGCTTGATGCCCGCGCCGAAACGCGCTGCCAGACCGAACACCAGCACGATCGCCGCCAGCCCGCCGACGATGGTCGCGTAAAAGCCGCCCAGAAAAGCCAGCCCATGCGCGGGCGACTCGCGCCACCCGGCCACCAACACGGGGCCGGTGACCAAGGTCCAAAAAATATACGGGCCGGGGCTGAGCATATTCATCACCACGGCCTTGCCGATATGCCGCGTGGGCATCGCCACCGGCTCCTCGTCGGCGTGCGGATCCATAGCCCGCCAAGAGCGAAAAGAGCCGAAGGCCAAATACACAATGAACACACCGCTGATGCCGTACAAGACCTGCTCCATCCACGGCGGCACCTGGCTGAGCACCAGCAAACACAGCGCGATGATGGGCCCGTCGCTGATGAGCGGCGCCAGCGCCGACGGCAGCGTACGCCGCCAGCCGTGGCTGATGGATTGCGAGATCAAATAGGTTTGAAACGGCCCGGGCTGAGAGGCGGCGGCGAAGCCGAAAGCTGCGCCTTGGAGGAGGTAAAGCCACATAAAAAATTCAGTCCCGTGGCGACCACAACACGCGGACCAACTGCGCCGGTGCGTACACCGTCACTCCGGCGAAGGTCTTGCCATAACCCGCACCAAAGTGCGTGCGGTCACCGGTCAGCAGGACATCGCACTGCATCGCCATCGCGGCCAGCAACACCGGGCGGTCCTTTTCCGGCAACCAGCCTCCCAGCGAATGCGCATGCGCCACTTCGGCATAACTGACCTGACGCACCTCCATTTGCGCTAACAGGCCTTGCAAATAAATCTGCGCGTCCGCACTGGCTTTGGCTTCGAGGTTGCGGCGTGCTTCGGTAACCACATACGCATCCGCAGCCAATGCGTGTCCTGTGGATTGCAACATCTGCAACAGGGTACGGATCGCGCCCGCGGAACGTGCGGCAGAAAACAGGACATTGGCGTCCACAAATATCCGCATCGCAAAAGACCGCTAGGGCTTAACCGGAATCTGCGTTAGGACCGCCGCCAGCTCTGCCTCGGCCGCGTCAAACTCCTGCACGCGCTCGGCGGTGTAGATCTCCAGCGGCAGCGTGACCGCCGGGCGTAGCAACAGACCCTGGGGCGTCGTCTCGGCGATCAATTGGTCGTCCGCCTTCAGCCCCATGGCCTGGCGCAATTTGGCCGGGAGCGTGACCACGCCGCGGCTGTTGATGGTGAGGGTGGCTTGCATGAATGCAGTTTAGCTGAATTACTGCAAAACCTCGTTAAACCATCATCGCGCCAAAACGCCCTTCAGCGCCACCCCCGTATGCGTCCCCAGCCGCACCAGCTCTTCCGGCGTGGCCGCAGCCACCACGCGCCCGCCGCCCTTGCCGCCGTCTGGCCCAAGGTCGATGACCCAGTCGGCTTCGGCAATCACATCGAGGTCGTGCTCGATGACGACCACGCTGTGGCCGCCGCGCACCAAGCCGGTGCAGCACGTGGATGAGCTTTTCCACGTCGGCCATGTGCAGGCCGACCGTGGGCTCGTCCAGCACGTACAGGGTGTGCGGCACTTTCTGGCCGCGCCGGGTGATGTCGTCGCGCACCTTGCTTAGCTCAGTCACCAGCTTGATGCGCTGCGCCTCGCCGCCGCTGAGCGTGGGCGAAGGCTGACCCAGCGTGAGGTAGCCCAGGCCCACGTCTTTGAGCAGTTGCAGCGGGTGCGCGATGACCGGCATGGCGGCGAAGAAGTCGACGGCTTCGTCCACTTCCATTTGCAGCACTTCGCCGATGTTTTTGCCGCGCCAGCTGACCGCCTGCGTTTCGGGGTTGAAGCGCGCACCTTTGCAGGTTTCGCACAGCACTTTGACATCCGGCAAAAAGCTCATGCCAATGGTGCGTATGCCCTGGCCTTCGCAGCCGGGGCAACGGCCTTCGCCGGTGTTGAAGCTGAAGCGGTTGGCGGCGTAGCCGCGCGCTTTGGCTTCCAGCGTGTCGGCAAAGAGTTTGCGGATGGTGTCCCAAAAGCCGATGTA